>MGPL01000122.1:0-16191 GCA_001797415.1 Deltaproteobacteria bacterium GWA2_55_10
GAAAAAGTTGAGATAACATCGCATGTGCAAAATGGAAAAAATAAAATTATTTTAAAATTTTACATGGTCGGCGTTGAAAATTCAGATGATGCTTACAATTTAACAAAGGACATCGCGGACCAAATATTTTCCAATTTGACATATTCTTTTGATGCTCCGGTTTGGAATATTTTTTTTGATGGCGCGCCGATATCAAAAGAGATCGTCCATGCAGATGGGAGAAGATCCCTTGCAATAACACCCATGCCAATTATTATTAAAAGTACGGTTACTGCTACTGATACTTTAATTCCATCTTCAGACAGAATAGAAGAGTTTGTTAGACAAATTCGAAATAGTAGTATTGACAGAAACTATTATTGCAGCTTATATAGGTTTGCTTTTCAATCTATTGATCCTATCTCACAATTCATGATTCTTTATGGTGTACTGCCTGAATTAACAAAAAGCGGGATCTATCAAAGTCAAAAACAAGTAGATGATTTTATACGCACAAACGAAAAAGGAGTTCGCGAAAAGCCCAGCCGTAAATCAAAGAGAATGGAGACTATTTATACTTATCTAAGAAATGAAATAGGTCATCCACCTACAGGCAAAAAAGTAGAAGATATTCGCGATGAAATCAAAACAAAAGTATCTGGACTATCAGCTTTAGTAAAAAAAGCAATTCTGCAATTTACTTAAAATACTTCAGCCTTTCTCAAAGACATTTGCACGCTGCCGAGCTTTTTGGGCATAAGGCTTCGGTCGCTACCCGCCCCCATCCTCCGGGCTCGCCACGCCCCCGACTCTATGCTCGCTGCGCGTTATGCCCCTCTATTTTGAAAGACAATACTCCTCAGAGTTCAGAGAAATACACGACACTATCACCCTCCCGTCAAGGGAGGGGAGGTTTTCTTTTCTCCCTCTCCCCTTTGCGGGAGAGGGAGGGCGAAGCGTAGGGTGAGGGGAGAAAAACTATCCGCTCGGTCTATGACATCTTAGTAAACCGCAAATAACAGAGGGGGCTACAGCAATGCCGTAGCCCCCTCTGTTCCTCGCTTCACATCAATACCAATCCCTGTCCGGAACCGTCTTATTCGGCAGCGCCTTCCCTTCCAGTAGATGTTCCTTTACAATCGCCTTCGCGTCTGCGGCAGTCAGGTCCCTGTAGAAGACATTATCCGGGAATACCGCTGCCAGCGGCCCCTCCTGACAAAGTCCCAGGCAGCCGGTCTGCACAAGGCTCGACCTGTCGAAGGCGCCCTGCTTCTCGAACTCCTCTGCCAGGGCCATCAGTACCTCCCTGCTGCCCCTCTGGGCGCATGAGCCCCTTGGGTGCCCCTGCGGCCTCTCGTTCACGCAAATGCAAAGAAATTTTTCAGGTTTTGACATTTCAAAGACCTCCATAATTTATTCAGAGCTGCATACTCAGGTAAGTATACCAGCAAAAAAGGACTCTTGTTGTCCTGAATAGGGCATAAAAAAGCGGGCCCAGGCTATTGCCTGGGCCCGCTTGCAGTAATTGATGGAGAGCACCTTACATTTTTTGGTGCGCAGAGCGCACCCTGCATATATCTTACGCCCCGGTGCTCGAAGGCGCCACAGACTGCTTCTTCGCGACCCTTATGAAGAGCTCGTCGAGCTGTTTCTGATCGACGACAGAAGGCGCGTCCGTCATCAAGTCAGTCCCCTTCTGTGTCTTGGGGAAAGCTATGACGTCGCGGATGGAGTCGGACGCCGTCATTATGGAGAGCACCCTGTCGAGGCCGAAGGCTATTCCGCCGTGAGGGGGCGTGCCGAACTTCAAGGCGTCGAGGAGGAAGCCGAACCTTGAGTGCGCCTCATCGCTCTTAATGCCGAGCATCTCGAATACGCGCGACTGCACGTCGCTACGGTGTATCCTTATGGACCCGCCGCCGATCTCGCTGCCGTTCAATACCAGGTCGTATGCCTTTGCCCTCACGGTCAAGGGCGCGCTCTCGAGCTTGTCGAGATCCTCGTCCATGGGAGAGGTAAAGGGATGGTGCACAGCCACATGCCTCTTTTCCGCCTCGTCGTACTCGAACATCGGGAAGTCGGTCACCCATACGAAGTTGAGTACATCTTTTGGTATGAGGCCGAGCCTGTTGCCGATGTTGAGCCTCAATCTGCCCAATACGGTATTTGCTATCGCGGCCTTGTCAGCGCCAAAGAGCAGCAGGTCGCCCTTAACAGCGCCCGTGGCCTTTGCTATCGCGTCTTTTTCCGCGTCGCTCAGGAACTTCGCGATGGGAGACTGCCAGCCCTCGTCCGTTATCTTGACCCACGCAAGGCCCTTTGCGCCGAAAGAGACCGCGACTTCCGTGAGGTCGTCGAGGTCTTTCCTCGAGAACGCCCCGCCGCCCGGTACGCAGATGGCCTTTACCACGCCTCCCTTTGCAGCGGCATCCGCAAATACCTTGAAGCCTGAGCCGGAAAGATCTCTGGTCAAATCCTTGAGCTCAAGGCCGAACCTTACATCAGGGTTGTCCACGCCGAACCTGCCGACTGCCTCGGCATAAGTGAGGCGCGGGAAGGGCGGGTTCAGCTTAACGCCCGTCTCGTTGAACATGCGGACCACAAGCCCTTCCATGACCGATATTACGTCCTCGCGGTCGACAAAGCTCATCTCCGCGTCTATCTGCGTGAACTCGGGCTGGCGGTCGGCCCGAAGGTCCTCGTCCCTGAAGCACTTCACTACCTGGAAGTACCTGTCAAAGCCGGATATCATCAGTATCTGCTTGAAGAGCTGCGGCGACTGGGGCAGGGCGAAGAAATGCCCGGCGTTCAACCTGCTCGGAACGAGGAAGTCCCTCGCGCCCTCAGGCGTGCTCTTTGTGAGCACCGGCGTCTCGACCTCGATGAAGCCGTTCTCCGCAAGGTAGTTCCTCGTTGCCATCGCTACCTTGTGGCGGAGCATGAGCTTCTTCTGGAGGGCGGGCCTCCTTAAGTCCAGGTACCTGTATGTGAGCCTGGTCGTCTCGGCGACGTCGCTGTCGTCCTCTATCATGAAAGGAAGGGTCTCGGAGTCGTTCAAGACCCTGATCTCGTGGACCTCGATCTCAACCTGGCCTGTGGGCAGGTTCTGGTTCTCCGTGCCGTCCGGGCGTTTTCTCACAAGGCCCTCGACAGCCACGACGAACTCGTTCCTCAGATCGTGGGCCTTCGCGTGTACGTTGTTCAGGCTCTCAGGGCTGAAGACGAGCTGTATAATCCCGGCCCTGTCCCTGAGGTCTATGAATATGAGGCCCCCGTGGTCCCTTCTCCTCTGGACCCAGCCCATGAGGCATATCTTCTTACCTATATCCGCCGAAGCGGGCTCCCCGCAATACGAAGTCCTTCTCCAGCTACCCATTTTTTCGAGCAAAACAAATACCTCCGTTCAGTTGAAAATACGCGTTTTCGGGATATTATTATATACCATTTAAATGGCGTCAGCCGCAAATCAAGAAAAAATCCTGGGCGGAAGCGGCTAAAAAGTCCCGCTTATAAGGGAGCCGCCCTTATATCATAGGGAGTTGATTATTTCAATGCGGGAGCGCGGAATAGACAATTTTTAGCTTGACAGAAAGTACATACAAAAGGCTATAATGCAACAATCGTAACCCAAAAATTTTGAATTCCCCGGGGGGGAAAATTACGTAAGGAGGCAGTGATGAAGAGAACGGGCTTCTTGATTCTCCTCCTGGCTTGTATTGGTATTGCCGTGGGGCTGGTGGCCGCAAAGCCCAGCCACGCGGAATACGGGGACATCGTCCTTAACAGCAAGTCAGAGAGCATGCAAAAGGCTGGAGTGGATCCGGTCGTGTTCCCGCACTGGTTTCACAGGATCAGGTTCAAATGCAAGGTATGCCATGAGGACATCTTTATCCTGAAAAAAGGAGCTAACGACATCAACATGGCTGCCATAATGAGCGGCGAGTTCTGCGGCAAATGCCACAACGGCCTTGTTGCGTGGGAGCCTCTGTACTGCGACAGGTGCCATTCCTACAAGGGCTCCGAGTCCGGTGCACCAAGCAAACCGATTACCGAATAAAGGAGGAAAGTGATGAAAGCATCTTCATTCAAGAGACTGAAGGCTGCTCTCCTCTGCTCGCTTGTGGCGGTATTCGGTTATGCTGTCACCGGCACGGTGGAGTCTGCACCGGCGCCCAAGAAATCAGGCGATCAGAGCGCGGCAGCCGCACCCGCACCCAAGAAGGAAACGGCAGCATCAGCAACGAGGATCGACCCCAAGGACCCCTCAAGCGTCATCTATCTTGACACCCAGGGCAGGCCCGCCGGCATCGGCGACCCGAGCAAGCCCGCGAGCCAGGCGTTCAAGGCAGGCATGGGCTGGCACCCGCAGGCCCTCTCGGCTGCAGGCCTTCCCAAGGACAAGTACGGCCTCGTCGACTGGGCCAAGCTCGTCAGGCAGAATATAATCAGCCCCAAGGCATCGCTCGACCCTGAAGAAGAGGAGATCCCGCCTCTTAAGATGGACGTGGTCATCACGGCAAAGGGAGACTACGTGAGCGACGTTATCTATCCCCATGAGATGCATACCTACTGGCTCAAGTGCGACGTATGCCATCCGTCGATCTTCGTACCCGCAAAGGGCTCGAACGACATGACGATGGTGGGCATAGTGCAGGGCCAGTGGTGCGGCAGGTGCCACGGAAAGGTCGCTTTCCCGCTTACGGACTGCAACAAGTGCCATTCGGCTCCCAAGAAGGCCTCCAAGTAACCCATGAAAAGATGTCTTTCGATATTCATCCTGATCGTAGCGGTCCCGGCAGCAGCCGGGGCCGCCTCTATCGGGGATATCAGGCTCGATTCAAAGATCGAAAGCATGAAGAAGGCGGGTGTGGGGCCGGTAATATACCCCCATGCCCTGCATGAAAAGCTCTACAAGTGCAATGACTGCCATCCGAAGATTTTCAAGGACAAGCGCGGGACAAACAACATGTCCATGAAGATGAACATGGACGGCAAGTTCTGCGGAGCGGCCGACTGCCACAACAGCCCCAACGCATTCCCTCTCTTCAATTGCGTCAAGTGCCATACGAACGTAGGAGTGAAGGTTAAGTAATTCACCCCTGCGTTTTTTCTATCGGCCTGCTGAAAAAGTCCATTACTCCTCATTAAACTCAGCAGCCTCATTATCAGCAAAGACAAGCACATCTTCCCCCGTTACGGCTCCTGCCGGATAATCTCCTTTAAGCATCCCTTTTAGCGCGAGGGCCTTTGCGCTTCCAGCCGCGAGGAAGAGCGTCTTCCTTGCCAGGCTTATCGCGTCAGGGGTCATGGTCACCCGCCATGCCTTGAGCTTCGGCACATAGTTCGCCATTACAAGGCCATGAGGATTTCGATGCGCATCGGTATCGGGAAATATGGAAAGTGTGTGGCCGTCGGCGCCCAGGCCGAGGAGCACGAGATCGAAGCTGGGCAGCTCGTCCGGAGCTATGCCGAGAAGGGACCTTATCTCGCCCTCGTATTCACTCGCCGCCTGTTGAGGAGGCAGCTCGCCTTTTATGCGGTGGATATTCTGCCGCGGGATATCTACCTTAGAGACAAGCGCCTCCCATGCCGATTCAAAATTGCTCTGGTCGTCTTCGGGTGGCACGCACCTCTCATCCCCCCAGAGGAGATGGGTCGAGGCCCAATCTATCTTTCCCGAATATTCCGGAGAGGCAAGGAGCATGTAGAGTTCCAACGGGGTGCCGCCGCCTGAGAGAACAGCCGTGAAAAATCCCTTTTCCCTCAATGCGGCGTGGAATGACTCTACAAAGATATCGGCTGCGGCCCTCGCGAGGGCCGCGGCGTCGTCATAAACAACAAGGCGCTTGCCGGACATTCCCCTGCCCTGCCGGAATCGGCTATCCGCTTAACATTCATTCCCTCAACGAGGCTCGCCGCATATCTCGCAGCGCCCATGAGGCCTGTCCTGTCGTTCAGTATTACATATACGGGCATGGCGGACATGAAATCGCCGTACCTGCCCTTGTCCCTGAATGCTTCGAGGAACCTGCCGTCGGAGAGCGCCTTCAGTATCTTCGGGGCTATTCCCCCGCCGATGTAAACCCCGGCGGTTGCGAGTGTTTTCAATGCAAGGTTTCCTGCCTCGGCCCCGTAGATTGACAGGAATAGGCCGAGCGCCGTCACGCAGCCCTCGTCAGTGCCAGCAATGGCCTCGTCCGATACGACCGGAGAGATGCCTTCTGCCTCGAACCTCTTCTTGAGGCGTTCCGGCTCCGCTCCCCTTTTTGACCTTACGAATTCATATACGTTCTCAAGGCCAGGGCCTGAGACTATCCTCTCATAGCTTACATGTCCGTATTTGCGGATGAGGAATTGAAGCAGCTCTATCTCAAGCGGATTTCGCGGGCCGAAATCCGTATGCCCGCCTTCGGAAGCCGAAGGCAGGTACGCCTTTCCGTTCCAGAAGAGTATCGCCTCTCCGAGCCCTGTGCCGGCCGCGATAAGGGCCGCGTTGCCCGGAGAGGGTCTGCCTTTTTGAAGGACATGGAGGTCCTTTTCAGAGAGGAGTCCCACGCCCCAGCCTATCGCGGCAAGGTCGTTTATGAGGGCGAGGTCATTGAGCCCGAACTCTTTTTTAAGCCCTACTCTGTCCACGACCCAGTTCAGGTTCGTCAGCCTGCAGATATCTCCCGCTATCGGGCATGCGATGCCTAACGCGGCGGAAATGATATCATTCGCCTCGCCGTCTTTGAGAAATTCACGGAATACCTCCGCAGGTCCGCCGTATTGCGCGTTTGAGAAGGCCTTGTCCCTTACAGGCTCCAGGGTATCTTCCCTTAGCTCAAAGAGGGCCATGTATGTCTTTGTGCCCCCGATGTCTCCGGCGAGTATGAGCCTACTTTTCATAGTTGACCCATGCCCTTCCGTCGTTGGCGATAAATCTCTCGGCCTCAATCGGCCCATAGCTCCCCGCCCTGTAGAGGAAGCGGTCCGGCCTGTGCGGCCCCTTTCTATCAGATAATTCGAGGGCCGGCGCAAGCCACTCCCAGCTGAGCTCCATCCCGTCCCTTCTCACGAATAGCATCTTGTCGCCGGTCATGCAGTCCATCAACACCCGCTCATAAGCGTCCAGCGATAGGCCCTCGTAGCCTGAGAGGTAAGAAAAATCCATGACAACGTCACGGAGGCAGACCCTTGAGCCGGGGTTCTTGGCGTGGAACTTGAGCTGTATCCTTTCGTCCGGCTGGATCCTGATGATTAGGGCGTTCGGGCCTATCTCCTCTTCAAATACGTCCTGGAACATTAGATGCGGCACCTTCCTGAACTGTATCGTTATCTGGGTGAAGCGGCTCTTGAGCCGCTTGCCTGACCGGAGATAAAAAGGCACTCCCTGCCACCGCCAGTTGTCGATATAGGCCTTCATCGCGGCGAATGTCGGCACAACGGAGTCCTTTGCCACGTCCTCTTCCTCAGTGTAGCCCCTCACGTTTTTGCCGTCCACCTCGCCTTCGACATACTGTCCGAGCATCAGGGACTTCTCCAGGTCCCCCCTGTCAAGCGGCCTAAGGGCGCGAAGCACCTTGAAGCGCTCTGTCCTCACAAGCTCGGATTCGTAGACCGAAGGCGGCTCCATAGCGATAAAGGAGAGGACCTGGAGCATGTGGTTCTGGAATATGTCCCGGAGCACGCCCGCCTCTTCGTAGAAGCCAGCCCTCTTCTCGATGCCGATGCTCTCCGAGACCGTCAGCTGCACGTGGTCTATGAAGTGCCTGTTCCAGATGGGCTCGAAGATGGAGTTTGCGAACCTGAACATCATTATGTTCTGGACCGTGTCCTTGCCCAGGTAATGGTCTATCCTGAAGACCTGCTCCTCTTTGAAATTGCGGCTTACGGTCTCTTCCAGGGCGCGGGCGCTCTCAAGGTCCCTGCCGTAAGGCTTCTCTATGACTATCCTGGTCCAGCCGTCGTTCTCTGCCGAGAGGCCGGAGGCGGCGATGTTCCTGATTATAGTGCGGTAGGCCGAAGGCGGCGTCGCGAGGTAGAGCACCTTGTTCCCTTTTGCGCCGAACTCGCCTGCCTTCCTGTCGATGAACTCCTTTGCGGCGGCGAGCGCAGCCTTGTCGTTGTAGTCCACCTTCATGTAAAAGAGGCGTTCGCTGAAACCAGCCCAGGCTATTGCGTCGAAGTTGCCGGCCTTTTTCACGGACTTTTCCATGTCGGCCCTGAAGGCGGCATCGTCGAAGTCGGTCCTCGCCAGACCCAGCACAAAGAAGCCCTTTGGAAGGAGCTTGTTCCTGAAAAGGAAGTAGAGCGCGGGCATGAGCTTTTTCTTTGTAAGGTCGCCCGAGGCCCCGAATATGACGACAGCCGACTCGTCAGGCGAAATCTCTTCGCACGGCTGCCCGGTCACCGCAACCTTTCCTATCCTTATCGTCGGGCGTCCTTCCGTCCTCTCGACATTAGTCACGTATTCTTCTCCCATTATGATATCAGTCCATAATGAAAAGCCCCTCAGAGAGGGGCTTTTCGCGGTCTTCAGTCCATCACCGGCGCGTGCGCCGGACGCTGTGGCCGCCGAACTCTTCCCTCATGGCGGCGAGCACCTTTTCGGCAAAGGAGTCCTCCTGCCTCGAGCGGAACCTCCTCATGAGCGACTCGGTGATGACCGGCAGGCTCAATCCCATGTCCACGGCCTCCTTCACCATCCACCTGCCCTCGCCCGAGTCCTCTACATAGCCGACTATCGACTCCAGCCCTTCCTCCTTATCGAAGGCGGACTGCAGCAGCTCAAGGAGCCACGAGCGCACAACGCTTCCCTGGTTCCAGAGGCGCGCAAGCTCCGAGTTCTTTATACCTTCTCCGTAGGGCGAGGCCTTCAATAGCTCGAATCCTTCGGCATAGGCCTCCATCATCCCGTACTCGATGCCGTTGTGGACCATCTTGACGAAGTGTCCTGCGCCGGTCTTTCCGCAGTAGAGGTAGCCTCCGGCGGGCGCGAGCGTCTTCAAGAGCGGCTCTATGCACTCGAAGGCGCTCAACTCGCCGCCTATCATTGTGCAGTAGCCCTCTTTGAGGCCCCAGATGCCGCCGCTCACGCCTGCGTCGACGTAGCCGATGCCGAGCTTCTTCAGGTCCTCGAAGCGCCTGATGTCGTCCTTGTAAAAACTGTTGCCGCCGTCAACGACGATATCGCCCTTTGAAAGACTCGGCTTCAGGGCCTCTATCGTGTCATCTACGGGAGAGCCGGCCGGAAGCATTATGATGACTACCCTCGGGGCCGGGAGCTTACCGGCGATCTCATTCAAAGAGTATGCCCCGATGATGCCTTCTGCTTCGGCCTTTTTGGTCGTCTCAGAGGCCCTGTTGAATCCAACCACCCTGTGTCCGCCCCTGGTCAGCCTTCTTGCCATGTTGAGGCCCATGCGGCCAAGGCCTATCATCCCTGCGTCCATCACACCCCCGTAAAGTTTATGACTATCTCTAAAAATTGTTATTTTTAGAGGTACCCTTATACTTAATTTTTAGAGATGCCTTATGACCTGGCAGCTCTTGCGAGCAGGTCCTCGAAAGACTTGAGAGTCTTCACGGAGGGGTCCTTGAGGTCTACAAGCGCGACCCTCAGGCCCTTCGAGTCAAGGGCCTCCATGTCGCCGAACGCCTGCGAGAGCTCAAGCTCGGAGAAGCTGAACTGGCTGCCAGGCACCTTGAAGTCCTCGTCCGGCTGGTGGCAGAGTATGATGAAAAGCCCCCTGTCAGGCCCGCCCTTATGGAGCTGCCCAGTAGAGTGCAGGTACCTGGGCCCGTACCCGAACTGGGTCGCCGCGCCCGTTGAGTCACGGAGCGCCCTTCTCAGCTCCGTGAATTCGGCTGAGAGACTGCTGTCAGCGGGGTTGTAATAGGCCAGCACGCCTATATAGTCGCCCTCTTTCACAAGTCCTAAAAACCCGCTCAGCATCTTCTTCGCGTCGCCGTCGGCTCTGGTAAGCTTCTCAAAGGTCTTTTTGCCGAAGTACACGCCGAAACCGTTTGCCTGTACGCCTACTCCGGGGGGCTTCAATCCCTCGGGCTTGCTTATGTCCGAGAGCCTTGCGACTGTGAGCTTTTTTGCCAGCTCGACGTCGGGCTGGTCAAACGGGTTTATGCCGAGTATCTGGCCCGCGACGGATGTCGCGACCTCCCATCTGAGGAACTCGCCTCCAAGCTCGTACGGATCGCCAAGCTTGAGCTCCACGACAGGGTGCCCTGCCTCGGCAAAGGACTTCATGGCGCCGGTAAACTTTCTGTCCTCCGCGCCGACAGTGATGAAAATAAAGACCCTGTCATTGCCATAATCTTCGGTCTTGCCAAGCGGCTCGCTCACGACCGGCACAAGCCCCTTGCCCTCCTTGCCTGTGCTCTCGGCAATGAGCTGCTCGAGCCACATGCCGAACGCGGCTACCTCATTTGACATGAAGAAAGTGAGCTTGTCCCTTCCCAGCCTCCCGAGCGTGCCAAGGGCCGCGCCGAGAATTATTACCGGGTTCTCGGATTCCGGCTGGCACGGGTGTATCGCCTCCTCCACCCTTGCCGCGTACTCAAGGAGCTTCCCGATATCCACGCCCATTAGCGCGGCAGGCACGAGCCCGAAGTACGAGAGCGCGGAGAACCTGCCCCCTATGTCTTTCGGATTGGTAAAGAGTTTCCTGAACCTGTATTTTTTCGCAAAGCCCTCCAGCGGGGTGCCGGGGTCGGTTATCGCGATGAAGTTCCTGCCTGCGGCGTCACCCTTGAGCTTATGGACTTTTTCATGGAAGAACTCGAAGAGGCTGAGCGGCTCTATCGTTGAGCCGGATTTGCTCGATACTATGAATAACGTCTTCTCGGCGTCTATGGAGCGCGTGACCGCATCTACTGCGCCGGGGTCGGTAGAATCAAGCACAGTGAGCTTAGGGTATCCCGGAGCGCGGCCAAATGTCTCGGCAAATACGAGCGGGGCAAGGCTCGATCCGCCCATGCCGAGCAGCACAACGTCGCGGAAGCCCGCTTCCCTCACCTCGCGGGCAAAGTCCTCTATCTCATCGATGTGGTCGTCCATGACCCTGGTAAGGACGACCCAGCCCAGAGAGTCCTTTATCAGTTTCTTCTCCTGCGCGCCCGTCTTCCAGAGCGTCGGGTCCTTTGCCCAGAGCCTCTCGAGGAAGTTCTCGCTGCCGATCTCCTGCAGGGCATCCGAGACCTCGGACTCGTAGCCGTTGAGCGAATACCGCGGGGCAACGGCCCTCTTCTTCTCGAGCGCGTCCCTCTTTGCGGCAATGGACCTCAATATGGAGATATGCGCCTCGGAGAAGGCCTCGGTGCCTTCCTTCTCAAGCCTCCGGGTGGCTGCCTGATAATCTATACTTAAGCTCTCCATCTCGCCAAAGAGCTTCTTTGCTCCCTCAATATCCTCTGTAAGGGTCATCCTTGCCCGGCCGTGGTCGTAGAATGCAAGGAGCGTATGGAGCTGCATGGTATTGACCGTGCCGTCTTTTATAAGCTCTTCAACGTACTTGGTATCCGGGTAGCGCGGGTTCTTTGTCCCGGTGCTCGCCCAGAGGAGCCTCTGCGGCTTTGCCCCGGCGTCCTTCAATTTCCTGAACCTTTCGCCGGAATAGGCAGCCTCGAACTTCAGCCAGGCGAGCCTGGCGTTGGTTACGGCTACCTTTCCAAGCAGGCCCCTGAGCCTCGCCTTCTCGTCGTTGGATACAGACCTCTCTATCCTCTCCTCGATCATCCTGTCGAAGAGGCTGTCTACCCTGCTCACAAAAAAGCTCGCCACGCTCGAAATGGTGTCTATGGGCAGCCCTTCCGAGAGCCTCCTCTCAAGTCCGCTGAGATAGGCCTCCGCGACCTCGGCGTAGCGGTCTATAGAGAAGAGGAGCGTTATGTTTATGTTCCTGCCCTCGTATGTGAGGGTCTCGAGGGCTTTGAGCCCCTCCCTTGTGCCGGGCACCTTGACCATTATATTGGGCCTGTCTACTACATCAAAAAGACGCCTGGCCTCTTCCACGGTCGATCCGGCATCGGTCGCGATCCTCGGGTCGACCTCTATTGAGACGAAGCCGTCAGAGCCCCCGGTCTCCCTGAAAATGCCCGAGAGCTGGTCGGCCGCGAGCCTTACGTCGCGCGTCATCAGGCGCGAGAGTATGCCCTCGTCGTCAAAACCTTCTTTCAGGAGCTTCGAGATATCCTCGTCGTATTCATTGGTCCCTGCAATGGCCCTCTCAAAGGTATTGGGGTTCGAGGTCACGCCTGAGACAGCATAATCGTCTATCATGCGTTTCAATTCGCCGGAGGTGACAAGCCCCTTTCTCAGGTTGTCGTACCAGACGCTCTGGCCCAGTTTTTTAAGCTCTAAAAGAGGGTTCATGAGGGCTCCTGGATGCCGCGTTCCCCGCGGAAAGAATGGTCTTATGGAGTGAAATGGGCCGGGATATCAGAAATCCGCCTTGAAATAAGAAAACGGCAGGCCCTGTGTTCCGGACCTGCCGTAAAGTATAGCAGGGATGTCAAATGCTATCAAGAAACAAGCCCTTTTTCCTTATTGAGGAGGGCGACGGCCTTTTGAGAGACGTTCTCGACGGTCAAGCCGAACTGCTCGAAGATTGTCTTGTACGGGGCGGACGCGCCGAAACGCTCAATCCCCAGGACCCCTCCGTCGGTTCCAGTGTACTTGTGCCAGCCCATCGGGGATGCGGCCTCTACCGCGAGCCTGACCTTTACGTCAGGCGGCAGGACCTGGTCCCTGTATGCCTCGTCCTGGGCGTCGAATATCTCCCAGCTCGGCATGTTTACGACCCTCGCCTTTACGGCGCGCTTCGAGAGGTCTTCGTAGGCGCCGAGCGCAAGCTGCACCTCTGAGCCGGTGGCAATGAGTATGACCTCGGGCTTTCCGCCAGAGTCCGCGAGCACATAGCCGCCTTTTGAGACCCCTTCGGCAGAAGCGTACTTTGTCCTGTCTATATAGGGCACGTTCTGCCTTGTGAGCACCAGGGCCGTGGGGCCAGTCTCGTTCAAGAGGGCCGCCTTCCACGCCTCTGCCGTCTCATTGGCGTCCGCGGGCCTTATTACGGTAAGGTTGGGTACAGCCCTCAAGCTTGCGAGCTGCTCAACAGGCTGGTGCGTGGGGCCGTCCTCGCCAAGGCCGATGGAATCATGGGTGAAGACGTATATCGTCTGAAGGCCCATGAGCGCGGCGAGCCTGATGGGCGGCTTCATGTAATCCGAGAATATGAGGAAGGTCGCGCCGTAGGGGACAATGCCGGTGAGGGCCATGCCGTTCATGACAGAGCCCATCGCGTGCTCCCTCACTCCGAAGTGCAGGTTCCTTCCCGCGCCGGTGGACAGGAAATCTCCCATGCCCTTCATGATGGTATTGGTCGAGGGCGCGAGGTCAGCCGAGCCGCCGATGAGAAAGGGCGTGCTCTTCGCTATGGCGTTCAGGACCTTGCCGGACGCGCTCCTGGTCGCCATTGCGCCGTCCTTTTCAGTAAAGACCGGTATATCCTTGAGCCACTCCCTGGACCTCTTGCCTTCTGCAAGGGCCCGTATTTCCTTACCCTCTTCAGGATATTCCTTTTCGTATCTCGCCAGCATCTGTAGCCAGCCCTTCTCAAGGGACTCTCCATGCTGGATAGCGGCCCTGAACTCGTTGGAGACCTCTTCGGGTATGAAGAAGGCCGGCTCAAGCGGCCAGCCGAGCTTTTCCTTCGTGGCCCTTACCTCGTCCTTGCCAAGGGGCGCGCCGTGGACCTCTGCGGTGTCCTGCTTGCCCGGGCTGCCAAAGCCTATTATGGTCCTGGCTATTATGATGGAGGGCCTGGTCGTCTCCGCCTTCGCGGACTCTATCGCCTTTGCTATGGCGTCGAGGTCGTTGCCGCCCACGTGCTGCACATGCCAGCCGAATGCCTCGAACTTCCTGCCGACGTCCTCTGAGAAGGCGATGTCAGTGGAGCCCTCTATGGTTATCTTGTTATCCGAGTAGAGATAGACGATATTGCCGAGCAACAGGTGCCCTGCCATGGAGGCTGCCTCGCTTGAGACGCCCTCCATTATGTCGCCGTCGCTGCAGACGGCGTAGACGCCGTAATCGAAGAGCGGGTAATCGGGCTTGTTGAACCTGTGGGCCAGGTACTTCTCTGCCATTGCCATGCCCACGCCGTTGGCAAAGCCCTGTCCGAGCGGGCCTGTGGTCGTCTCAATGCCTATCCTGGAGTCATGCTCCGGGTGTCCCGGCGTGTGGCTGCCCCACTGCCTGAACCTCTTGATCTCATCGAGCGTAAGCGGGTAGCCCGTGAGGTGCAAAAGCGCATAGAGGAGCATCGAGCCGTGGCCCGCGGAGAGCACGAACCTGTCCCTTGCCGGCCACTTCGGGTTAGACGGGTTATGCCTCAAAAAATGCTTCCAGAGTACGTATGCCATTGGCGCGTCTCCCATCGGCATTCCGGGGTGGCCTGAGTTGGCGGCCTCTACTGCGTCGACGGCCAGGAACCTTATTGTGTTGATGGACATCTCGTCAAGCGATTCGAACTTGTAGGAACGGGGTTTCTTTTCCATTAAAGGCCTCTGTAACGGGGGATTATGAAGAGCTGAAATCTTAAACAAATTCGGGGCAAAAAACAATGAAGAAATATGAGGGGAATTCGAAGGGAAAATACCTGAGGGAAAACGCTACTTGCCTACCAGGTCCCTTGCGCCGGGGTTCTGGACGAAGACCTTGAACTCGTCGTTGTTGGGTATTACCATGCCGCCGGTCATGATGACCTTGAAGGCGTCCTCGACCTTCATGTCGAGGACTATGACGTCCTTTTCCGGGACGACGGCGAAGTAACCGGAGGTCGGGTTAGGGGTGGTCGGGACAAAGACGCAGACCGCGGGCTCGCTCGTGGTCTTGTGCTTTATCTCGCCGCTGACCTTGCTTGTGAGAAAACCCATGGAGTAGATCCCTTTCCTCGGGAACTCTATGAGGACTACCTTCCTGAAGCCCTGGGCGCCCTGGGTAAAAAAAGTCTCCATGAACTGCTTTGTCGCATTATATACCATCCTCATGACGGGGACCTTTGACACGACCTTCTCCGAGATGACCAGCATCCTCTTCCCGAGGAAGTTGGTCGCAAGGACACCGATGAGGAATATGCTCACCACGGTGAATATTATGCCCAGGCCCGGTATGTGGAACGGCATATACGTGTCCGGGTGGGCAACCCGCGGCAGCAGGTTCAGGATGCCGTCCATGAACCCGACGATGATGGAGAGGACGTAGATGGAGAAGTACAGGGGCACCACGACAAGGAGCCCTGTTATGAAGTAGCCTCTGAATATCTTTGTCATAGACGGTGCGCTGCCAGTTCTGCGCTGACTTTCTTTATCGCGTTCTTATCATCCACATAGACGAGGACGGGCCAGTGCTTTCTTGCCTCGGCCTCTTCATAGACCGAGTAGCTCGCGATGATGACAAGGTCGCCCTTTTTGGCAAGGTGGGCGGCCGCTCCGTTTATGGAAATAGCGCCGCTGCCCCTCTCGCCCTTTATGGCGTAAGTGGTGAGACGGTTGCCGTTGTTGATATTATATATCTGGACCTGCTCGAACTCGTAGATGCCGGCAGCCTCCATGAGGGATTCGTCAATGGCGATCGAACCCTCGTAATCGAGGTTCGCGTCCGTGACAGTCGCCCGGTGTATCTTGCTTTTGAGCATGGTGCGGTGCATTTTATCTGGAACCCTCCTGAAAGAAAACTTCAATTGAGTGGCGTATTGTCGATCAGCCTTGCCCTGCCTATCTTTACGGCTAAAAAGAGGACAGCGCCCGGGCCGGCCTCTTCCATCTCGTCCAGGCTCTCAGAGTGACAGACCTTTATATAGTCTACCACGGCAAGGCGCTCCGTCTCTATGATATTTTTAACTTTTCTAACAATTTCAACGACTTTTATCTCGCCCCCGGCGACTGCCTTCTTTGCCTCTTCAATGGCCGACGGGATGATCGAAGCAGCTTTTCTCTCCTCAGGGGTCAGGTAGGAATTTCGGGAGCTCATCGCCAGGCCGTCAGGATCCCTCACCGTATCGACCCCGATTATCTCGACCCGGAGGCCAAGGTCGCTCGCCATTCTTTTTATTATACAAAGCTGCTGAAAATCCTTCCAGCCAAAGACGGCCACATCAGGCAGGACCGCGTTGAAGAGCTTTAAGACCACAGTAGCCACTCCCCTGAAGTGGC
>MGPL01000122.1:16233-17440 GCA_001797415.1 Deltaproteobacteria bacterium GWA2_55_10
AGGCGCTCAGGTCTTCTTTCGGGCCGAACTGCGAAGGGTTGACGAAGATACTCAGGACAAGCAAGCCGCCCTCGGCCCTGCCCCTTTTAAGGAGCGCCCTGTGGCCGTCGTGCAGAAAGCCCATAGTGGGCACGAGCACGGCCGCCGCCCCCTTTGAGCGCGAGGCGATAGAGGCCTCCTGCATCTCTTTTACTGTCTTGATGACCTTCAACGGCTAATACGAATGCTCCTTGGAAGGGAACCTCTCTTCAACCACATCCTTTATATACTCGGTCGCGGCAAGGAATATGAGGTTTCTGAGGTCAGCGTACCTTTTGACGAACCTGGGGACCTTCTGTCCGGAGAGGCCGAGCATGTCATTTACGACAAGGACCTGTCCGTCGCAGTGGGGGCCTGCGCCAATGCCTATTGTCGGGATAGTAAGCCTCTCGGTTATCTCTTTCGCGAGCTGGGCCGGTATGCCTTCGAGGGCCACTGCGAACGCGCCCGAATCCTCGACCGCAAGGGCGTCCTCCATTATAAGGTCTGCGTCCGGCCTTGACTTGCCCTGCACCTTGTAGCCGCCCATCCTGTGGATGGACTGCGGAGTGAGCCCGATATGCCCCATTACAGGCACGTCCATTTCGGCTATCGCCTTTATGACCCCGGCCATCCTCGTGCCGCCCTCGAGCTTCACGGCCTCTGCCCCGCCTTCTTTCACGAGCCTTACGGCGTTTCTTCGGGCGTCATCGACGGAGGCCTGGTAAGAGCCGAACGGCATGTCGGCCACGACAAGGGCGTTTGTCCTGCCCCGTACGACTGCCTTGGTATGATAGATTATCTCGTCGACCGTTACGGGAAGCGTGCTCTCGTAACCCGCCTCGACCATGCCGGCGGAGTCGCCCACTATGAACAGGGGTATGCCTGCCTCGTCCAGTATCCTGGCTGTGGCGAAATCATAGGCCGTAAGGACGGGTATCTTCCTGCCCTCGGCCTTCATCTTCATTATCTCGACTACTGTATATTTTTTCATAGGAAGACCTTGTGCGCCTCAAAGCTGGCGCGCCGGATTATTTATTATAGACCAATTCCGGTGTCCGCACAATATCCATGGTTTTTCAGTATGTATGATGCCTCTAAAAAATTAGGAGTTTTTTCTGAGGTCTAGGAGCCTGTCGGAATATTCGTTTGCAAAAAGCGATTCTGGAAGAGACAGAGATCCGACCCG
>MGPL01000123.1:0-3027 GCA_001797415.1 Deltaproteobacteria bacterium GWA2_55_10
CCCTGGGGCTTGAGCCAGTCCACAAGGGGCTTTTTCTCCTTGGGCTTGTAGTTTATCTTCAGAACCCCGTTCTCGACCTCGTAGAGGGGCCAGTAGCATGTATCGACGGAAAGCTTCGCCCACTTAATGGAATCTTCGGGTTTCGTGTACCAGCCGAGCGGGCAGGGGGACATGACGTTCATGAAGGTCGCGCCCCTGGTGCCAAGCGCCTTCTCGGCCTTCTTCGAGAGGTCCGACCAGTTATGCGGGCTTGCCTGCGCCGCGTAGGGTATGTTGTGCGCTACCACTATCCTGGTGAGGTCCTTCCTCCACTGCTGCTTGCCGGGTATCACGTCGCCGGAAGGCGAAGTGGTCGTGTTCGAGAAGAGCGGGGTTGCGCTCGACCTCTGTATGCCGGTGTTCATGTACGCGCCGTTGTCGTAGCAGAGATACAGGAAGTTGTGATTGCGCTCGAGCGCGCCTGATAGGGCCTGCAGGCCTATGTCATAGGTGCCGCCATCGCCGCCGAAGGCCACGAACTTTATGTCCTTGTCGCCGCCCGGGAGCTTGCCCTGCCTCTTGAGTGATTTGTACGCGGCCTCCGCGCCGCTTATGGTCGCGGCCGCGTTCTCGAAGGCCGAGTGTATCCAGGGTATCCTCCACGCCGTGTACGGGTATATCGTCGTGCCGACCTCCAGGCACCCCGTGGCTGTCGTCGCTACCACCGGGCCGTTGGCCGCGCGCAGCACCAGCCTCACGATGGGCGGGATGCCGCAGCCCGCGCAGAGCCTGTGACCGCCGGAGAAGAGCTCCTGCTGTTTGGAAAGATCTTTTAATGTCGCCATGTTCAATCCTCTTAGCCCTGAATAAGGGCTTTTGTATTTAGAGAGTGATGTACTTGACCAGCGTCTCTATCTTGCCGGTCTCCGCGATCTTTGCGAGCTCATCGAATACCGAGATCGCGTCCTTTACCTTGTAGTCCCTTCCGCCGAGCCCGTATATCCTGTTTATCATCTTCGGGCGGTTGTCCAGGTCATAGAGCGCGGAGCGTACTTCGTTGAATACCGGGCCGCCGAACGCGTTCATCGAATCGGCCCTGTCGAGCACCGCGACGGCCTTTTTGCCCTTCAATGCATCGGCCATCTCCCTCCACGGGAAGGGCCTGAAGAGCCTGGGCCTCAGGAGCCCTACCTTCTTACCCTGCTTTCTGAGCTCGTCTATGGCTACCTTGGTGGTGCCTGCCGCCGAGTTCAGTATCACTATCGCTGTCTCGGCGTCCTCGAGCCTGTATGTCTCGAAAAGTCCGTACTCGCGGCCGAACCTCTTGCCGAAGTCGGCCATGACTTCGAGAGCCGCGTCCTTGGCCCTCTTCATGGCCTCTGACTGCTGGTGCTTGAACTCCATATAGACTTCCGGCAGGGTCATCGCGCCCATCGTAACCGGGTGGTCAGTGTCGAGCAGCGAAGTCGCAGGCCTGTACTCGCCGATGAACTGCCTGACTTCCTGGTCTTCGAGCAGAGATATGTTCTCTATGGCGTGGCTGGTGATGAAGCCGTCCAGGCATGTCATTATCGGCAGCAGCACCTTCTGGTGCTCTGCTATCCGCACGGCCATGAACATGTTGTCATAGGCCTCCTGCACGGTCTCCGCATAGAGCTGCACCCAGCCCGAGTCCCTCGCGCCCATCGAGTCAGAGTGGTCGCAGTGGATGTTGATGGGGGCAGAAAGCGCCCTGTTCACGTTGCAGAGCACGATTGGAAGCCTCATGCCTGATGCTATGTAGAGCATCTCCCACATGAGCGCGAGGCCCTGTGAAGATGTCGCCGTCATGACCCTCGCCCCTGCGGCCGCCGCGCCTATGCAGGCGCTCATCGCCGAGTGCTCGCTCTCTACGGTCACCAGCTCGGTCGTTACCGCGCCGTCCGCCACGTAGCTCGAGAAGTCCTCTACCACCTGGGTGGAGGGGGTGATGGGGTAAGCCGCGCAGACGTCCGGGTTTATCTGCTTCATGGCATAGGCTACAGCCGAGTTGCCCGTGAGCCCTGTCTGGCCCTTAGTCGCTGTTATCGCCATTATTCGGCCTCCTGTTCCATCTTTATGGCCTTTACCTTGTCCGGGCATTCAACTGCGCAGATTCCGCAGCCCTTGCAGTGGTCGAGGTCGAAACCCGCCATCTTGCCGTCCTCTGTAATGATTGCGGAATCCGGGCACATGACCCAGCAGATAAGGCAGTTCGTGCACTTGGACTTGTCCAGCACCGGACGGAGCTTCCTCCATCCGCCTGTGGAATAATCATGGGCCGTGCCGCCCTTTGGGATAACCCCTCCGAGGGGGTATTCCTTCTTGTGCTCCATATGAAATCCTTTCCGGTTATTTTCCTTGTTTAGCCTTTTACTTCGTTATAGCCCCTGTTCATCGCCTCTACGTTGCCCTCGACCACCTTGGGGCTGAACTTCTTCGAGTAGTTCTCCTTGAAGTTATCGACGAGCGCTTCAAGGGTTATGAACCCGGTCGCTTTCGCGAGCGCGCCCAGCAGCGGCGTGTTGGGGATATTCCTGCCCAGGGTCTCAAGCGATATCGCGGCTGCGTCCAGCGTGAAGACCTTGATGCCCTTGCGCCCCTCGACCTTGAGCTCTTTCCTCATCTCCTCCGGGCTCTTGTTCGTGTTGATTATGAATATGGCGTCATCCGGCACGCCCTCCGTCACATTCACCGTTGAGATGAGCGTGGGGTCGGCTATGAGCACGAGGCTGGGATCCGTCACCTGGCAATGGAGCCTTATCGGCTCGTCTGATATCCTGTTATACGCCCTTACCGGCGCGCCCATCCTCTCCGGGCCGAACTCCGGAAAGGCCTGTACGAACTTGCCTGACCTCAGGCACGCCTCTCCGAGGACCTTGGCAGCGGTCACGACGCCCTGCTGCGCCCTTCCGTGCCACCTTACTTCCAAGTAGTTCTCCATCTTTTTCTTCCTTTTGGATTATTTTGCAATCCCCGGCATGCGCCGCGGATTACGGTCTGTTAGCAGGCCTGCTGAAAAAGTCCATC
>MGPL01000123.1:3062-6902 GCA_001797415.1 Deltaproteobacteria bacterium GWA2_55_10
ACGCGAAAAAGTACGCCTGCTCCCCGATTTAACTGGGGCCTTGCATATGGAGCTTTTTGAGCAGCCTGAATAAAGTCGGAGTCTTTCAGCAAGCTGTTAGACTTCCCTTCTTCCCGCCAACGCCCTGCCGAGCGTTGCCCCGTCCATGAACTCCACATAGCTCCCCACGGGTATGCCGGAGGCGAGCCTTGTTACCCTTACGCCCGCGGGCTTCAGGACCTTCGTCAGATAGGCCGAAGTGGCCTCGCCCTCTGCGTCAAACCCTGTCGCGAGTATCACTTCGTTGACTCCGCCCGCCTCTATCCTCGCGACAAGCTCTTTTATCCTTATCTCGTCCGGCCCAACGCCCTTCAACGGGGCGAGATTGCCGTGCAGTATATGATAAGAGCCCCTGTAGCCGCCCATCGCCTCAAGCGCCGTCATGTCCTTGTAGTCCGAGACAACGCAGATGGTCGCCGGGTCCCTCTCCGGGTCGGCGCATATCCTGCAGGGGTCGGCGTCCGAGAAGGTCATGCAGACCGGGCAGAGCGAGACCTTTTCCTTTACCGACGCTATTGCCTCGGCAAGCCCCTTTGCGTATTCCGTATCCGCGTTGAGGATGAAGAGCGCGAGCCTTGTTGCCGTCTTCTCTCCTATGCCGGGGAGCCTGGAGATAGCCCTGATGAGGTTATTTATGGGCTCCGCGTATTGCATCTGTGAATCCATTCCTGTTCCGTCCGGGCTTAGTTGGCCCGGCATTTAGTACCATACTGGACTGAACGGGGCAATTGCTGAATTTATAGCCCCTCCAGT
This sequence comes from Deltaproteobacteria bacterium GWA2_55_10, assembly GCA_001797415.1. Taxonomy (GTDB): domain Bacteria; phylum Desulfobacterota; class GWC2-55-46; order GWC2-55-46; family GWC2-55-46; genus UBA5799. Next base: position 3,855 of record MGPL01000123.1, read on the forward strand.
CTCATTTTTAGCAGTGAACCAGGCTTCAAATAAGCTCCATATGCAAGGCCCCGGTTAAATCGGGGAGCGAGGAACGAGTCGTACTCTTTCCGTACGTCGCTTCTGCCGCGACGAAGACAACAAAGCAGATGGACTTATTTCATGCCTGGAAGAGTTAGAAAAGGCCGCCCGGAAGATTAAGCCCCAGGCCTGAGGTCAGCTTGGCCATCTCCTCCTGTACCATCGCCTTGCTCTTGCGCAAGCCCTCGCTCACTGCCGCCACAACGAGGTCCTGGAGCATCTCGATGTCCTTGGGGTCGACAACAGAAGGATCTATCTTAAGGCCGACAAGCTCCTGGTTTCCGTTGACAGTGGCGGTGACCATGCCTCCGCCGCTCGATGCCTCGACAATCCTGGTGCCAAGCTCCTGCTGCACCTGGGCCATCTTCTCCTGCATCTTCTGGGCCTGCCTCATGAGATTGCCCAACTGTTTAGACATTGCTCCTCCTCCGGTCCTCTATTATCCTCCCGCCGAAGATGCGCAACGCATCCATTACGACCGGGTCAACTTCTTTTTTTTTAGCGGCGCCGGGGTCGAAGAAACTCACTTCCATCGGTCTCTTGAAGTAATCGCGGCAGCAGGCCTCCAATTCCGCCTTGCTGGCCTGCAACCTCACTCCGTCCGGCCCTGAAACGCCCTTTATCGTGATGACATCGCCATTGACCTCTATCGAAGCCGTCCTCAGGGCCTTTGCAATCCCCGCGTTCCTCTTTTCCACAAAACCCGAAAGCCCGGCCCTGTCATCCTGGGCCGCGCCTTGTACCTTCTCGACAGAAGGCCTTTCTTCCACCTCTTTTTCCGCTTGAGCCGGTTTTGCGTCCAAGCGCTTCGCGGCTTCAGACGCTTCCTTCTTCCACGGCAGCGTCTTTGGTCCAGCCTGGCTCGTGGGCGCTGTTTGAGCCGGTTGCGCAGAAGCGGGCCTCTGAGGGACGCCTGGCCCGCCTGCGAGCCTCGAAGCAACCACTTCGAGCCTCTCAAGGAGTGCGCTTATCGGCTCGGTCTCATCAAGATGGGCTGCCCTCAAAAGCGTCATCTCAAGGGCATATCTCGGGTGAGCAGACCTTGAGACCTCTTCATAGCCCTTTGAGATGATAGTAAAGAGCATGTGAAGCCTATCGAGCCCCACACGCCCTGAAATCTCCAAAAGCCGCCCGATTTCGCTGTCCGGCAGGTCAAGCAGGGAGGTATCCCCGGTTGCCTTGATGACCGTCAGGTCCCTGATATGCTCAAGAAAGTCACTACAGCCCCTCTTGAAATCATACCCAAATTTATATATCTTTTCAACTATATTTAAACAAGCTTTGGTGTCTTTTCCTATTATGGCTTCCGAGAGCTCGTAGAGCACCGACCTTCCCATCAGGCCAAGGGCTTCGGCTACGTCAGCCTCACGGAGTTCACCCCCTGAAAAAGAGAGGACCTGCTCAAGGAGGCTCTGGGAATCGCGCATGCTGCCGTCAGCTTCCCTGGCTATCAAATAAAGGGCTTTGTCCTCGAATTTGACCCCCTCCCGGGTGGCTATTTCGACAAGACGCGCCTGTATCTCTCTAAGCGGTATCCTTTTGAAATCGAAGCGCTGGCACCGGGAGAGTATGGTGGCAGGGATCTTGTGGACCTCTGTGGTGGCGAATATGAATATGGCGTGGGCGGGCGGTTCCTCAAGGGTCTTCAGGAGGGCGTTGAAGGCCGCTGTAGAGAGCATGTGGACTTCGTCTATTATATAGACCTTGTACTTGCCCTGGGCGGGCACGTACCGCACGCTCTCGGATATTTCCCTTACATTGTCTACGCTGTTGTTTGACGCGCCGTCTATCTCGAATACGTCTACGGAAGAGCCGCCGGTGATGCCCTTGCAGGAGGCGCACTCGTTGCACGGGGTGACGGTCGGGCCGGTTGAGCAGTTAAGGCACTTGGCGAGTATCCTTGCGGCGGTCGTCTTGCCGACGCCGCGCGGGCCGGAGAAGAGATAGGCGTGCGCTATCCTGCCTGAAGATATGGCGTTGCGCAGCGTCCTCGTAACATGGGCCTGTCCGACTACCTCGTCAAAGAGGCCGGGACGCCACTTCCTCGCTATTACCTGGTAGGAAGACATTCAAAAACTCGCTGAAAAACTCAGTTTTTAATTCAGGCTGCTCAAAAAGCTCCATATGCGAGGCCCCGGTTAAATCGGGGAGCGAGGAATGAGGCGTACTCTTTGCCATACGCCGCTTCTGCCGCGACGAAGACAACAAAGCAGATGGACTTTTTCAGCAGCCTGCCAAGGAAAGGATGGAAACGGAATCAGACTTGCGGGAGGCGTTGATAGCTAGGCACCCTTGCGGCACATGGGATGGAACCGCTACCGTTGCTTCCTTCCGGACCTGGCGGGGTTTGCAGCCCTCCATTGCGCAAGACCCAGCTATCAACGCCGTCCGCAAGTTCTTCCCCGGATGGCTATCCGGAGCAATTAAGTATACACCTTAAAGACAGAAAAAACAAAAAAACATGGCGGAGAGGGAGGGGTGTCGGCCTTCGCTCGTCGGCTTCCCTGCCTCCTCTCTCAGGCCCCGCGCTCTCACTTCCGGGCGCATCCATGCGCCCTCATCCTCGCTATTCGCTCGGCGTTCGAGCGCCTTCGAATCCCTGAAACATTGTGCAAAACATGGCGGAGAGGGAGGGATTCGAACCCTCGATACGTTTCCGTATATACGATTTCCAGTCGTACCCCTTCGGCCTCTCGGGCACCTCTCCGTGCTGGCCTGAAAAAAGCCTTGCTGCTAAATTTTTAAAGGATGAGGGAGGGATTATCTCGTCCTTCCCTGGACTCGACCCTTCCGCTTCGCTCCAGGGCTTTGCACCGGCGGTGCAAATTCAATTTTCGCTATCCTGCGAAAATTGTCGAACCCTCGATACGTTTCCGTATATACGATTTCCAGTCGTACCCCTTCGGCCTCTCGGGCACCTCTCCGTTCTGGCCTGAACTGCCAATTCAGTTTTGTCATTCTGAGTGCAGCGAAAAATCTCGTGTTTTT
>MGPL01000124.1:0-2609 GCA_001797415.1 Deltaproteobacteria bacterium GWA2_55_10
AGGTACGCGTCATCGAGATTCGTCTCCGGCGCGAGCACCAGGAACTCCTCTCCCCCCCACCTGAAGAGGAAATCAGAGTCTCTGATGTTGGACCTCGCGATATCGGCTGTCGCCTTGAGGACGCTGTCCCCGGCGAGATGGCCGAACCTGTCGTTGACCTGCTTGAAGTGGTCGAGGTCGAATATGATTATCGAGAGGGGGTGTTTGTACCTGCCGGCCCTTTCGATCTCGGTCCCTATCACATCTTGAAACTTTGTCCGGTTATATGACTGCGTCAGCTCATCCGTCGTGGCGAGCCGCTCAAGCTGTCCCTGTACGCGCTGCCGCTCGACTGTATGGTCGTTGAGGGCCTTTATCATGGCGTCGAAGGAGTTAGTCAAGTCCCTTATGTCGGATATCTTCCCGGCGAGCTTGCGCTCCTTCTCATTAAGCCTCTCAGAGATGAGGAGCGCGCTTTCGTCCTTGAACCTGGCGACGTCCTTCTCTTTCTCGGATATCTCGACCATCAGCGTCTTGAGCTTCCTTACGGGGAGCGCCACCTGGCGGAAGAGGCCCATATGGAGCCAGCCGACGCTAACGATGATAAAGAGGGCCAGGGAGCCGACGACCAGCTTGGTGCGCGAGGCGGTCTTATCGGCGCGCTCCCTTGATTCTTTTGAAAGGGAGTGGACCGCCTGCATGAGGGCGTCCCCCTCGGCAAGGAGCCTGCCGTACTCGACCATCAAGGCTGTGTCCCTCTGGCTTACGCCGTTATCAAGGAGGAACGGGGGAAGGCTGGACTTGATCGACGACCATCTGCCTTCGGTCCTTTGCCTTATCTCGTTTCGCAGGCTCTCGTCAGCGCCGGAGAGGATCCGTTGATGGCTCTCATCAAAGCCCTTAACAGCGTCCGTGATAATGCTTATGGAGTCATGGGTGCCTTCGGTAAGTATGGTCTCGTTCATGCCCCTGAAGAGGGTCTGAAGCCACATCGACTGCCTCTCAAAGGCCTCGGCCTCTCTGGAGCTTGCGTCCATGGCGCGGAACCCGAGCCACCCGGTGATTACCAGGACCAAGAGGAGGCCGAGAGAGAATAGCGACACCCTGATGAGCTTGGAGCCTATACTCATCTGTATCAGTTCCTTTCAGCGCCGTATTTTACGGGATAGCCGCTGGCCTCCCACGCGCCAAAGCCGTCCCTCAACCAGTAGACCTTCTTATAGCCGGCTTCAATCGCGGTCTGAGCCGCCCTGTAGGACTTCCAGCCAGTAGGGCCGTGGCTGTATATGACCAAAGGCGTATCTTTAGCCTTGGGTAGGCCGCGGATGAACCCCGCCTTGTCGCCAGGGGAGTCGGCGCTGCCTTCGTATGGGAGGGAGATGGCTGGAGGCAGGTGCCCCCTGCCGTAATTTATGGGGTTACGGACGTCGATAAAGAACGCGCCCGATGCGTCATTGATCGCCTTTGCCTCATCGACTGAGATTATCCTTCCGCCAGGCAGGGCCTCAGGGGGAGAGCCCGAATGAGAGGCGTTCGCGGCAAATGGCATTATGAATAGTAGGAGTAAAGCAAGTCTCCAGATCATGGCCGTATTCTCCATTTTTCAGTCGCCGAATACAAGAAAAAAAGTTTCGTAGGTTGGGTTGGCGCAGCGTAACCCAACTTAGATATAATTACCCTTAGGTTGGGTTGAAAAGCGCAACCCAACCTACGAAAAATCCTCTTAATCTCCTTTTTGTCCCCCTTCCAAATCTGTTATCATCCCCTCCATGAAATCCGCAGACATCCCCGCCGTAATCAAGATACTCCGGCAGGAGTACAAGCGCTTTCGCACGCCTTATGTAACCGAGGTCAGTCAGGAGATCAGGCGCGATCCGTTCAAGGTGCTTGTCTCGTGTGCATTATAAGCCTTCGCACTCAGGACAATGTGACAAGGGCCGCGTCCATAAAACTTTTCAAGCTGGCAGATACGCCTGAGGCGATGGCGGCAATGAGCGCCGCCAAAATAGAGAAGGCCATCTACCCTGCGGGTTTTTACAGGAACAAGGCAAAGGTCATAAAGGATATCGCGCGGGAGTTTGTCGAGAAGCATTCATCCGTGGTGCCTGACGAGATAGACGAGTTATTGAAGCTCAGGGGCGTGGGCAGGAAGACGGCGAACCTTGTCGTAACGCTCGGCTTTGGCAAGCCCGGCATCTGTGTTGATACCCATGTGCACAGGATATCCAACAGGTGGGGCTTCGTTAAGACAAAGACGCCTGAAGAGACTGAGTTCGCCCTTCGTGAGAGCCTTCCCAAGAGGCACTGGATAGAGATAAACGACCTGCTGGTGGCATACGGACAGAACCTGTGCACCCCGGCATCGCCCTTTTGCAGCCTTTGCAAGATAGCGGCATACTGCAATCGGGTGGGCGTCGAGAGGAGCAGGTAAAATCCCCCTCACCTCAGTCCTCTCCCCCTGGGGGAGAGGAGGTAAAATTCAATCCAAGGCGAGTGTTTGAGGTGAATTGAACTCAGGAGATTGCCGCGCTTCGCTCGCAATGACAAAACCCCATCCCCCTCACCTCAGTCCTCTCCCCTAAGGGGAGAGGAGGAAGATTGTCATTCTGAGCGAGGCGTGTTGCAGGATA
>MGPL01000124.1:2626-5821 GCA_001797415.1 Deltaproteobacteria bacterium GWA2_55_10
TTCTTTAGTTACGCGAGCGAGTGAGCCGAAGCCGCGAGCGAAGCGTGGCGGGCGGCAATCTCAGTTTTAATAAAGATGAGATTGCGTCGTCGCGCCTTCTATTGAAATGCTGGCGCTACTCGCAATGACAGAATTTCACCCTCACCTCAGTCCTCTCCCGTCAAGGGAGGGGTAAAGCGCAATCGCAAGTTCTTAAACCCCCTCTCCCCGTTGGGGGTGAGGGACGAGCGAAGCGTAGGGTGAGGGGGCTCCAAAGCCCCTGAATCCAAAAGAAAGCTTGTAAAAAAGCCCTTTTAAGTGTTATATTTTTATGCTCGCAAGTGCCTTTTGGTCCGTTGCGGTATAATTTCCTTATCGCTCCTCACCCGAAAGGAGGCCTTTCATGAAAGAAAAGGTCATCATATACGGCAAGGACACCTGTCCTTACACGAACGCTGCCCGCGACGACTACGCGAAAAAGGGCTACGAGGTCGTATATCACAATGTTAAGGCCTCTCCCGAGAAGATGGAGGAGATGCTCAAATGGAGCAAGGGGGCCCACCAGGTGCCTGTCATAGTTGAAGGCGGCATGGTGACCCTGGGCTTCGGCGGCACGTGAGGGGTCTAACAGCTGGCAGGTCTGCCGGCACGGAATTAAAGGGTATCTCTAAAAATTGTTCTTTTTCCTGATCTCTGTGTCAGGGCGAAAATAAAAATGCTCACATATACCACTACATATGCTGCGCTTTTTATTTCCACCCTTCCTTGACCTCAGAAAAAATTCCTAATTTTTAGAGACATCCTAAAAGCTAAAAAGACAAAGGGGCCTTGCCGGACGGCGATAAGCTCCTTTGCAATTTTAAGAGAAATGAATCTAAGGGAGGATGGAATTTACATGGCAGAGAAGACGCTTTCGATCATTAAGCCCGATGGGGTGAGAAAGAATGTAATCGGGGATATCATAAAGAGGTTCGAGTCCAACGGGCTTAAGGTCGCGGCCATGAAGATGGTCCACCTCTCAAGGAAAGAGGCAGAAGGCTTCTACGCGGTCCATAGCGCAAGGCCCTTTTTCTCCAGCCTCACGGAGTTCATGTCATCCGGCCCGGTCGTGCTCATGGTGTTGAAGGGCGAGGGCGCGATACTTAAGAACAGGGAGCTTATGGGCGCGACTGACCCGGCAAAGGCAGCCGCAGGCACCATCAGGAAGGACCACGCCGATTCAATAGAGGCGAACATCGTCCACGGCTCTGACGGCCCTGAGACGGCCGTGTTCGAGATAGGTTACTTCTTCAGCGGCATCGAAATTTTCGAGTAACGGCCGCTCAAAAAATCCATCTGCTGTGTTGTATTCGTCGCTCGTCACTGCGACGTACATGAAGAGTACGCCTCATTCCTCGCTCCTCGACGCCTTGCATCTGGAGCTTTTTGAGCAGCCTTAGCGTTTTTAAACGTTACATAAATCTGTCAGGATTCATGCCGTGGAGAGCATCGAAAAAATAAAGGCGCATTACCGGTTCACTGACGAGGACGTCTCGCTCCTCATGAGGCTCAGGCCCGTGATGGAGTCGCACAAGGACGAGTTCGTGGCCGAGTTCTACAGCTTCGTCAGGGAGTTCGAGGACGCGCACAAGTTCCTGAAAGACGAGGCCACGATAAAGCGCCACCAGGAAGCCTTGAAGATCTGGTTCATGAAGCTCTTCTCCGGCACCTACGGCAGCCACTACCTCGCCGAGCTCCACAAGGTAGGCGAGGCGCACGTCAAGATAAACCTCCATGCCCATTACGTGAACGCGGCCTTCCATTTCGTCAAGCTCTTCATGCATGGCATTCTCCACAGGGAGATAGAGGAAGTCAGCGTCCGGGTGCGGATGCTGGAGGCCATAGAGAAGATACTCGATATCAACCTCGACATCTTCACCAGTTCCTACATAGAGGAAGAGAAGAAGTTCTTCGTCTCGCAGAAGGTGGAGAGCTATCTCATACAGATGGCAACCCGCTTCTCGCATGGGCTGAACCTGATCCTCGTGCTCGGGCTCGTGCTCCTGGGCTTCATGGTGATGGGCCTATTCGCCTACGACGTCGTCCATATATTGGACGGCGACATCGAAAGGGGCCTGCTCTCCACCCTGGGCAGCCTTCTCATGCTCTGGGTCGTCATTGAGCTCATGGATACCGAGATAAAGCACCTCAGGGGCGGAAAGTTCGCTATAAAGGTCTTTATAAGCGTCGCGCTTGTCGCGGTCATAAGGAAGATACTTGTCACAAGCCTCAATTCAGGCGCGGTCGAGACGCAGATGTCCCTTGTGGCGGCTGTCGCCGTGCTGGGCGTCGTCTATTGGCTAGTGGCCAAGGTAGACAATTGATTCCTCTTTCCATTCCATCCCACTTTCTGATTTAATAGAAGGCTGCTGAAAAAGTCCATCTGCTTTGTTGTCTTTGTCGCTCGTCATTGCGGCGTACGACAAAGAGTACGCCTCATTCCTCGCTCCCCGATTTAACCGGGGCCTCGCATATGGAGCTTTTTGAGCAACCTGAATAGAGGCTATATGATGAAGAACTTAAGAGACTTTACATACGAAGAGCTCCTCTCCGAGGTGGCCGCCCTTGGCGAGAAGCCTTACAGGGCCGAGCAGATAATGCGCTGGGTCTTCAGCAGGCGCGTTGCTGGCCTTGAAGCCATGACCGATATCTCGAAGGCCTTCAGGGAACGGCTCGCGGAAGATTACTGCATAAAGGGCAACACGCTCCTTGAGGTAAGGCGCTCGGAGGACGGCACAAGGAAGTTCTTGTCCGAGCTCGAAGATTCTGCCCGCATAGAATCTGTCCTCATACCTGAAACCGACAGGCTGACGCTTTGCGTATCGTCCCAGGCCGGCTGCGCGCTCGGGTGCAGGTTCTGCATGACAGGCATGACCGGGTTCGTGCGCAACCTTACGCTCGCCGAACTTGCCGGGCAGGTCTTCTCCGCATACGAGATACTCGAAGAGGGCGAGGCGATAACTAACATTGTGCTGATGGGCATGGGTGAGCCGCTTGCCAATTATGACAATGTCGTCAGGTTCCTGGGCGTTCTCACCGGCAACCTGGGCTTTAACTTCTCGCATAACAAGGTCACGCTCTCTACAGCCGGGCTCGTACCCGCAATAGTACGGCTGGGTCAGGAGGAGACGAACGTCAACCTGGCCGTCTCCCTGAATGCCACGACCGACGAGGTCA
>MGPL01000124.1:5943-7494 GCA_001797415.1 Deltaproteobacteria bacterium GWA2_55_10
AAGCATTGACGCCTTCCATTCCTTCGTGAAAAGGTCCGGCTACACGGTTATCGTGCGCTCGAGCAAGGGCGCGGAGATACAGGCGGCGTGCGGGCAGTTGCGGGGCGCATATCCCGGCTAACCATTACCTTCCCCCTTTTCTAAAGGGGGACTGAGGGGGATTATTTTTGGTGCGCATGGCGCGCCCTGCAACCATGTCATTCTGAGGCGCCGGCGGCGACGAAGAATCTCTGATGGGGATTTTGTTGAGCTCAAAGATAATCTCCCCAACCCCTCTTTAGAAAAGAGGGGCTAAGACAGAATTCTCCTGGAGAGCATCTTAAGTAGGAGTCAGTATTCCCCCTCTCCCCCAAAGGGGATAGGAATAAACCCAGGCACATCCAGCGGTAAATCCGAAGCCCCTTTAAACCCGTCCTTTATAATGGCCTTGACCCGTAAAGGCCGTAAATGTTACAAATTACAGGTTATACGAGTCTATTCGCCCATTTCGCGCGATTGAAGGAGACCAGATAGATGAAAGTCGTAGGAGTAATAGGCGGCAGCGGCCTGTACGAGATGGAAGGGCTCAAGGACGTGGCCTCTGTAAGAGTGACTACGCCCTTTGGCGACCCCTCTGACGAGTTCGTCACCGGCATGCTCGGCGACGTGAAGATGATCTTTCTGCCCAGGCACGGCAGGGGACACAGGTTCCTTCCCTCTGAGGTGAATTACAGGGCCAACATCTACGGCATGAAGAAGCTCGGCGCCGAGTGGGTCATATCGGTCTCCGCAGTGGGCAGCATGAGAGAAGAGATAAAGCCCGGCCACATCGTAATAGTGGACCAGTTCTTCGACAGGACCAAGGGCAGGATATCGAGTTTTTACGGAAACGGCGTTGTCGGCCACGTCGAGTTCGCGGACCCGATATGCCCTGATCTTAGCAAGGTGCTCCACAAGGCCGCGAAAGATGCGGGCGCGACAGTGCACATGGGCGGCACATATATCTGCATTGAGGGGCCGCAGTTCTCGACCAGGGCCGAATCGAAGATATACAGGAGCTGGGGCGTCGACGTAATCGGAATGACGAACGCCACAGAGGCAAAGCTCGCGAGAGAGGCTGAGCTCTGCTATTCGACGGTCGCCCTCTCGACCGACTATGACTGCTGGCACGAGACTGAGGAGTCCGTTACCGTCGAGGCCATAATAGCGACCCTCAAGGCTAATGTCGCGATGGCAAAGGAAATAATCAGGAAGGCAGTACCGGCCATAGGCGCCCAGAGGGGCTGCAAGTGCCCGAGCGCGCTCAAGTACGCCACCATTACAGATCCCAAGGCAATACCCGATAAGACAAGGGAGGGCCTGGACCTCCTCATAGGAAAATACCTGACGCAAAAGACCGTCTAAAGCTTGATAAAAAATCAGATTCAGGCTTCAAATAAGATCCATATGCTTCTCGTCGAGGAGCGAGGAACGAGTCGTACTCTTCATGTACGTCGCTTCTGCCGCGACGATGACAACAAAGCAGATGGACTTTTTCAGCAGCCTGGTAAGGAGTCACTGGATGCCGGAGAT
>MGPL01000125.1 GCA_001797415.1 Deltaproteobacteria bacterium GWA2_55_10
AATCTCAGATGCGATAACATATATTTGGAACTGTTAAAAATGTTCCGAAAGACCCCTTTATAACCTTGTTTGCTTCCTAAGACCCTTAGAAAAGGGGGATGCGGATTCTTAGCTAACCGGATGTCCGGCAATTATAAACCGGGGGGCGTGGAGGATGCAAGGGGGGAGGGGGATGACTTAGGAAAAACTTTGGTGGGCGCAGCCCACCCTTACCTACTGCATAGACTCTTAATCCTTCGCAGATTCTTTTGCCTGATTATTTAAACCAGCTGCGACCGCGGCAGGCGCATCTTTTTCCTCAGGTCGTATAGATAATATGCCGATTGTGGCTGGCTTCACCTTCCTTTTACGCCTGACCTTAACATCCCCGATGGACTCCCATGATTCTGGCGAAATCATTGCCTTAATGCTTTTAGTGAGATCCTGTTCCTCTACCGAGATTCCCGATATTCTTTTTAAATGCAGCCGTATGGCCCTGAGAGTTTGTTCTTGAAAAATAGCCTGCATAATGCTTTTCGGTGAAAGGATTTTTGTCTTTTCATAGAAATCCTCATGCTCATCTTTGGCAATGCTCTTTTTATGAAGTAGCGAAATCTTTGAAGCTGTTTCCTTTAGGTCCCCCGAAAGAAGGTCGGCAGACCAAATAAGATCACTTTGAATGCCGTCCTCAAATGTAAGGTGATACATATGCCAGCATCTGCCGTTTGTAAGTGCCACCCATGATACGCCGGCGTTGGCCGCGTAATTGCTGGCCTGTTCGATATGCTTTTCCCTCAAATCAATTCCAGCCTGTTTGATCTCTATAAAGAACTCAACCTTGCCATTTAGTTTTATTGCGTAATCAACAAATCGGTCCTTGATAGTATGCTCTTTGGTGATATCTTGGAATACATCATAACCAAGGACATCTTCAAGGAACTTGCCAATCCTTAGAGAAGTCTCTGCCTCATTGATATTCTGCTCGTAAGCCTGCTGAAAAACAGGGATGTACTTTTTTAATTCACGCGAGATATCGATTGACATAAAAAATACCCCCATTGTTTAAATGTGTTCGGCAACTAACCCCTTAAAATCATGCATTCTGAAGCTTTTTATAACTCATATTAAGTCACAACACAAGTCATTTACATTATTTTACATGGTCGCCCTCTCACGGCGGAGACCCAAAACAAAAAGCCGTAACCACTTTCCGGGTTGCGGCTTTTTACCTTCCGGCATTACAACAAAGATGACGCTGAACCCTTCACGCCGTCTTCCGAATAACTCCTTTTGCCCGGCCTCTCTTCTCCGGCTCTATGCTTATCTTCAAGCCGACCGTATGGAGGATATTCAGAATGCTTTTAAGCTCAGGATTGCCCGTGCTCGACAACATCCTGTAAAGACTCTCCCTGTTTATATGCGCCTTTTTCGCTATCGCCGCCATGCCGCCGTGGGCCTGAGCCACATTGCGCATAGCCAGCAGGAATACCTCCTTGTCGCCGTCTTCTATGGCGGCGTTCAGGTATTCGGCGGCCTCAACCGGGTCTTTCAGCGCTTCGATCAGGTCTTCCTGATATGTCGTGATTTTTTTGGTCATTCCTGCCTCTCTTTATACTCTTTCCAATAGGCTTTCGCCTGTTTGATATCCTTTGCCTGTGATGATTTATCCCCGCCGAGGAGCAGCAAAACTACTCTCTTTCCGTTCATGGCGTAATAGACCCTGTACCCAGGGCCGTCATCGACCTTCAGTTCATGTACTCCGCCGCCAACACTGCGGTTATTGCCCAAATTGCCGAGCCGTATCCTGTCGAGCCTTATGCGTATCTTCGCCCTCGCTGCACCCTCCAGCTCGTCCAGCCATTCTTTGAACGGCTTCTTCCCCGCAGCCGTAAGGTAATATTCGATAGAGTACGGATAGGCTTCCATCAGATTAATTGTAGTTTATAAGATACAGATTGTCAAGGGAGATCATTTGGAAAAGCGATACAAAACAAAACCCCCCGCAACCCCGAGTTGCGGGGGTTACATTAAGGTCCCACGGGGATTAGCTCGACCATCCCTGGACTCGCCCCTTCGGGTTTCGCGATAAAGCGCAAAATGCAATTTTGCTATCCCTGCAAAATCGAACGAACCCCTCCGGGGTTCTCATCCCCAGGAAAACAGCCGGAAAATTAAAAGAGGGGGTCACGAAAATCGTGACCCCCTCTTTTAATTTTGGCGTCCCCACGGGGATTCGAACCCCGGTCGCCGCCGTGAAAGGGCAGTGTCCTTGGCCTCTAGACGATGGGGACGTGAAAAGATTATATAAAATTGGTGAGCCGCCCGGGACTCGAACCCGGGGCCACCTGCTTAAAAGGCAGATGCTCTACCGACTGAGCTAGCGGCTCATAACCCAGGGGCTAAAAACTCAGACCCGGTAAAATATCATAGCACATATTGCTTGTCAAACTCAAAAAATCCGCGGAAATCACAGCAAAACAGGGCGGAAAAGCCTCACGCCTCTCTCAGCATCCTGAGCGTGTCCTGCACTGCCTTTCTCCTTATGCTCCGGAGCTTCAGGTACACGGCTGATATCATGTCGTCCTGCTCGTTTACCCGGAGGGAGCGGTAGAGCTTCAAGAGCAGGCGTTCCCTCCCGGCCAGGCCAGCTTCCGCGGAGCCGGGCTTCGGGGAACAGAGAAAGAAATACGAAGGGTCCCTCTCGAGGGCCTTCGCGAGCTTGAGCCATTCATCGGTCGTTATGGGTATCGCGCCGCGCTCCTTGCGGACGTATGTCGACCTGTCCACGCCGAGCCGCTCGGCAAGGCTCTCCTGCCTTAACGCCATCTCCTTGCGCAGCGTCTTGAGCCTGCCCAATATGTCTATGGTAGTAAGAGTGCCGACCATGTCCTTTATATCCAGATTTTTTCAGATTAACAATACCGGCTGGGAGCAGGGCAGCACGCGAAGGGGCCGGTTGAAAATAACGGTCAGCTCCTTACGCTTCGCCTCAGAAAGTCTTTTACTTCCAGCAAAAAATCCCTGGTCTGGTAGACGCGGAGAAGGGACTCGTTCTCTGTGTACTCAAGGGCCGTGTTGACGGACCATTCCAACTGGTTCTTGTAGAACCTTTCGACAAACTGGTCAAGCTTGGAACTGAAGCGCTTGAGCGCGGCTGTGAAACTTATGAACTGCTCCCTCTGGGGGTTGCGCGACCCCACGGTAAGGAACGCCGCAGTGGCCGCGTGCAGGGACGAATAGTAGCACGCCGTTACCGCCGGCGTATAAAGGCCGTTCTTCTGCAACAGCTCCGCCGCGTTCAGATACTCCTCGGCCTTTCTGAATTCGAACTTTATCTTATCTTTTTGTCTCAGGTCCAAAGAAGATGCTCCTCGCGAGGCAAACGTACCCCTTATCGTCTCCGATGCCAGCATGGTTGGATTGAAAAACCCCCGGAAGTCCCCGCGATTTTAATACATGAAATTAACACAGAAGTCAATCGTTCCCGCCCTGCCAACCCCGGCAAAGACCGGAAGCTAATACCCATTTCGGGCGAAACGGCGTTTTTCTTTAATTTAAAGAGGGCTTTTGCCCTCGAACAGATTGTCGACAGGGCGTCTTTATAGTATCATTGTGCGGATGCGCGCGATTGTAAGCCGGTACATATTGAAGGAGATCGGGGTGCCCTTTGGCTTAAGCCTCCTGGTGCTTACGGCCACGGCCCTTCTCACCAAGTCCGTAAGCCTCCTGGAGCTTATGGTGACCCAGGGCGTAGGCGGCGCCTTCATATTCTGGTTCATGCTCTCGGTGCTGCCGTCGTTCCTCATTTATACCCTGCCCGTATCGTTCCTCATAGGCGTGCTCGCGGCGTTCACGCGCCTGAGCTCTGACAGCGAAATAACGGCCATGAAGGCCGCTGGACTAAGCCTCTACAATCTGGCGCGGCCTGTGCTCGTCTTCGCGCTAATGGTCTACGCGGCCACGCTGGCCGTCACCCTCTACCTCTTTCCATGGGGCAACCTTAACCTCAAGAGCCTCGTCTTCGAGGCGTCTAAAGAGAGGTTCATCTCAGGCCTTGAGGAGAAGACATTCTACGACAAGTTCAAGGGCATCGTCCTTTACGTCGACAAGATAAACCTCAAGTCCGGCGAGATGGACGGCATATTCATATCGGAGACAGGAGAGAAGGAAGAGCTCAATATCTTCTTCGCGTCAAAAGGCCTGTTCTCTCCCGCCACCGAGCGCCACACCGTCTATTTGAGGCTGCAGGACGGCACCATACACAGGAAGGCGGAGAAGGACGAGACATACCACATAGCGGGCTTTCAGGCATACACGCTCGAGCTCGGCCTCGCCGGGCAGCCCGGCGCTGCGGAGAACAGGAAGAACAGGGAGCTCTCCGGCGGCGAGCTCCGGCAGAAGATAAAAGACGCGGAGGCGCGCGGAGAGGACAGCTCGGCATATGTAATAGACCTTCACAAGAGGTTCGCGCTCCCGGCTTCTGTTTTCGTCTTCGGCCTCATTGGCGTGCCGCTCGGCCTCCAGCGCATAAGGGCGGCCAGGTTCACCGGCTTCTCGGTCGCCATCGGTGTAGTGCTGATATATTACGTGCTCTCCACCGCGTTCGAGGCCATCGGTGAGAACGGCCCGCTGCACCCGATATTAGCGGTGTGGGCGTCTGACATCGTCTTCATGGCAGCGGGGCTTTTCATCTTCGCGAGGACAGCCGCGGACAAGCCTGTTATACCGTTTTCAGGCATAAGAAGGCAAAAGAGATGAAGACCCTCCAGAAATACATTCTCTCTGAGTTCCTGAAGCTCCTCGCCATAGCGGCGGCGGGCTTTCTCGTGGTCTTCATAACCGTGGACCTCTTCGAGAACATGGACAACCTCATCAAGCACAAGGTGCCCTTCTTCGCGGCATTCTCCTTCTTCCTGTACAAAGTGCCTTTCATCCTGGTCCAGATCGCGCCCATTGCAGTGCTTGTGGCGACACTTATCTCTCTCGGCCTGTTCTCCAAGCACGGCGAGGTAACGGCGATGAAGGCGGGCGGCGTGAGGATACTGAAGGCGGTAACGCCGATCCTGACGGCAGGGCTTGTCATATCCTTAGGCGTGATACTCATAAACGAGTATGTCTCGCCCGCCGCCACGAAAAAATCGGACATATTCAGGAAGAAGTGGTTCGGCGCGCAGGAGGGCACGTTTGGCAGGGAGGGCCTCTGGGTCAAGACAGAGTCCGGCATCCTGAACGTCAAGCACGTTGACTTTACGCACAACACCCTTAACGGCGTAACCTACTTCATAATCGAAAAGCCCTTTAAACTGACCAGCAGGATACATTCGAGGTCAGCCGCCTGGCGAAACGACAGATGGATAGCTGAGAGCGCGACCGTATGGAAATTCACTCCGGGCGGAGAGGCGCAAAAACAGATCCAGGCCGGATTTACCTTCACAGACCTGTCGGAGCCCGAGGAGCTGGTGAACCTGGAGAACTTCCAGCAGAACATGAGCTTCAACGACCTGAGGGAATATGTGAACGACCTCGAGGACGAAGGCTATGAGGCCACCAAGTACAAGATAGACCTCTGGGGCAAGCTCACCTTCCCGCTCGTTAACTTCATAATGGTGCTCGTGGGCATTCCGTTCGCCCTGAAGACCGGCAGGTACAGCGGCATAGCCTC
>MGPL01000126.1:0-2849 GCA_001797415.1 Deltaproteobacteria bacterium GWA2_55_10
CGTCACGTCGAGTCCATAGTAGTAACCGCCGCCCCTGCGCTCTCCGAACATGACGATTACCCTGTCTGACCCCGCCTCGATATTGCCGTCCCTGTCCTCGTCATGGACATATGCGACCGGAGAGGAGTCCACGAAATAGGTGTGGACCGCGGCCGGCATGTGCTTCAAGTTCTGTAGCAGGTCAGGCGGAATAAAGGCCCACCTTTCGCTGCCGTCGCAGTCATTGAAGGCGTGGAGCATCCCGTCGTTCCCGCCCACGAGGACAAGGGAGTCGTTTACCAGGCAGTTCTCCTCGTCAGCCGGCGCATACCTGGAGTAGTTGACGACGAGGGGCTTCGAGTGCAGGATATCTCCCATTATCCAGTCCCTGTTCTCGTCCGTGACGCCGTTGCCGTTCTCGTCGTAAGCGTCGTAGCCGTGTACGTACCTTACAAGGCGGTCCTTCTCGGTGTCGTCGGATAGCCCGATCATGGCAGCGGTCAAAGCCGGGTTGGAGGTCGAAAACCCGTTTGTAGCTTCAGAGAGGTCTGAGCTCGACCCGGTGTAGGTGTATATGTTCCTCGGCGCGCTCCTCAGAAGAAGCGATTCACCGGCCCCTCCACGCTCGACCTCCCCTCCGTCAGGGTCGCTGCTCCAGAACGAGATGGAGTTGTCCCTTATGCTGCCGTCGGAGTTGGTGGCGGCAGCCCCGTTCCTGTCGATGACGATCCCCTTCGAGTTCAGTCCGAATTTCTTGAGGTTGCCGCTCCAGAATGCCTTGTTCTTGGGCTTGAAAAAGCCCATGTATATCCTGTTGCCGGAATAGGTGCGGTTCTCGGGGCTCACCGGCAGGACAGGGGCGACAAAGGAAGTGCTGTCCTCGACGATAGAGGAGAGTATCTGCCGCAGGGACTCGCTCAGGCCGGCGGTCGATTGGGCTGAGTAATATGTCCCGCCTCCGTTATAGGCTGTCTCCTGCAGGAGCTCTTCCGCGTATTGGACTCCGGAGAGCCCGAACCCTACGGTGTAGGTAACCGCGTACTGCCTTCCAAGTGTCTTCTCCTCCCCGGTATCGGGCAGCAGGTCGTTGTCGTAGATGTATTTTGCTACATCGTCGAGATAGTCTGACCCTTGATAATCATATACCTTGTCCGGGTCGTCATCAGGCTCAAAGCCGTCGCCGTCGCAGTCGCCGTCGTTGCAGATGGTCCTCAAGACCGGGCTCCTGTCCTCTGTAGACATGCCGTCGCTAATCAGGATGATGTAGTTTTTCTGGCAGCTGTACTGTATTGGGCTCGAGTACACATAGCTGCCGTTGAACGCCGTCCTCTCTCCCTGGAAGTACCTCATTGCCTCGAACATGGTCTCGGCAAGCGGCGTCCATGTGCTTGGCTCGACATTGTTTATCGTGTTCAGCAGGGCCGTCCTGTTGGTGGTGGAGCCTGAGAATATCTCGTCCATGTCCTTAACATGCGCGTCGTATCCGTCGTAGCCGTAGCTGTCGCCCACGCCCGCGATATGCCCTCCGTTGGACTGGTTGAAGAGCATAAGGCCGAACCTGACGCCGGAGGTGGTGTTTATGAGATTGGTGAGCACCTCCTGTGCCACCTCCATCTTGGTGCGGTAGCCGCCGCTTGCGCTAAGCCAGTTTATATAGTTACCCAGCGCGAAACTGCCGGACGTGCTTGAGCACGTGCCGTTGGTGCGGAGCCATCCCTGGTAGAGCCCGTTTTGGAGAAGCGCGTTCCTCGCCTGGTTGCAGCTTATGCTGTTGACGTCGTTTATGTGGCTGACCCATTTACCTTCAATGGCCCTCCACCTGTACACCTTGTTCGTTGCGCACGGCTGCCCCTGGCAGCCGTTGCCCGGCGGATAGACCGTATCGGGGTCATAAGGGTCTCCGGCCACGATGGTCTCGTCCATGCTGCCGGAGTTGTCCAGTATGATAAGGACATTGGGCTCTATGCTCTGGGTCGCGGCGCCGTAGACCACGGTGTCTCCCGGGTACTGGTCCAGAGCCCGTGCGGCAGGCATGAGCGCAAAAAAAGCCGCAAGGAATACCGATGAAGCGACGCTAATTTTTAGGGACGATCTTGGCGACATTGACCTCTATCTCCGTTCTGGAGTTGAATGGACCGGTGCCTTCCACGTTGATTGCGAAATAGTTCGCGTCGAACTCTGTAGCGTCCATGCCAGAGCCGCGCGGAGGGTTGCCGCGCATGAGGTACTCGACGGCGCCCGTTGCATCACCGCCGTTCGACTCAAGGCTCACGCCTCCCATGGGAAGGTTCACAGACCCGGTGCCCACGGCGGTGTATATCGCCGGGTCGCTCTTGGCGTACTCTACCCCCCTTTCCGCCGCGTAAAGGGAGACGTTCATGACCTTGTAGTTCTTTGCGCCCTGTATTTCGGATTCAGAGGTGGTGTATGCCATTGCCCCGAGTACGCTCATGAGAAAGAGCGCGATAAGCGCAATCACCATGGCCATCCCCTTCTCGTTGCCTGCCATCACTTTCATACCGTCACCTGTTCCTTATCCTTGAGGTCGCCGTGAGCTCCCTGGTCTTTGGCGCCCCCGTAAGCGGGGCGGTCTGTACTGTCATGCCCGAGATCAGGACTTTTATGTCGCGCACGGCTGAGAGGTCGGCAGGAGAGTCCGTCTCAGCCGTGCTGCCATCGAGGATGTAGCGGAACTGGAGGTTCCCGATGTTGGTCGCCACGACGGAGTCCTCCGACGGGCTGTTATTGACTATCCTCATGAGGCACAACCCGGCAGGACACGGCACGTCCGGCGCGCAGCCGGCCGCGGGCCCCAGGCAATACGCGACCGTATTGGGAAAGATGTCGGGGACGGAGGCGCCTGTCCTGGC
>MGPL01000126.1:2948-12441 GCA_001797415.1 Deltaproteobacteria bacterium GWA2_55_10
GGTGTCCGCAGGCTGGGAACGCTCCCCGGGGCTCAGTATGCGGACCGAGTCTCCGTCCGCGAACCAATCCAGCTCAGCGGCCGAGGTTACCGCGAGGGCAAAGGGCGCAGCCGATGAGATAGCTACCGTCAGGTCCGCGTCTATCCTGCACGCGGCCCCGCCCGCGGCGGCGGTATTCATGGTCAGCGTATCGCTTGCGCCGGGCCCCGCGCCGTCGTTTGCCGACGCAAGGGGGACCTGTCCGTCTGTGAGCATAAACCCGGCTATCCTCAGGTCCTTCAAGATGCTCTGCATCGCGAGCCGGAGGTTCTGCTGCACGTCGGCCACATCCGCCTCGACGTAAGTGACCCTGCGCTGGGTATTGTAAACGGAGAAGATCGCCATAGTGACCACCCCCAGCAGGCCCATCGCTATTATAAGCTCCAGCAGGGTGAATCCTTTTCCGTCAGGTCTCATCCTCATCTCCGGTTAAAGCACGCTTTTCAGGGAGGAATACGTTACGCTGCGCCCATTGCTTGTGACAACGACCTCTATGTCCGCCACCCCCGCTACAGGCGAATTGGGCGTCACGGAATAGGCAGCCGCGTACCTTCTGCCCTGCACGACCATTCCTGTCTCGGCAGATGACGGGTCGAGATCATAGAGCGCCCCTGACACGCTCGTTGAGAAGACCGGGTCGCCTGGGTCCCTTGCCATCAATTCCTCAAGTACCGAGCTTGCGACCGAGCTTTCAGCGGCAATTATATGAGCGAACCGGCCTGACCATATTCCGGTCGTCATCATGCCGGCAACGCCCAGTATGCCGATTGACAGTATCGACATCGCGATAAGAAGCTCAAGAAGCGAGTAACCTTTGTCACTGACCAGTCGCATAGTCCCATCCTATAATGGCTTTGCCATAATATAAGCATACGGCATGCCACGCCTGGCATTCAAACCAAGAGCCTGTTTTTATTGACTAATTTTTTAGAGTTGTTTTTCCGAAGATGCTGTGGTGTGCGGTTTTGGTATGCTTACAGTCCTGGCTCATGCCGGCTTTATGCTGTAATTCCGGGGGCATTTTACCTGAATCCCCGGGTGTGCGATTTTGGACTGCTCTATTCTATGGAATGCTTCTCGATCTTTCTGATAAGCGCCCTTCTGCTTATGCCCAGCGCTTCCGCCGCCCTGGTCCTGTTTCCCCCGCACTCGCAGAGGACTGCCGCAATATGACCTCTTACCACTTCATCAAGGGGCCTGGAGGAAGATAACGGGGCCATGTCATCTCCGGATGCCCGCCTTACGCTGGAGTTCAGATGCTCGAGGTTCACGAAAGGCTCGCTGGCGAGTATGGCGGCTTGCTCGATGACATTCTCGAGCTCCCTGACGTTGCCGGGCCAGTCATGGCTCATGAGCGCCTTCTGCGCGGGCCTGGATATCCCTATCATCTTCTTGCCGGTATTATTCTGAAATTTGTCGAGTATGAACCTGGAGAGCAGGGGTATGTCGTCTTTCCTGTCCCGCAGGGGAGGCACATGGACGGAAAGCGGCGTGAGCCTGAAGTAAAGGTCCTCCCTGAACCTGCCCTCGCGCACTTCCTTCTGGAGGTCCTTGTTGGTCGCCGATATGATCTTGCATGATGTCTTAAGCGGCTTGGCGCTGCCCAACTTCCTGAATTCGCCGTTCTGCAGCACCCTCAGGAGGTGCGGCTGGAATGAAAGCGGCAGGTCGCCTATCTCGTCAAGGAAAACAACGCCTTCCCCGGCCGCCTCGAATACGCCGGTCTTGTCGGAGTTCGCGCCCGTGAAAGCCCCTTTGACGTGGCCGAAGAACTCCGATTCAACGAGGTTCTCGACAAGGCCTCCGCAGTTGCAGGCAATGAAGGGCTGCCTTCCAAGCGGGCTCAGGGCGTGCAATGCCCTGGCTATGGCCTCCTTGCCCGTGCCTGTCTCTCCGGCAATGGTGACGGCCCTGTAATACGGGGCAATCTTGCGCAGGAACCTGAAGAGTTCGAGCATCTGCGGGTTCCTCGCAACTATGCCGGCGTATGTATATTTCTCGACGAGCAGCCTTTCCAGCGCGTCGGTCTCGTTCATCAGGTTTACCTGAGCGATAACCGATTCGAGGGCCTTCTGGAACCTGTCCCCGTCGATAGGACACGTGAAGCAGGCGGTCGCGCCCATCTTAAGGGGCTCAATCGCGTCGACGCAGTTGTCCGCGAGCACGAATATCTCGGCCCTGGGGTCGGCTGCCGTTACGGCAGGGATAAGATCGATGGCGTTATCAAGTATAATGAGGTCGTACGAGCCGCTGATGGCCTTTAATATGAGCTCCTCTTTTTTTCCGGTCTTCTCGACTGAGTGAGCCGAGAGCAATTCCCGGATTTCCTGCAGAGCGCCTTCTGAGTACAATAGGATTCGGAGCATTTGTCCTTCCCTGGGCGGCAAACAGACGCGGCTTTGTTTTCTGCTTTATATCATTTGCAAAAACAAAGAGAAAGATTAAAAACTGTCCTTGATCGGCGTAATCCAGGTCCGGGGAAAAAAGGGGCCAAAAACAGCGGATAGCCTCTTGAATACCCCGCATACCGCGCAATGGCGGCGGGGGGTTCGATTCCCCTCGTCCACCCCGTTTTTTTCCAACTCCCGATAAATTTCATTAAAATCGCAAGTCTATCAGCCAGTTCTTTTCCCTGTTTTTTCTGGAAAAAAAGCCCGGTTCCGTGGTAAAATTAAAGTTTGGATTTTATGCCCTTTCGGGTTATCTGCGCGCCATAAACCAATTGCCAGAAAGGATTAAGAGTTGAAAAAGGACACTGACGAGACAGCAATCCCCAACCAGGATTCCGCATACGACGAAAAATCGATAAAGGTGCTCGGCGGCCTCGAGGCCGTACGTAAGCGCCCGGCCATGTACATAGGCTCGACCGGCGCAATGGGCCTTCACCACCTCGTCTATGAGGTCGTGGACAACTCCGTTGACGAGGCGCTAGCGGGCTTCTGCAAGAACATAGACGTTTTCATCCACCAGGACAACTCGGTCACTGTCATCGACGACGGCAGGGGCATACCCGTGAAGCCCCACCCGGAGAAGAAAAAGCCGACGGTCGAGGTCGTCCTCACCGAGCTTCACGCGGGAGGCAAGTTCGAGAACAAGGCGTACAAGGTATCCGGCGGACTCCACGGCGTGGGCGTCACTGTCGTCAACTTCCTCTCGGAGTGGCTCGAGGTCGAGATAAAGAGGGACGGCCAGGTCTATCACCAGAGATACGAGCGCGGCAAACCCGTAAAGGCCCTCTCTGTCGAGGGCAAGACCAAGAAGACCGGCACCACGATAAAGTTCAAGCCCGACTTCGAGATATTCGAGGTAACCGATTTCAGCTTCGATACCTTGAGCCAGCGCTTGAGAGAGCTATCCTTCCTCAACGCAGGGATAAGGATAACGATAAAGGACGAGAGGTCTGACAAGTTCCACGAGTTCCAGTACAAGGGCGGCATCGTAAGCTTTGTAGAGCACCTCGCCAAGTCAAAGGACCCCATCCACAACAAGGTCATATTCATGTCCGGCGAAAAAGAGTCGGTGCAGATGGAGATGGCCCTGCAGTGGACCGATTCCTACAACGAGAACATCTATTCATACGCCAACAACATAAACACCACTGAGGGCGGCACGCACATGGTCGGATTCAAGTCGGCCCTCACCCGCACCATCAACAGCTACGCCGCGGAGCGCGGCCTCGTGAAGGACATAAAGGAATCGCTCCAGGGCGAGGATGTGAGGGAAGGCCTTACCGCCGTAATCAGCGTAAAGCTCCCCAACCCGCAGTTCGAGGGCCAGACAAAGACCAAGCTCGGCAACTCCGAGGTCGAAGGCTACGTCAAGGCCATCGTGAACGAAGTGCTCTCTACCTTCCTTGAGGAGAACCCCACTGTCGGCAAGAAGATCGTCCAGAAGGCGGTCGACGGCGCGAGGGCCAGGGAAGCGGCCAGGAGGGCCAAGGAGATAATAAGGCGAAAGGGCGCGCTCGATTCGTCGAGCCTTCCCGGCAAGCTCGCGGACTGCCAGGAGACGAACCCGGCACTCTCGGAGCTATTCATAGTCGAGGGAGACTCCGCGGGCGGCTCTGCAAAGCAGGGGCGCGACAGGAGGTTCCAGGCCATACTCCCCCTGAAGGGAAAGATCTTGAACGTAGAGAAGGCCAGGTTCGACAAGGTACTCGCGAATGAAGAGATAAGGACCATGATAATGGCCCTGGGCTGCGGCATCGGCAACGACGACTTCAAGCCCGAAAAGCTCCGCTACCACCGCATAATCATAATGACGGACGCGGACGTCGACGGCAGCCACATAAGGACGCTGCTCTTAACGTTCTTCTACCGCCAGATGAAATCGCTCGCGGAGAACGGGCACCTCTACATAGCCGAGCCCCCGCTCTTCAAGGTGAAGAGGGGCAAGGAGGAGAGATATCTGAAGAACGACTCCGCCCTTGAGGACTTCATATTCGAGCAGGTCCAGGACGGCATAACGGTTATCCCGAACGGCAAAAAGGGGCCTGTGCAGGGCAAGTCCTTCCTCACGCTATTGAAGAACATCTCAAGGTTCAGGAGGGCGCTCGCAAGGATGGAGAAGCGCGGCAGGGACTCCGAGGTCATCGAGGCGCTCGTGCTCCAGGACGGGCTCAACGCCGACTCTCTCAAGATCGAGGCGCTGGTCAAGAAGATGACAGGCGGCATAACCGCTCACCTTAAGCTCCTTAACCTCGATAACAACCCGGCGTTCACGCATGAGAAGGACCCCGAGCACGAGACCTTTACCGTCAAGTGCGTATCGAGACGCAACGGCATCTCGACCGAGACTGTCATAGACAGGGACCTGCTGAACTCTGCCGAGTTCCAGGAATTGAAGAACCTCACCAGGACGATCAAAGATTCCGGCGAGACGCCGTTTTCGGTAAGCAACGGCGATAATGAGATAGAGATACTTACCTTCAGGGGCCTTGTCGAGCACGTGCTCGAGATCGGCAAGAAGGGACTTACCATCCAGAGATACAAAGGCCTTGGAGAGATGAACCCCGATCAGCTATGGGAGACCACCATGGACCCCGAAAAAAGGGTGCTCCTCCAGGTCAAAGTCGAGGACGCGGTCGAGGCTGACGCGATCTTCACAAAGCTCATGGGCGACGTCGTGGAGCCCAGGAGGGAATTTATCGAGAGGCACGCGTTAGAGGTATCTAACCTCGACGTATAATATTTGCTGAAGAACACCAATTTTATTCAGGCTTCAAATAAGTTCCATTATGCGAGGCCCCAGTTAAATCGGGGAGCGAGAAATGAGGCGTACTCTTCATGTTACGTCGCTTTTGCCGCGACGATGACAACAAAGCAGATGGACTTTTTTCAGCGGCCTGAAAAAGGATTATTATGAACAACAAAAAAGCCCAGAGAATAGGCCTTTATATCGACGTAGCTAACATAACCCGGAACGGCGGCTATGGGATGAGGTTCGACGTCCTCCGTGACTTCGCCTGCAGGGACTACGGCGAGCCCATAAGGCTCAACGCCTACGTCGCCTATGACGAAGAGAGGGCGCGCACGGACCACGACTACAGGGAGCGGACCTTCAACTTCCATTCCACGCTCCGCGATTACGGCTACAAGGTCATAGAGAAGACCGTATCCTGGTACACGGACGAATCAGGCAACCGCTTCGGCAAGGCAAACGCCGACCTCGACATGGCCGTCGACGCGCTCCTGCAGTCCGAGAACCTCGACAAGGTCATGATGGCCACGGGCGACGGGGATTTCATACAGGTCGTGCGGGCGCTGCAGAACAAGGGGTGCAGGGTCGAGTCGGTCGCTTTCGTGAACGTATCGTCCAACCTCAAGAGGGAAGTGGACCTTTTCATGTCAGGCTATCTCATCCCCAATCTCCTGCCCATACAGAACGCAGACCCCAAGAAGAACTGGGGCGAAGTCGGGTCAAAGGTGAGGGGCATCTGTTATACCTTCAACCGCGCCAAGAACTTCGGCTTCATGAGATATCTCTCAAGAATAGGTCCCGGCCTCTGGATAACGGACACCAGGCGCTCCGATTCTCCATACGGGACAGCATTCGCCCATGAATCGAGCTTCGGGACCGGCATAGACATCAGCGCGCTGCCGAGCAGGGATTGGATATTCGAGTTCGATCTGATACAAGGCGAGAAGGGCATGCAGGCGGTGAATATAGAGAAGCTGTAGCGGCTGCTGAAAAAACAGTTTGTCATTCTGAGCGAAGCGAAGAATCTCAGGGATTTTCAGGGCCGCGCCCTCAAAATACGAGATCCTTCAGTCGCTTCGCTCCTTCAGGATGACTGAATCAAAGCCCCTCTTTTCAAGAGGGGCTTTTTTTATTTCCCGGCTTTCTTCCCGAAGACAAGCGCGACGGCAATGCCGACGACATAAAGTATCGTCAACGGCCCTGCCATCATGAGCTGGTTGAAGATGTCCGGGGTCGGCGTGAGGACCGCCGAGACGACCAGTATGGCGACTATGGCGTACCTCCACCACGCGATAAGCTGGCGGGCGGATACTATGCCGAGTCTTGAGAGGACGAGTATGGCGAGAGGCAGCTGGAAGACGATGCCGAAGGCCAGCAGGAGCCTTGTGGCCATCGAGAAGTACTGCCCCATTGACAGAAAAGGCTTCAAGCCCTGAGTGGAATAGCTGAGCAGATATTTGAAGCCGAAGGGGAAGACCGCCTCAAAGGCGAAAGCAACGCCAGCCGCGAAAAGAAGTATCGAGAAGAGGACCGTAAAGAAGAACCAGCGCCTTTCATTCTTATAAAGGCCGGGCGCGACAAATGCCCATACCTGGTAGAGCACGACCGGGCTTGCCAGTACGATGCCGCAGAGGAGCGCG
The DNA here is from genome assembly GCA_001797415.1 of Deltaproteobacteria bacterium GWA2_55_10. Taxonomy (GTDB): domain Bacteria; phylum Desulfobacterota; class GWC2-55-46; order GWC2-55-46; family GWC2-55-46; genus UBA5799. Next base: position 9,827 of record MGPL01000126.1, read on the forward strand.
ACTTTCAAATAGATGAAGAACGGCTCGACGACTCCGGTGAATACCATGAAGTCCTGCCCCTGCGGCAGCGCATCGAGGAGCGGACGGGCCAGAAACCAGAAGAGCCTGTCGGAGTAGTAATACGACGCCAGAAAGCCGGCGGAGACCGCGACAACGGCTATTATGAGCCGCCGCCTGAGCTCGCGGAGGTGCCCGGTAAAGGACATGACCTTGTCTTCTTCGGCCATGCCTACTCCTTCTTCTCCGGGACAGTATCAGGGCCTTTCTTTTCGTCTGCCGAGGCTGCGGCCTCGGCAAAGCTCTTCTTCACTTCTTCGCCCGCTTTCCTGAACTCGGCGAACGCCTTGCCGAGCGCCTTTGCCATGCCAGGGAGCTTCTCCGGGCCAAGCGCAATGAGGGCGACTATAAGGACGAGGATGAATTCGCTGAGACCGATGCCGAACATCTCTATTTACCTCGGGGGCGGGATGACGAGCACCGGGCAGGCTGATTTTCTCATCACGCGCTCAGTGGTGCTGCCGAAGATGACCCTGTCAAGACGGGCCTTGCCGAATGTACCCATTACAACCATGTCTATGTCGCTTCCCGAAATCACCTTGAGTATTTCCTTGTAGGGTTCGCCTTCGAGCACACGGAGCTCTATATTTTTGAAGCCTTTGAACCTCGTGTTCGCGAAGCGCTTGAGCATCTCGTTTGCGCTCTCGACCATCTCCGCGTCCATCTTGTCATACGGGAGATGCGGCAGGTAGAAGCCCCTTGCCTCGTGCGCAGTCTCAACCACATGCACAACGAAGAGCTTTGCCCTGTAACTCTCGGCAATAGAGAGCGCGTATGCGGCCGCATGGATCGATGCGCCTGTAAAATCAGTCGGAAAAAGGACCTTCTTTATCTTGAATTTATTCTTTATCGGCACGGCCCCTCCTCATCCTGCAGTATGCTAAAGGCTTGGAATCACGCCTGTTTTCATCTTATATCAAGCATACCAGCTTTTCAACAGCATTTCAGGCGCTGAAATTCCTTAATTTCACCCCCACCCTGCCCTCCCCCGTCAAGGGGGAAAGTTTTTTTGTTCTATCCTTCAAACAATGCGGGCGTAAGGCGTAAGCGAGCATCGGGCTGGGGGAGGGACGCGCGAGCCGAGGCAGAAGGAGCGAGGAGGTTTTGTCCGGCAACGGGCGAAATACGTCAGAGGGGCGGACAGCTTCGAGCCGCCCGGAAAAGCGCGGCAGCGCGCAAAAGTCCTTTGCGACAAGTACTGGAATCAGATTCTTCGCTTCGCTCAGAATGACAACCTGCCCCTCACCTATCTCCCAAGATGAATGAGAAAGGTTTACGCTTCTCCTCCCGTGACCTGAGAGGACTGAGGTGTTGTATCATTACCTTATAATGACCCCCCCGCTATTCTTTCAACGACCTTTGCCCTGATAGCATCGGGTTTGGGAAGGTCTGAAATGATCCTGCCTTCAGAAATGAGCGGCTTCAAGAGGCTCTCGAACGCGCCCCCGCAGTCGCACCTCGTGATCTCGCCCAGGGGTCTTATTTCCCTTTTGCCGCAAGAGACGCACTTCAATACGATCTTCGCGCCTGACCATTTGCCCCGCTTGGCTACCGGCTTGCCGTCTATCTCCATTATATCCATCGAGAAGTCCACGACAGGCGCGTTGCTGATGCACGTGCCCACGCCAAAGGCGTCGACGACCGGCTTCAATCTCAGTATTTCCTCCTCGTCAAGGCCGCCTGAGGCAAAGAGCTTAACTTCTTTGAACCCGCGGAGGTCAAGCTCCCACCTCACCTCTTCGAATATCCTGTAGAAATCCCCCTTGCGCGAAGAGGGCGTATCGAGCCTCAGCCCGTAGAGCCTGCCGCCCATCGCCTCTGCAACGCGAATGGATTCGAACTTCTCGTCGTTGAAGGTGTCAACGAGCGCCACCCTCCTCACCTTTTGATCGACCACCTCGTCGAACGCCTTTATGGCCTCCACCGTATCGCCAAGCACGAGGATGAGAGCATGCGGCATGGTGCCCATCGGGTCCAACTCAAGCAGTTCCGCGCTCACGATGACCGCAACGCCGTCGCAGCCGCCTATGAACGCGGCCCTCTCTATCATAGGGGCCAAAACAGGGTGCATCCGCCTTGCGCCGAAGCTCACTACCATCTTAGCGCCTGCCGCTATCCTTATGCGCGCCGACTTGGTCGCAACACCCGTTGCCTGGCAGAGAAGGCCCAGAAGCGCCGTCTCGAAGACGCAGAACTCCTGATAGCTGCCCTCTATCTCCATGACCGGCTCCCAGGGGAAGAAGACCTCGCCTTCGTCCATGCACCTTATGTTTACCTTCTTGCCTTCCATCAGAGAGGCCGCCTCTTCAACGCCTGCGAGCACGCCCCAGCCATATCCCGCGGGCAGCTTTTTGGCAAAGAACTCTGCCCTGACCCTTTTATCTACCCCTTTGGCCTTTAATATGTCGAGGGTCCTGGCGAAATAGACATCCGTTACCCTGCCGTCCTTTATGTCCTTTGGGTCTGATATATGGAACATCCTGAGCCTCCGTAGGGTCAGCGTGACCTTTGAAAGGCAGCGGCGAAGGCCTTATAGACAAGGGCGGCCAGTACGCCTG
>MGPL01000126.1:12453-12918 GCA_001797415.1 Deltaproteobacteria bacterium GWA2_55_10
CGATATGGGCGAACCATGCCACGCCGCCTTCAGTGGAAGAGACGCCTGAATTGATTATCTGGAATAGAAACCAGAAGCCCAGGAAAAGGATTGCCGGGACCCTGGCCATTGAGATGAAGAGCGGGAGAATGACGAGGGTGTTGACCTGCGCCCTCGGAAAAAGGAGGAAGTAGGCGCCGAGCACCCCTGCAATGGCCCCGCTCGCGCCGACCATCGGCATGGTGGATTCCGGGTCGAGCAATATGTGGCCCATGCTCGCGGCCACGCCGGAAGCGAGGTAAAAGAGGATGAATAATACATGGCCGAACCTGTCCTCGACATTGTCCCCAAATATCCAGAGAAAGAGCATGTTGCCGGCTATGTGAATAAGCCCGCCGTGGACGAACATGGCCGTCAAGAGCGTGTACGGCAGAGGCACCAGAGAGCTTGGGCCGATGTCCGTACGGCTCGTTATCTCAAGGGGTA
>MGPL01000126.1:12940-18182 GCA_001797415.1 Deltaproteobacteria bacterium GWA2_55_10
GAGCTCCACCCCATCGAGGCCGAGCGTTATCTGGTAGAGGAATACCGCGATATTGACCGAAAGGAGAGCGACCGTAACGTATGGATAGGTGCTCGAAGGTATGTTGTCCCTTAAAGGTATCATGCTCCAGGCCTTTGGCCCTGCCCCAAACGCGGGCGGGCCGAACCAGGCTCAATGCCCCTTTCCATCGCAAAGGCAGTTATCGCCATCTCTGTCTGATATATTATCTCAAAGGCCGTGGTCTTGTCCTTGGAAATAAAGCCCCTCTTCGCGTTCACGCTCATCCTCGTAAGGGTAGGCGTAAGCCTCTCCAGCGTGACAGTGATTTTGTGCACCCTTGTCCGCGCGATTATCTCGACGCTTAAAGCATTACGCTCGACCTTGATGACCTTGAGCGACATGTCCCTGGCCGCCTTGAGCGCCCCCCTCTCTACCTCCTCGACCGGGTTTGTCATCGTCCTGTAGGCTATGTTGGTGACGGTATAGGAGATGCCCCCTCCGGCCCCGGCTATGACGGCAGGCAGGGCAATGGGCAGCAGGGGGGCGACAGGGGCCGCGCACCCGTGCGCAAAAAAGAGGATTCCGGCAAGCAGCAGCGCTTTTATCAGGCGTGAACCGGCCATGCGCCCTCCCGGGGACCGTCAAGAAACGCAGCAAATTTTAAAAGCTCGCTGAAAAACGCAGTTTTAATTCAGGCTGCTCAAAAAGCTCCATATGCGAGGCCCCAGTTAAATCGGGGAGCGAGGAATGAGGCGTACTCTTTCCGCACGTCACAGTGACGAGCTTTGAGGCCAACAAAGCAGATGGACTTTTTCAGCAGCCTGTTAATTATACCAGAGGGGAAACCTCCCTGGAGCCCGCCGTTATTGACAGCAATTCGTAATCTGATAGGCTTTAGGTAGGGTCCCGGACCCAAAGCGAGGAGGTCCAGAATGGAAACCCTACAGGCGATAAAAGAACGGCGCGCGATCAATTTCTTCGACCCCGCAAGGCCCCTGCCCCCGGACGCGCTTACAGAGCTCCTGCAACTGGCGAACCTTTCGCCGTCGTCCTTCGGCCTCCAGCCGTGGAAGGTAGTGGCCGTAACGGACCCTGAGCGGAAAAAGACGCTCCGCAGGTGCGCCATGAACCAGCAAAAGGTCGAAGAGGCCCCGGCCGTGCTTATAATGATAGCCGACCCGAACGGCGTCGAGGAGAACATGGACAGGATGCTCGAGAGCTGGCAGGAGTTGGGCTACATGAAACCCGAGATGCGAAAGGCCTACTCCGAGATGATGCTCGGCCTCTACGGCGCGAGGGACTCGCTCACCAGGCGATTATTCGCCGTAAAGAACACGGCCCTGTTCGCGATGACTTTCATGATAGCGGCTAAAGGAACGGGGATAGAGACCCATCCAATGGACGGATTTGACGAGGCTTGCATAAAGAAGGAGTTCAACATACCCGAGGACAAGATAATACCTATGCTGGTGGCTGCCGGGTACCTGAAGCCGGGCGTAAACCTGCTTCCAAGGGCATTCCGGCGGGAGCTCGATGAGTTCGTAAGCTACCAGTCCTATCGAAAGTGAGGACGCCATGGAAAGAAAGGACAGGATAACATTTGCGGGCAAGCCGGTCACTCTCATCGGTCCCGAGCTCAAGGCAGGCGACAAGGCGCCGAATTTCATACTGGTCGATACCGATTTGAACGAGCTCACGCTCAAGGACTTCCAGGACAAGGTAAAGCTCATAAGCGTTGCCGTCTCAATCGACACGAGCGTTTGCGACGCGCAGCTCAGGAAGTTCAACGAGCAGGCCGCGTCCCTCGGCAAGGACGTAGTGGTCCTGAACGTGACAATGGACCTGCCGTTTGCGCTTAAGAGGTTCTGCGGCACGGCCGGAATAGACAGGGCAAAAGCCCTCTCTGACTACAGGTACGCTTCGTTCGGAGAGAACTACGGGGTCTTGATGAAGGACTTGCGGCTCCTTGCCAGATCGGTCTTCGTTGCGGACGTATACAATACGCTGACATACGTGGAGATAGTCTCTGAGGCCACTTATGACGTCAACTTCGACAACGCCATAAGGGCCGCGAAAGAGCTTATCTCAAGGGGCAGGGCGGCGTAAGGCGCTCTGCCAGCCTGCTTAAGGCTTGTAATACTGCAGCTGCCTCGCATACGGCTCCACCATCTGAGTGAACCGCTGTACTTCCTTGTACTTCAAAGGCTGGAAGCCGCTTGCGGCCTCGGCGTTCTCATTGAGCTGCTCGACATTGTCGCACCCGACCACCGCCAGAGAGATGGGCTGCGTGAGCGCGTAGCTCAGCAGGAGCCTCTTCGGGGCCTGAAAAAGATTTTTCATGTAGACCTTCATCCCGACGATGGCAGTGTCCTTGGCGCTCGCGACCGGCACGACCTCGTCGAGGAAGCACTTGTAAAAGGGCTCCGCGGGGTTCACGGGCACGAGGACTGCGTCGAAATCAAAAGACTCGAGGCACTTCTTTATTACGGCCGGGTCGTGGTGGCCGCTGACGCCGATATGCTTAACGAGCCCTTTGGCCTTTGCCATTATGAAGCCTTCGAGCGCTCCATTGGGGCCGAAGATCTCGGAGATCTCCTCCTCTGTCCTCACATCGTGTATGTACCAGAGGTCGAGATAGTCGGTCTTCATGTTCCTCAAGCTCTCTTCAAGGTGATCGAGCACCCCTTTTTTGTCCCTCGCGTGGGACTTGCTGGCAAGGAAGACCTTGTCCCTTCGTTCCCTCAGGGCTAATCCGTAGTAGGACTCGCTTCCTGAATATGCCCTTGCGGATTCCATATAGTTGATGCCTAAGTCCAGCGCGGTATTGATGAGGGCGTCGGCCTCGTTCTCCCGTCCGAAGGTCCTCAAGACCCCCTCGCCGCCGAGCCCCAGCACTGTCAACTCCGCGCCGGTTTTGCCGAATTTTCTTTTTGGTATGGGCCTTTCCATAGTCTTAGTATAGCCGCCTTTCATCCTATTGAGAATTACATTTATATAATATCGCGGGTTCAAGGTAAATGAGAAAAAACTCTCACCCTGTAGCGGCCATGCTCGAAAGAAGGGGTTTCGAGGTACTCCTGTCAAACCCCACAGAGTACCTCTTTTTTCCGCCTGACCTGGACAGGGCCTTTGAGGACGAGCTCTATGAGATGCTCAAGAAGTACTCCTTCAGGCTCTTTGTGCGGGAGGTCATAAAGAACAGGCGGTCGTTCAAGTCAGGCGACCTCCTCAAGTATTCGAGCCTCGAATGGGTGGAGCGCTACCTGAAGTTCATCCTTGACCGGGGCGTTATCGAGGAGACAGGCGTAGCGGCGTACAGGCTCAAATCCGAGGCCGTCTTCAGCTTCGGGGACACGCTTGAATGGTTCGCGGCAAATGTCTTTGAAAGGGAGTTCTCGTCACCGGCTCTATGGGGGGTGCGCCTGGGCGGCGGCTCCGCGGGAGGCGACTACGATGTCATATCGTCGGTCGAAGGGAGGCTCGTCTACGTCGAGGTCAAGTCCTCTCCGCCGAAGAACATCGAAGAGGCTGAGGTAAATGCGTTCATCGCCAGGACGCTCGATCTCGCCCCTGACCTCGCCATCTTCATCGAGGATACGCGCCTTCGGATGAAGGACAAGATAATGCCCTTTTTCGAGAATCTGCTTCCGGGAAAGAGGTTCAGGAGGGTGGAGGAAGAGACCTTCTCAATAGAGGACCGGATATTCGTTACAAACAGCGGCCCCGGCCTGGTCAACAACCTGGCCCTGTGCATAAAGGAACGGCTCAGGAAGGGTTTCTGGGAGTGACTGGCTGGATTACTTGCCTATCCACTCGTCCCAGATGGCCTTTATCGCCAGAGGCATTACAATGGTCGAATCATCGCAGGCGATCTCTACCTGCGTATCAGCAGGGGCCCAGTTAGAGCCGAATAACTCTTGTGCCTCATCTTTTCTTGCCGCTATCAGGATGTCATCTGTCCCTGCAAGGTCTATCGCCCTGGCCATATCAGCCCTCCTTTGAATAGCTTTCATGGCTCCATTCTAACGATCAGGATATTAAGGGAAGATTAAGGGCGGAAAGCCCGCTGGAATTATTGGAATTTTCAGGCCTGGGCCGCTCCGTTCCCGTTCTTTATTGGCAGGGATACGGTAAAAGTGGAGCCCTTGCCGTATTGGCTCTTGACCTCTATCTTGCCGCCGTGCGCCTCTATTATGGTCTTCACAATCGACAGGCCCAGGCCGCTGCCCACGGTTACGCCGCGGCTCGCGTCCACCCTGTAGAACCTGTCGAATATCTTTTCCATCTCGTTCTCGGGTATGCCGATACCCGTGTCCTCGATTCTTACGACCGCATTCCCCAGGAACTCATTGACCGTTATATCCACGCTGCCGCCCGGCCTGTTGTACTTTACGGCGTTCTCGACGATATTGGTGAAGACCTCGGTAAGGCCCTCCCTGTCACCCTTTATCGCGACTCCCGTTCCTCCAAGACCAAGCGTGACCCCCTTATGAAGGGCCGACTGCCCGATAAGCTTTTTGACGTCGCTCATGAGGTCCATAAGGTCAATCCTTACGGGCTTGAACTGGATGGTCTTGCTGTCCATGCGCGAGATGACGAGGATGCGGTTTATTATGTCGCACATCCTGTTCACGGACTCGCTTACCTTCTTAAGAGCGTCCCTGTATTCCCGGGAACTTCTTTCCCTGCCCAGGGTGATGTCGCAGAAGCTCTTTATTATGGATGTGGGCGTCCTTAATTCGTGGGACGCGTCTGAAAGGAACTGCTTCTGTTTCGAGAAAGACTCCTCGAGACGGCCGAGCATGGTATTGAAGCTCGCGGCAAGGGGCTTCAATTCCGTTATCATGCCCCTCTCCTCGAGCCGCTCGCTCAAGTTCTCCTCGGTTATCTCGCCTACTTTGCCAGAGAAGCTCCTCAACGGCTTCAACGCCCATCCGGTTATGATGTAGACCCCGAGGATGCAGGCGATGAAAACGGACGGGAAAACGGCGAGCACGGTTATCCTGAAAGACGACATGAGGCCTTCCGTCTCATCGAGAGAGTCGGCGGCCTGGAACGTGAGGCGTCCTATCGCGAAATCATATGACTGCGAGAGCATGCGGACCTGCTCCCCGCCTGGCCCGGTTATGCTGGCGTAGACAGGCTCTTTGCCTGCCGCAACTACGGGCAGAAATTCATTGGCGAGGGCAAGCGATGGAGACCTTACGAGGATTTTGCCATCGGGGGACAATATCTGATAGTA
>MGPL01000126.1:18193-23711 GCA_001797415.1 Deltaproteobacteria bacterium GWA2_55_10
GCTTCTCGGCGTAGACGCCGGTCACGGCCGTCGCCAGCTCCTCCAGCTCGTCCTCGAGGTGACCCTGCGCCTCCTCTATCGCCATGAGGTTCGCGAGCGTCTCAAGCTCCGCATGGACGTGCTCGTCTGCCAACTCGAGCGTCAGCTCCTCTATCTCGTTATAAAGGAATACCTCAAGGCCGGCGAAAAAGATGGAAAAGACTATCACGAACCAGACTACGAGCTTGAGCTTGATGGAATTGAACATAGGCGTGCTTAATCTTCCTTGAGGATATAACCGGCGCCGCGCACCGTATGGATGAGCTTTTTCCTGTGGTCCTTGTCTATCTTGTTCCGGAGATAGTTTATGTAGACGTCGACGACGTTGGAGTCCATCTCCACCTCTTCGTTGTATATATGCTCCACGATGTCCGTGCGGCTCACTACGCTGCCCTTGCGGTAAGCCAGGAACTCAAGGAGGGCGTACTCCTTTGCGGAAAGCGATACGGACTTTCCGCCTCTCTTTACCTGGTGGCTGGCGGTATCGACCTCGAGGTCGGCCACCCTTATCACGGCCTCTTTCACAGTCGCCTTGCGCCTCAGGAGCGACCTGATCCTGGCAAGCAGCTCATCGAAGACAAAGGGCTTGGTGAGGTAATCGTCCGCCCCGGTATCGAGCCCTTTTATCTTATCCAGCAGGGCGTCGCGCGCGGTCAGCAGTATCACGGGCGTCAGTATTCCCTTCTTCCTCAAGGTCTTCAAGACCTCGATACCGTCCACGATCGGAAGCATTATGTCGAGGATTATGGCGTCCACCGGATAGGTCTCGGCCATGTAGAGCCCCTCTTCTCCGTCGTGGGCCATGTCAACGGCGTAGCCTGCCTCTGCAAGCCCCTGCTTTATTATCCCCGCAAGGTCCAACTCGTCTTCAACAAGGAGTATCCTCATCTATTCAATCACTCCCGCACGTCTGATTTCGGGAAGTATTTCTTCCCGTGTATCATGGATGAGAAAAGGCCCGTCCTCTGCTTTACCTCATGTAAGACGAGTCCTGAAATGTGGGCCGCCATGTAGAAGTAAAGGAAGAAGAGGCCGAACTCGTGCACTTCTTCGAGCGCCTCTGCCGCCTCTTTCTCGAGACCGCCCGAGAGCAAGACGCCCGGGAACATCTTGAACTCCGCCCCGGAAAGAAGGAGGCCGGTGATTGCCTGGCTTATGAGCACGATAAAAAGCGCCAGGTACAAGAGCGAGGCGAGCGGGTCATGGCCGGCTACCCTGGCGCTCTCGCCCCTGAACCCGCTAAAGACCCATTTGATGTCCTGCCCGAGGGCCATGAACTTCTCCCTCGTAAACGGTATCATATCAGAGAACCTGGCGTACCTGTTGCCGACAAAGCCCCAGATTATCCTCAGGGCAAGCGTTACTATGAATATGTGCCCGATATATGCGTGCAGCTCCTTTACCGGCCTCCTTACGGCCTTTTCAACGCCAAGTGACGCCATGCCATCCAGGCCCACTATGAGCAGGACAAGGGTTATTACAAGCAGGGCGTTTACCCAGTGGAGCGCCCTCGTCTGCCAGTCCCAGGAGCTTACAAGCACCATTTCCTCGTTTCTATTATTCATAATTTCCTCTTTTTTGAAGATTTTATCATCACTTGGGAGATTCCGTCAAACGAGTCCCAGCCCAATACTCCTGTGATACGGAGCTGCTTCGGAGTGTAAGCCCATTATAATAAGGCATAGATTAAAGGTTCATTAGAAGGGTGTTGAAAAACACCCTTCTAAAAGCAATCCAGGGATGGAAAGACATAATTGCGAGACCTGAAAGGGCGAGCAATTTGTGAGGTTTGGCCGAATTCACTTCGGCCAAACCGTAGTTGAAAAAGTCCTGGACGAATTTTTTCAACATCCTGTTAGAGAGACCAGCCAGACGCTTGCCGGGCTGGCGATTATCTGCTATGGTCGACCAATGCGGCAAGGAACCGCGCGGTTCCGTCGCGGAAAGAACAGGAGGGCGGCATGGAATTAAAATCCGTGAAGGTAGAGATACCAGATGGCGCTAACGTCATCCTCGGGCAGACCCATTTCATCAAGACCGTCGAGGACCTCTACGAGATAATACGCACCACCGCTCCGGAGGCCAGGTTCGGCGTGGCTCTCTGCGAGGCATCGGGGCCCTGCCTGGTACGGGTCGAAGGCAACGACAGAGATATGGAAAAATCCGCCGCAGGCAACGCCATGGCCATCGGCGCGGGCCACCTGTTCATCATAGTATTGAAGGGCGCGTTCCCCATAAGCGTCCTGAACCCCATAAAGAACTGCCCCGAGGTCTGCTCGATATTCGCGGCCACGGCAAACCCCCTGCAGGTCATAGTAGCGATGACGGAGCAGGGCAAGGGAGTCGTGGGCGTCATAGACGGCATGAGCCCGCTCATGATAGAAGGAGAAAAGGACAGGGAAGAGAGAAAGGCGTTTTTGAGGAAGATAGGCTACAAGCTCTGAGCCTGGTCGCTGTGCTGCTCGTATATCATGTCGAATTCGTCGGCTATTGCCGAGAAGGCAGCCAGGAGCTTCGGGTCAAAGTGCTCTGGTTTAGTCCGGCCGTCGCCCCCGGTGATTATCCTGATGGCCTCCGCGTGCGTCATCTCGTCTTTATAAGGCCTCTTGCTCCTCAGGGCGTCGTACTGGTCGACCAGCATTACGATCCTGCCTTCGAGCGGGGTCTCCTCGCCTCTGCGCCCATCGGGATATCCTGAGCCGTCCCAGCGTTCGTGATGGCTCCTCGCGATTTTCGCGGCTGTCTGTATGGCGGCATACGGGGAATGAAGGAGCATCCTTTCGCCGATGAGCGTATGCCCCTTCATCACCTCGAACTCCTCGCGCGTTAGAGGGCCGGGCTTCAAGAGGATGTTGTCCTGAATGCCTATCTTTCCGATGTCGTGCATCGGGCTTGCGAAGGTTATGGTCTCAACGAACTGGGCCGTGGCGCCCATCGCCTCGGCGAGCCTGCCGGAATACAGCCCTATCCTCCTGATGTGCGCGCCCGTGTCGCTGTCCCTGAACTCCGCTATCTGCGTTATCCTGTAGACCAGCTCCCTGCTGATGTCCTTTACCATCTGGAGGGCCTCCGCAAGCTCGGATGTCCTCTTTTTTACATCCTCCTCAAGCCGGTGCTTGTAGGTCTTCTCCATCTCGATGAGCTTATGGTATTTCACCGCCTTTTCGATGGCGTGGATGAGGTACTCGGGCTTGTAGGGCTTTATTATGAAATCGAACGCGCCTTTTTTAATCGCGTTGACCGCAAGGTCGAGGTCCGCATAGGCGGTCATCAGTATGACCGGGACCTCCCTGTTGAGGACGCGTATCTTCTCGAGAAGCTCTATGCCGGTGGTCCCGGGCATCTTGATGTCGGTGAGCACCGCGTCGGCGGCGCGGCCCTTGAAAATCTCAAGCGCCTCGTCAGCGGATTTGCAGGGGGTCACCGCAAAGCCGTATCCCGCGAGCAGCAGCGCGGTGCTGTCCAGCACGAACGAATTGTCGTCGACTACCAGTATCGAGCCCGCGTTTTCAGCGCTCATCTGTCAAGTATCTCCCTTACCGTTTTAAGGAGCTCCCCGGGCGAGACAGGCTTTGCCACGAAATGCGCCCCGGCGGTCATCAGCCCCCTGGCCTCCATGAGGTCAGCAGCATATCCGCTCGTGAACAAGGTCTTTATCCCGGGCCTGGCCTTCGCAATCTCGTCATAGGCCTCCTTGCCGCTCTTCCTCGGCATTACCATGTCGAGTATGAGGAGGTCTATCCCGCCGTTCTCAAGGGCCCTCTTTACCGCGTCCTCGCCGTCCACGGCCTCTATGACTTTGTAGCCGAACTCCTCGAGGATGCTCCTGTTCACGGACCTGACCTCTTCTTCGTCCTCCGCAAGCAGTATGGTCTCGGTGCCGCCCCTTACATCCACGGACGCCTCAGGCCCGGCGGACCTCTCCCCAGATTCTATTATCGGCAGGTATATCCTGAATGTTGAGCCTTTATCGGGCACGCTGTAAACGTTTATGTAGCCGTTGTGCTGTTTTATAATGCCATAGACGACCGACAGGCCGAGCCCCGTGCCCTTGCCGACCTCCTTGGTCGTGAAGAAAGGCTCGAATATCCTCTTGCGGACCACCTCGCTCATGCCCTCGCCCGTGTCAGAGACGGCAATGAGGGCGTATTGGCCCGGCTCGCCATAACCGTGCGCCGCAATGAAGTCAGGCCCGAGCTCGGCAAGTCCGGTACTTATGCCAAGCGCGCCGCCGCCAGACATGGCGTCTCTGGCGTTGGTGGCAAGGTTCATCAGGACCTGCTCCATCTGGACCGGATCGGCCTTTACCATAAGCTCGCCTTCAGAGAACGCGGACTTAAGCTGTATGTCCTCTCCTATGAGGCGCACGAGTATTTTTTCGAGCCTCCTCACGAGGTCGTTCAAGTCCACCGGCTGGGAGTTCAGCACCTGCTTCCTGCTGAAGGCAAGGAGGCTCTGCGTCAGGTTCGTGGCCTTCTCGGCAAGCGTTAGCATGTGGTCCGCGTAGGTCCTGACCATCCCGTCGCCGCCCCGCTTCAGGAGGAGCAGGTTCCCGTAGCCGATAATGGCGGTAAGTATATTGTTGAAGTCGTGCGCTATGCCCCCGGCCAGCTGGCCCACGGCCTCGAGCTTCTGCGAGTGCTGGAGCTGTTCTTCGAGCTTTCTCCTTTCAGTGATGTCCTCGAAAATGCCGTCAACGCACTCCTCGCCCCCTGTCTTGCGCACGGCTGAGGCCGAGACCCATATCCTTTTTCCCTTCAGGGTCGCAAGCTCCGCCTCCTCGTTCCTGACGAAACCGTATCTGTCTATCTTCCGCGCTATTTCGGCGAGCTTTGACTTGTCGACGAACAGGTCAGCGAGCTTCCACCCTATGACATCATCTCTCGAAGAGGCCTCAAGCATCTGCACAAGCGCCTTGTTAACCTCGATGAAAACGCCCTCCCCGTCCTGTCCCGATTCACGATAAACACCTACGGTGATGCTGTTGAGGAGGTCCTCGTACCTCTGCTGGGCTTCCTGGCGCTCTGTCTCCGCGAGCTTGCGGCCGGTTATGTCCGTGAGCACGCCGTCGGCGAACATAGTGCCGCCTTTTTGATAATGCGCATGCGCCCGGTCGAATACCCATATCCAGCCGCCGTCCTTTCTCCTGAACCTGTACTCCTCCTCAAAGGCGCTGTCCTCCGTAAAGAGCCTCTCATACGCGCTGAAGACCATCTCGCGGTCCCGGGGATGGACGCTCTCGCTCCATGTGGCAGGGTTGGAATAGATCTCTTCCGGCGTATACCCCGTGATCTCCGTTACGTTGTCGCTCGTGAATACGACCCTTCCGTCCCTCGTCGCGGTCCAGGTAATGTCCGGGATATGGGAAATGAGAGAGCGGTACTTCTCCTCGCTCTCCTTCAGCAGCATGGTCCTTGCCCTTATCTCCGAAGACATACGATTGAAGCTCCTGGAGAGCACGCCCAGTTCGTCGTTTGAT
>MGPL01000126.1:23743-23926 GCA_001797415.1 Deltaproteobacteria bacterium GWA2_55_10
CGCTATCCTGGCCGAGGCGCGGGACAGCAGGCCGAGCCTCGAGACTACATTTCTGTAAAAGAAGATGAAAAGAAGCCCTATCAGCCCGGCGGCAGTTACGGCCCCGAATACCGCGTCCTTGGCTATGTGGGCGACCGGTTCGAGTATCTCCTCTGAATCCACCTCGGTGAGAAGGACCCACTG
>MGPL01000127.1:0-2226 GCA_001797415.1 Deltaproteobacteria bacterium GWA2_55_10
TACTTCTTGACGCCGTATCGGCATACGGGGACGCCTGGTGGGCTCTGGCTGAGGCCAGGGGCGCGCTCGATGTAAGGCTCGAATCTCTGAAGCTCGCGGAGGGGCTCTTGGAGGCGAACAGGAAAAAGCTCGAAGCCGGGGTCATATCAAGGCTCGACCTTGTGCAGGCAGAGGCTGCCGTAGCTTCGAGAAAAGAGGACGTGCTCATAGCCGAGAGGAACCTTCAGGCAGCGGAGAGGACATTGAAGGAGCTTATAGCGGCGGACGCTTATGCCATAAAGGACAGGGACATCCTGCCAATCGGCGACAGCACGCTAAAACCAATCGGGCAGAGCCTGCAGGAATCGATTGCCCGCGCGTTGGATTCAAGGCCTGAGTACGAAGAATTGAGGGCAACGATAGAGCGGAGCAATATAGCCGTCAAATACAGGGGCAACCAGACCTTCCCTGAGCTTGACCTCGAGGCCTCCTACGGCTACAACGGCCTGGGGGACTCTTTCTCCGACTCGTTCAGCTCGATAGATGAGAACCCCGAGTGGAGGCTTGGCCTCGCCTTCAGATATCCTCTGGGCAACAGGACAGAGCGCGCAGAGCTTGAGGCCGCAAGGCTCGAAGCCCTTCAGTCCAGGATACGCCTCAAGCGCCTTGAACAGGAGATAGTCTTGAGGCTCGATGAGAGCATGAAGGAGGTCTCGACGGTAAGCCGGAGGCTCGAGGCCGCTGAAGACGCTGTGAGGCTCGCCGCTGAGACGCTCTCGGCAGAGGAGAAGAAGCTCGCCGCGGGCCGCTCTACCACCTTCAATGTCTTGAGGATACAGGACGACCTCCTGCTCTCGAGGCTGAAGCGCCTCGACGCCGTATCAGGCTACAACACCGCGCTCTTGAGGTTCTACAGGGAAAAAGGCACGCTCCTTGAGGAGCTGGGCATAAACTTGAAAGACATATCAGAGGCAAGATGAGGAAGAAGATTATCATAGCGTTCATAGCCGCGGCTGCCGTAATCGCGGGCATAGCTGTTTACGCATTCAGCGGAAAGGAGACGCCCGAGGCCGAGCCGCTCCGGACGGCAAAGGTAACCAGAGGCGAGCTCAGGCTCGAAGCTATGGCAAACGGCATCATAACCCCCGATGTCGAGGTCATAGTCAAGAGCAAGGCGGGCGGAGAGATAATCGACTTTCCCTTTAACGAAGGAGACGTAATCAAAAAGGGCGAGGTCATCGTGAAGCTCGACCCTGAGACCGAAGAGGCGCGCGCAAAGCAGGCAGAGGCGACCCTCCTGATGACAGAGGCGCGCCTTGAGAAGGCCAAGATCGGCCGCAAGGACTCCGAGGTAAAGTTAGGAAGGCAAAAAAAGCTCTTCGAGGACGGGATCATATCAAGGCAGGAGCTCGAAGACTCGGAAATAGGCTTTCAGAAGGCAGGGACGGATGTAAAGCTCTCGCAGGCAGAGCTCATGCAATCGAGGGAAGCCCTGAACGAGGCAAACGAGAGGCTTGCCGACACAAAGATAAAGGCCCCCTTCACCGGGACAATATTAAAAAAATTCGTGGACAGGGGGCAGGTGATATCCTCCACCCTCTCATCCGCTTCCGAGGGCACGCAGATATTCAGCATGGCGAACCTGGACAATATATTTGTCACGACCCATGTTGACGAGGTGGACATATCGAGGATAGCGCCGGGGCAGGCCGCTATTGTAAAGGTCGATTCTCTTCCGGGACGCGAGTTCACAGCCACAGTCGAGCGCGTAGCTCCCAAGGGCAGGACCGAGATGACGGTCACGATATTCGATGTCGTCGTAAGGGTGACTGACAAGGACAAGGCGCTCCTGAAGCCCGGCATGACGGCTGACGTGAACATAACTACGAGCGTTAAAAATGACGTGCTTCTTGTGCCGAGGGACGCCGTGAAGACCAGGGACGACAGGAAGACCGGGGTCTATATCCTCAAGGCCGGGGCGCCTGAGTTCGTGGAGGCCGCGTTCGGAGATACGGACGGCGAGAGGACCGAGGTCAAATCCGGCGTGGCAGAGGGCGCGGAGGTCGTGACGTCTTCGGTCGCCCCAAAGATGAACAACAAGAACTCAAAGAGAAGGCTCTTCTTCTAACAGGCTGCTGAAAAAGTCCATCTGCTGCGTTGTCTCCGTCGCTCGTCGCTGCGACGTACATGAAGAGTACGACTCGCTCCTCACTCCCCGATTTAACTGGGGCCTTGCCTATGGAGCTT
>MGPL01000127.1:2269-5307 GCA_001797415.1 Deltaproteobacteria bacterium GWA2_55_10
GGGCAGCGGCAAGTCCTCTCTCATGAACATCATAGGCTGCCTTGACAGGCCCACCAGCGGCGCCTATACGCTAAACGGCACAAGGGTCGAGGACATGGACGACAACGGCCTTGCCGCAGTGCGGAACAGGAACATAGGCTTTGTCTTCCAGAGCTTCAACCTCCTTGCCCGCCATACCGCCCTTGAGAACGTCGAGCTGCCTCTCTTCTACGCCGGGGTCGTGGATGCCAGGCCAGCCGCGCTGGAGGCCTTGAAGGAGGTCGGCCTTGAAAAGAGGGTCCACCACAGACCTAACGAGCTCTCTGGCGGCGAGAGGCAAAGGGTCGCCATAGCCCGCGCCCTTGTCCTCAATCCGCCCCTCATACTGGCCGACGAGCCCACCGGCAACCTGGATTCGCGCACAGGCAAAGAGATAATGGAGATGTTCAAAGACCTCCACAGCCGCGGCACGACCATCGTAATGGTCACGCACGAGAACGACATAGCGGCCCATGCCCAGAGGATAATAACGATACGCGACGGAAAGGTGCTCTCTCCCGCATGAAAGAATATTTTGATTCCGTATTTGCAAGGACCCGGGGTTCGGGTAACTTCGGCTGCAAAGGGGCCAAGCTGGGGCTGCCGGCCCGGGGCCGGGCTATCGACGGCCCTGTCCGGCGCGGTGCGAAATTTGTAAGCGAATCTGAAGCGGGCCAGCCGCTCTATTACAGGTCTGGCCGCAGTCCTCGAAAAGGTCCGGTCAAAAAGAACGGTTAACCGATGCTCTTTCTCCAGATAATCCGCACAGCCTACAGGGGCATACTCGCCAACAAGATGAGGACCTCGCTTACCATGCTTGGCATCATCATCGGCGTCGGCTCGATCATAGCCATGCTATCCATCGGAGAGGGCGCGAAGATGCAGGTAATGGAGTCCATCTCCAGGTTCGGCACCAACCTCCTTCGGGTAAGGCCGGGAGCCGCCCGTCTCGGCCACATAAGGACCAGCAATGTCGAGACCCTTACAATACGGGATGCAGAGACGATCGCCCGCGAAGTGCCGGGAATAAGGCGCATCGCTCCGGCGGTCGCCCGCTCAGGCCAGACCAAGTTCTCGAACAAGAACGCGACCACCATGATCACCGGCACAACCCCCGAATATATCGAAATAAATAATTTTCAGGTTGCGGATGGGCGATTTTTCGATGAGACTGATATTAAGCTCGTGAAACGGGTGGCTGCCATAGGCAGCACCGTAAGGAGGGACCTCTTTGGCGAGAGCCCGGCCCTGGGCGAGGAGATAAAGATACAGGGACAGACCTTCAGGATCATAGCGGTGATGGCTGAGAAAGGGCAGAGCACATTCGCCGACCCGGATGACCAGATATTCATCCCGATCTCCACTTCCCAGAGGAGGCTCTTTTACCAGGAGCACATAAACGACATTAACATCCAGGTCGAGGACGCCTCCCGCATACCCGCCGTTAAGGAAGGCGTCGAGCGGGTCTTGAGGGAGCGCCACAGGATAGCCCCTGACGCTGAATCAGACTTCACGATCCGGGACTTCACAGAGATGGTAAAGACCTGGCAGGAGACCTCCCGGACATTCACCGTGCTCCTCTCAGGCATTGCGGCGGTCTCCCTGCTTGTCGGCGGCATCGGGGTCATGAACATAATGCTGGTCTCTGTCACTGAGCGCACAAAGGAGATAGGCATAAGGATGGCGGTCGGCGCGAGGAGAAAGGACATACTGAGCCAGTTCCTCATCGAGGCGCTGGTCATAACCGTATGCGGCGGCATCATCGGCATAATAACCGGCACTTCCATTGCAATCCTCCTCTCCCGCTTCGGCCAGTGGGATACGGTAATAACGGTCTGGTCCATCGTGCTGGGCTTTCTCTTCTCGGTAATCGTGGGACTCGTATTCGGCATATACCCGGCCCGCAAAGCCTCGCTCCTGGACCCGATAGAGGCTCTCAGATATGAGTAGGGCAATAAAACCAAAGGTCAAAAAGATAAAGACGGCCTTCGTCTACTCAGACAGGTTCGGGGCCTATTACTACGGCATAGACCACCCCATGAAGCCCGTGAGGCTCAGGCTCGCCTACGAGCTTATGGAAGAGCTCGGGCTCAATGACCTGCCGTCTTCCAGGAGGGTAGAGGCCAGGCCAGCCGCAGAATCTGACCTGCTCCTCTTCCATACGCCCGAGTATGTGAAGGTATTGAAAGAGGCAAACACCGGCATCATCCCCGTGGGCGGCTCTCAGCACGGCCTGGGCTATGCCGACAACCCGGTCTTCAAAGGCGTCTACGAATGGTCGGCGCTTTGCGCCGGAGCCTCGCTTCAGGCAGCCGAGCTTGTTGCCGAAGGCAAGGCGGATGTCGCCTTCAACATGGCGGGCGGCCTGCACCACGCCATGCCCAACAGGGCATCCGGCTTCTGCTACATAAACGACGCGGCCGTGGCGATCAAGTACCTCGTAAGCCTCGGCAAACGGGTCGCTTACATCGATATTGACGCCCACCACGGCGACGGGGTCGAATTCGCCTTCTATGACACGGACAGGGCGCTTACCATCTCTCTCCACGAGAGCGGCCAATGGCTTTTCCCGGGCACCGGCTCTGTTACGGACATAGGCATAAACGCCGGAAGGGGCTTCTCAATCAACATGCCCCTGCCCCCCTCTACAGGCGATGAGCTTTTCCTCAAGGTCTTCGATGAAGTGGTCCCGCAGTTTCTCGATGAGTTCCAGCCCGATGTAATCGTCACGCAGCTCGGGGTCGACTCATTCGAGACAGACCCTATCACGCACTTGAGCCTTACCACGAACAGCTTCGAGAAGATTATAGAGCGGTTCCAATCCTCAGGCATACCCTGGGTCGCGCTCGGAGGTGGCGGATATGACCTCAGCAATGTCGCGAGGGCATGGACCCTTGCCTGGGCCATAATGAACGGCCAGAACGCGCCCAACATCATACCTGCCGCTTTCATCAGGAAAAACGGGGACATCTTCAGGAACGGCTTTCTGCGCGATATCCCCATAGCCCCTTTCACGCTCC
>MGPL01000127.1:5429-5939 GCA_001797415.1 Deltaproteobacteria bacterium GWA2_55_10
CGATTTTATTCTGGATAATATCGAAGCCCACCCATCTGGCCTTGCCAAAATGGTATCAGAGCGGTTTGGTATTACGAGGCAGGCGGTAAATTATCGGATCAAAAAGATGGTCGAAGAGGGACTTGTCATCGCTTCCGGGACCACAAAGAATAAGAACTATTCTTTACGTCCAATCGTTCAAAGAGAGTTCAGCGTCGAAATCTCTTCCGGTGTTCAGGAACATAAGGTCTGGAGAGACCTGATAGAACCTTTAACCAAAGACCTCCGGAAGAATGTCATTGATATCTGTTCTTATGGGTTTACGGAGATGTTCAATAATGTAATTGACCATTCGGAAGCAAAAAACGCGCATATCTGGTTTACTCGTCTGCCGACCAAGATCAGGATCATTATTGCGGACGATGGAATCGGGATTTTCAACAAAATAGTTCGGGATTTGGGGCTTGAAGACCACAAGCACGCCATACTTGAGCTTTCAAAAGGTAAATTGACAACTGATCCCAAACACCA
>MGPL01000127.1:5993-6421 GCA_001797415.1 Deltaproteobacteria bacterium GWA2_55_10
ATCGGGCAAATTGGTCTTTCATCGTTTCGAGGGAAGAGATTGGCTTGTAGAGGATCGAGACCTGAATATCATTAAAGGAAATACAATAATTGTAATGGAAATAAACCCAAATTCCGAAAAGGAATTAAAAGAAGTATTCAATCAATTTTCAACGGACGAGGACTACGTCTTTACAAAGACCATAGTGCCAATCAGTCTGGTTAAATACGGTGAGGAAAACCTGGTATCCCGCTCGCAAGCCAAACGATTAATGGCTGGACTTGACAGATTTAAAGAAGTTATACTTGATTTCAAGGGCATAACTTTCATAGGACCGCCCTTTGCCGATGAGATATTCAGGGTCTTTAAGAATGAGCATCCGACTATCCGCCTCTCCCCTATCAATACGGCTGATGACGTTAAAAAAATGATTGAAAGAGCAAATCAAA
>MGPL01000127.1:6678-6768 GCA_001797415.1 Deltaproteobacteria bacterium GWA2_55_10
TTAAGGCCCGGCCTTTCGATATTCACCTTCTTCCATCTCGCCGCAGACATACGGCTCGCGGACGAGCTTATAAACAAGAATGCCGCGTCC
>MGPL01000128.1:0-2399 GCA_001797415.1 Deltaproteobacteria bacterium GWA2_55_10
TGTAGATGTACCTCTCGAACATCCTCTGGTACGGGGTCCACTGGTCGTCGTTCCTGTCGTCGTCAATAAGCATCTGCACGGCATTGACCTTGGCGTCCATGTCGTCGAGGTAGTAGAGTATTATGGCCTCCATTGTCTTGGGCCTCTTGGGGGAGCCGTATTCGAGTAGGCCGTGGTGGCTGAGAAGCATGTGCTTTAACCGGACGGCCAGCTCCCTGGGAAATTCCTTCAAGCCCCGGAGCTTCTCGTCTATAAGCTCCACGCCCATCGTTATGTGGCCGAGGAGCCTGCCCTCGTCCGTATACTCGAAGCTCCTCTTGTAGGAGAGCTCATATATCTTGCCGATGTCGTGCAGGAGCGCGCCGGCGTAGAGCAGGTCCCTGTTTATGCCGGCGCCGTAGTGCGAGCTTATCTTCTCGACGAGCCCGCATATGGAGAGCACATGCTCGATGAGCCCCCCGAGGTACGGGTGGTGCATGGACTTTGCCGCCGGGGCTATCTTGAACCTCTCCCTGACCTCCGGGTCGGTGAATACCGCCTCAAGAAGGGCCTTTATATTGGAGTCCACGACGGAGGCGATAATGGCGTCGACGCGGGCTATCTGCTCCTCCGGGTCCTTGCCGGATGAAGGTAGAAAATCAGAGAGCGAATACTCGCCTTCCGGCACGGCCTTTATGGAGGTGACATTTATCTGTATGTTGTTCTGGTAGGCGACGGCGAAGCCCCGGACATCCGCGACATCGTTCTTCTCGAACCTTTTCGTCAGGTCCGCGGCGCCCTCCCAGACACGGGCCTCAAGCTCTCCGCTCGAATCCATGAGTTTCAGGACGAGGTACGGCTTGCCGGACTTGGATACCCCGGACTCCTTCTTGGTAACGAGAAAATGGCCCGTAACCGGGTCCTTCTCCCTGATATCTTTTATAAAAAGCTTTTTCAAAACTCCCCCGTGGCCAGCGCCCTGTTACGCCCCGCCAAGGCGGCTTCGCCTCGCGAGGAACCATTTCACATACCTCTGCACGCCCTCTTCAATCCTTACCTTCGGAGAAAAACCGAGAAGGTTTCTGGCCTTTGTCACATCGGCGTAGGTTATCGGCACATCCCCCGGCATTATCTCGCCGTACCTGACGGACGCCTTTATCCCGAGAGCCGACTCTATCAGCTCTATGAGCCTTTTAACCTCTATAGTTTTGGCGCCGCCGATGTTTATTATCTCGTAGGCCGAGCGCTTGTATATGGAGTTCACTATACCGTCGACTATGTCGCTTACATAGGTAAAATCCCTCTGAGCGCTTCCGTCGCCGTATACCTCTATCCCGGAACCATCGCAGATAAGCTTCGTGAACTTGGCGACCGCCATGTCCGGCCGCCCCCTCTCCCCGTAGACGGTGAAGAAGCGCAGGCAGGTCACCGGAAGCTTGTAGAG
The DNA here is from genome assembly GCA_001797415.1 of Deltaproteobacteria bacterium GWA2_55_10. Taxonomy (GTDB): domain Bacteria; phylum Desulfobacterota; class GWC2-55-46; order GWC2-55-46; family GWC2-55-46; genus UBA5799. The sequence continues at coordinate 1,424 of MGPL01000128.1, forward strand.
GTGCGAGTATGTGTAGCACATGAGCTCCCCGGCCCTCTTTGTCGAGGCGTAGGGGGAGATAGGGCAGGTTATGGGGTCGGCCTCTGAGAACGGGACCTTGCTGTTTATGCCGTAGACCGAAGATGACGAGGCGAAGACGAAGTTCGGCGAGCCGCACTTACGCGCGGCCTCAAGCAAATTGAGCGTGCCGAGGCAGTTGACCTGCTCGTAGAGAACGGGCAGTTCTATCGATGGCCTTACTCCGGCGCGGGCCGCCAGATGGCAGACGGCATCGGGTTTTTCGTCCCGGAAAATAGCGGCAACAACATCGGTATCCCGTATATCCGCCTCATAGAGCTTAAAATCCGGGTTGGACGAAAAGAGATCGATATTCTCCCTCTTGATAGCCGGGTCGTAGAAGTCGTTGAAATTGTCTATGACAACGACCCGCTCTCCCCTTTCAAGCAGTGCTGTTGTGAGGTGTGAGCCTATGAAACCGGCCCCTCCGGTGACTATAATTTTCATAAACTAAAAACTAACATATAAGCCGCGTATGGTCAAGCGGTTAGGAGGGCCAAAAGGCTTTACAACGACTAAAATAGCGGGCAAAGTGCGCAACAAGACCCTGCGGGACTTGACTGGGCGGGCGGCGGTGATAGAATCAGGTATGGCATATACTTACACCGAGCATATATCTGACATAGGCATAGAGGCCAGCGGAGAGACCCTTGAGGCCGCCTTCGAGGCGGGAGCGGAAGCTACCCTGAACATCATGTTCGACCTTGAAACAATCGAAGAGAGGGAACAAATTCCCATAATTGCCGAGGCCGGAGACATCGAGCTTCTATTCGTGGAGGTTTTGAACGAGGTATTGTCCCTGCAAGGGCTGAATAACCTCGCACTCAGGCGGCTCGGCAAATCCGAGATAAAGAAAAAAGACGGCGGCTTCGCCTTCAGCGGCGTGGCGCACGGCGAGAGGTTCGACCCGGCCCGGCAC
>MGPL01000128.1:2518-8770 GCA_001797415.1 Deltaproteobacteria bacterium GWA2_55_10
GATACGATGGAACCTCTCATAAGGGAGATATCCCACCCGAAGTCCGGGGGCTTCACCCCGGCGCTCATGCAGGTGGCCAATGTCGCGACCCTGCCCGGCATTCAGAAGGCCTCTTTCGCCATGGCAGACATACACCCGGGCTACGGTTTCGCCATAGGCGGAGTGGCAGCCTTCGATATTGACACAGGGGTTGTATCCGTGGCGGGGGTCGGCTTCGACATAAACTGCGGTGTCCGCGTGATGAAGACCCCGCTCTCTAAGCAGGACATCGCAGGAAGGGAGGAAGAGCTGGCAAACCAGCTCTTCCGGGATGTGCCCTCAGGCGTAGGCTCCACCGGGGATATAAGCTTCGGGGAGCGTGACATCGACCGCCTGCTTACCGATGGCGCCAGGTTTATAATCAAGAAAGGGTACGGATTGCGCGAAGACCTCGAATACACCGAGGAGGGCGGCAGGATAGCAGGCGCCGACCCGGCCGATGTAAGCCAGCGGGCGAAGCAGAGGCAGTTTAAGCAGACTGGCACGCTCGGCTCCGGCAACCACTACCTCGAGGTCCAGTATGTCGAAGAGGTCTTCGACGACGAGGCGGCGAAGGCATACGGCATCCACGAGGGGCAGTTGCTCATAGCCATACACTGCGGGAGCAGAGCCCTCGGCCACCAGATAGGCACCGACTACCTCAAGACCCTTGAGGCGGCCAGCCGCAAATACGGGATACCGATAAGGGACAGGGAGCTTGTCTGCGCCCCGATAAAGAGCCCGGAGGGGCAAAAATACATCAGCGCCGTAAACTGCGGCATCAACTGCGCCTTCGCCAACAGGCAGGCCATCGGCCACCTCGCGCGCGGCTCGTTCGCCCGGGTCATGGGGCTGGCGCCGGAATCGATTCAAGTCCTCTACGATGTCGGCCACAACACCTGCAAGATAGAGACGCACATCGTCGGCAATGCCGAAAAAAAGCTGCTGGTCCACAGGAAGGGCTCCACCCGCGCCTTCGGCCCCGGCGTAAAGGGTGTGCCGGAGGCGTACTCCTCAGTGGGGCACCCTCTGCTCGTAGGCGGGACGATGGGCACGGCGTCGTACATCCTGCGCGGGACTGAAAAGGGGATGGAGGAGTGCTGGGGCTCCACAGTGCACGGCGCGGGCAGGGCAATGTCGAGGATACAGGCGAAGAAGACGTGGAACGGCGGCGAGATCATACGGGAGCTTGGAGAGAGGGGCATCATCATAAGGTCGGCGAGCAGGTCCGGCGTGGCTGAAGAAGCCCCGGGGGCGTACAAGGACATAGACCGGATAGTGGGCATAATGCACGATGCGGGGCTGAACAGCAAGGTGGCTCGCACAAGGCCGCTTATCTGCGTGAAGGGATAGCCGCAGGGAACCTCCGATTAATTCATAGCCGCATGTTATCGTCTCACTTCGTTCAGGACGGCTTCTGAGTGTGAGCCGGTGCCCTGAGCAAAGCGAAGGGGAAGAATCCCGTATTATACAGAACTGCAAACTGCGATATCCTTCGCTCACTCCGCTCCCTCAGAATGACAGGGCAACAGAATTAATCGGTGCTTACACAGATAAGAGGAGGATTTTGCGGCGTTCTCTAATCCCCCTGACCCCCTTTAGAAAAGGGGGGGGGAAGTTAATGGAGAAGTTAATGGGAGAGTTATTACGCGAATATTGAAGATTCTCTTAGAAGCAGATGGCTTTTTCGCACCGCCGGGACTTTAACGATAACAAGCGATTGAGCGGGATATTAAAAGTCCCCTGCAATGCATGGACTCTTCCGGCCACAGTGGACAATATAAAATCAACGATTGAGCGGGATATTAAAAGTCCTCTTCGAGGTAGAGGTCGTCCTCTTTTGTCTTCCTGAGCGCCAGCGGGGTCTTGCAGTAGGGGCAGTAAACATGCTCCCCCACCTTCTCATCCCCCGCGAGTGGGACCTCCACATCGCAGGTCGGACAGGACAGATAACCCACGCTTGAACCTTTATTCGTCATAGACCACCTCCGTGCCTGATAGAAGGATTATCATACGGCCGCTTTGCATTGTCAAGAGGCGGTAGAGCCGTAACGCGCCATGGCGCGTTCGCGTAACGCCAGCTTTCGCTTGACGGGGGCGCGCTTTTTCAGGACAATATTCATGGGAGCGTTTTTATGAGAAGCGAGGCAAGAAAACTCTACCTCTCTGTAGGAGAAGAGGTCGTCCACCTGAGGCACCCCGAGTGGGGGGCCGGCAAGGTGGTCGAGGAGATGAACTCCACCGTGCCCGGCGGCATCAGCATGGTCAAGATTGACTTCAAGAACGCCGGGCCCAAGACCTTCGACAACAACATCGGTAGCCTGTGCTGTTGCTACCACGCAGGGATAAGAAGGCTTTGAGACCCTGTTAAAAGAGCGGCTCCCCTGTCATGTCTGCCGGTTTTTCGATTCCCATGATCTTAAGGACCGTAGGGGCGACCGAAGCGAGCCCGCAGCCACCCATTAGATGAACGCCCTTGCGCTCCGAGTCAACGAGTATGAATGGCACCGGATTTGTAGTGTGCGCGGTAAAGGGCGAGTTAGTGCTCTCGTCCACCATCTTCTCGGCGTTGCCGTGGTCGGCGGTCACAAGCACCGCCCAGCCCCTCTTGAGCGCCGCATCCGCCACCATGCCCACCGCCCTGTCCACCGTCTCGCAGGCCTTGACGGCGGCCTCCAGCACCCCTGTGTGCCCCACCATGTCGCCGTTGGCGAAGTTCATAAGCATGAACGAGAAATCCCCGCTCTCTATCCTCTCGACAGCCGCCTCGGCTATCTCTATGGCCCTCATCTCAGGCGCCAGGTCGTAGGTCGGCACATCCCTGACCGACGGGATGAGGAGCCTCTCCTCCCCGGGGAAGGGCTCCTCCCTGCCGCCGTTGAAGAAGAAGGTCACATGGGCGTACTTCTCCGTCTCGCTCACCCTGAACTGGCGCAGGCCCTTGCGGCTCAAAACCTCTCCGAGCAGATTATTGAGGGAGGCGGGCTTGAAGAGCGCCGGGAGGTTTAATTTAGGGTCGTACTCGGCCATTCCGACGAACCCGGCGAGAACTGGAAGGACGCTCCTTTCAAAACCGTCAAAATCCTTTGACGCGAAGGCGGCCGCTATCTCTCTCGCCCTGTCTGAACGGAAGTTGAAAAATACTATCGCGTCGTTGTCCGCTACGACGCAGGACGGAGCCCCTTCGGGGCCGGTTATGACCGCCGGCTTTATGAATTCGTCGCTCTCGCCTTTTTCATATGACGCATTTATCGCGGCCACAGGGTCCTTCGCCACAGCCCCCCTGCCCTCTACCATCGCCTCGTAGACCCTGCTTACGCGCTCCCAGCGGTTGTCCCTGTCCATGGCGTAGTAGCGCCCGGATACCGTGGCGACCCTTCCCGGGAGCCCGCCTTCGAGGCGGGAAAGGAGCGCCTCCATGTATGACCGGCCGCTCTCCGGCGGCGTGTCCCTGCCGTCCATGAAGGCGTGTATGCAGACATTCTCAAGCCCTCTCGCCTTCGCCGCTTCGAGCACTGCGTAGAGGTGGTCGATGTGGCTATGGACTCCGCCGTCGGATAGAAGGCCCATGACATGGAGCGTGGAGCCGCTATCCTTGAGCTTATCGAACAGGGCGCTCAAGACAGGGCTCTGCTTCAGCTCTCCGGCCTTGAGCGCGTCGCTTATGCGCTTGAATTCCTGAAAGACGACCCTTCCGGCGCCGAGGGTAAGGTGGCCGACCTCGGAGTTGCCCATCTGCCCGTCCGGCAGGCCGACGCTCAAACCTGAGGTGTACAGCTCGGTCGACGGGTACTCGCTAAAGAGGCGGGTAAGGTTCGGCGTGGCGGCGATGGCAGTGGCGTTGCCAGCCTTCTGCGGGTTGACGCCCCAGCCGTCCATAACTATCAGGCAGGTTTTTTTCACTGTGCTGTCCTTTCCCTGATCTATAGCGCAGGAAGATGCCGGCAGAAGTGCGAGGATATGCCGGAGAGCAACGCAAGCCGGCTCGACGGCCGCTTGGAACCGGCATGGTGCCTATGAGTTACCTTGTAGTCGAGGTCGGGGACAGGAGCGCCATGCTCAAGGTATTCCACTGCTTGCATGAGGTGCACCTCGGGCCCCACGCGGCGGCGTTGTGTCCGCAGGCGGAGCAGACGAACGGCGGGGCGAACTCACGGTCGAGGCCCAGCGCCTTCTGGAAGAGGTCGGCGGCCTTGGAGTCCTGCTTGCGCCTGAGGTACGCCTCACCGAGGAGCACCTGCGAGTAGAAGGATTCGATCCCGTCGAGCTGAAGCCTTTCGAGCTCCTCGATAGCGTTGTCGACCATCTCGAGCCGCAGGTAAAGCCTTGAGAGCAGGAGGCGCAGGTTCGTGTCCGCAGGGTGCGAGATAATCTCCTTCTGGTACCTTTCGAGTATCCTGTCGGGGGCGGACTCCCTCAAGAACATCTCTTCTATCTTGAGTATCACCGGCTCCGCGTTAGGGAACCTGTGAAGGGCCTTCTCCCATACCTTGGCGGCGTTTGCGGTATTGCCCTGCTTGTCGAGCACGTCGCCGAGAAGTATATGGCCGGGCAGGAAAGAATCCTCGTTCTTGAGGACTTCCTTGAGTTTTATAAGGGCCTCCGAGAGCCTGCCCTCGTTCATCGAATGCCGCGCGGATTCGTACAGAAGGCCCGTGATGAGCCTTCTCTCCTTCTTCTCCGCCTCGTCGTTCTTCTCGTTCTCTATGACGCTCCTCTGCAGCCGCGCGGCTTCAGACCACGCGCACTCCCGTATCTTCAGGTCACGGAGCTTGCGGAGCGCGTAGAGGTTCCTCGGGTCGAGGCGTATGACATCCTCGAACGCCTTTGCCGCCCTGGGCATGTCGCCGGATTCCGCCGCGCACCTTGCCAGAGAGCTCAATATGCCTATCGAGGACGGGTTCGTAAGGTAACCGTTCTCAAGGACCTTTATGGACTCCTGGGGCCTGTTCTCCCTCATGTAGGTCTCGGAGAGGCTTATGATTATGCCGGTATCATTGGGCTTGGCCCTATGGGCCTTCTCCATAAGCTCCCTGGCGGACAATGTATCTCCCTTTACGAGGAGCTCCATGCCCTTCCTGTAGTTCTCGTCAGCCTGGGCGAGGAGTTTCTTCTCTTTCCTCTCCCTTATCTCCTTTATGGCCCGCCTCGCGTCCGCGAGAAGCGAGTTCAATACCGCCAGCACGACGCCGGCAAAGAAGCCGAAGAAGAGAAGCAGCGTGGGAGAGAGCACGTATGTGTGCTCGCTCGTTACGACGAAGGTCAGGTTGCCGGGGTTCTGCGTATGCAGGAAGAAGAAGACCCCCAGGATTACTATGATGAAAACTAAAAGAATTTTTGTATACATCTGATCCGCCTTATTTAGTGCGAATATGGCTCGTTTCTCATTATGGTGAAAGCTCTATACCCCTGCTCGTACAGGACAAGCCTCGCCAGGTCATGCGGCAGGGTCATCCTCGATAGCGAAAGCACGATATCCGCCCTGTCGTATACTTCCTGGTGTATCCCATACGACCCGCCGACTATGAATACCAGGCGCTTTCTGCCCGATACCATAAGCCCCTCGATATGCTTGGAGAATGCGCCTGATGTCATCTCCTTGCCCGAGTCGGCAAGGACCGCGATGTAATCACCCGGCTTTATCTTCGAGAGCAATCTCCCGCCCTCGGCCCTCAAAATATCCTCCCTGGGCGTCTTGGGAGAGGCTGACTCGTCCTTTACTTCCGCTATTTCGACGGTCGAGTACCTCTTTATCCTCTTGAGGTACTCGGCCGCGGCCTCACTTATGCCCGCCTTTTTTACCTGGCCAACGCAGACGAAGCATATTCTCATGCGTGCGTTACGAGCCCTTTTTCTTCGGGGCAGGCTTATCCGCTTTCGCGCCCACCTTCTGCCTTATCTTATCGGCTACCTCGGTCTGCGGCGCCTCTGCCCAGAGGCCCTCAAGGTCGTAGAACGACCTCACACGCTCGAGGAAGATATGGACTACGACATCGTTGTAGTCCATGAGGGCCCATTTGCCCTCTGTAGCGCCTTCCACGCCGAGCGGCCTCTCATTGTGCTTCCTGAGCCCATCCTCTATGGAAGACGCTATGGCCTGGACCTGCCTTTCCGACTCGGCGCTGCAGATGAGCAGATAGTCCGATACGGCCGAGAGCTTCTTGATATTGAGTATTACTACCTTCTCCGCTTTCTTGTCGAGGGCCAGCTTGGCGATCTCGAGCGCCTTCTTCT
>MGPL01000128.1:8935-17242 GCA_001797415.1 Deltaproteobacteria bacterium GWA2_55_10
CACAGAATTACCATAGGAATTGACATAGGACTGATTTTCAGAATCATACCAGAACTTCCTGGCCAGTTCAACCGGCAGCGCCTCTGCCGGTTTTTTGAGCGCGTAATGCGGCCTTTGCACCACGACGAAGCTTGAGAGCTTCAATAATTCCTCGTATTCGTGCCATGTGCTTATCTCGTTGAACGAGTCGTTTCCGATTATCAAGCTCACGGCGCTGGAAGGGTCAGCGGCCTTGAGCTCCCTTACGGTATCAACCGTGAATGACCTGCCGCCGCGCTTTATCTCCATATCAGAGACCTCAAAGGCCGGGTTGCCCTCTATGGCCTTTCTCACCATCTCGTACCTGACCTCAGGAGGCGTAAGGGATTCCTTGAGCTTGTGGGGCGTTATGAAGGTCGGCACAAAGACGACCTTGTCAAAGGACAGCGCCTCCCGCGCCTCTTCCGCTATCCTCAGGTGGCCGTAATGTATGGGGTTGAATGTGCCTCCAAGGAGGGCTATGCGCATCCGATTCACTTCCGGGTGATTTTGGCCTTATCTTACTTTCTTTTGTAAAAAAAAGAAAGCAGGCAATATCCCGGCAAATTCAGCGCCTTCCTTTTTCTTATCGCTTATATTAAGATAATGTAAAGGAGTATTCCAGCATGGAAATGGAGCTTTTCGGCAGGACTGAAAAAGGGCTTGACCCCTCTCCACTGGCAAACAGGATGAGGCCCAGGAGCATAACCGAGTTCATCGGCCAGGAACACCTTGTTGCGGAAGGCAAGCTCCTGGACAGGGTCCTTAAAAAAGGCGACCCGCCCTCAATGATCCTCTGGGGGCCTCCAGGCACCGGAAAGACGACCCTTGCCCGCATCATAGCCGAGGCCTCAAAGGCGGAGTTCGTGGAGTTCTCGGCAGTGCTCTCGGGCGTGAAGGAGATAAGGGAAGTAATAAAGATAGCCAAAGACAACCTGAGGCGCGGCAAGAAGACCGTCCTCTTTGTCGACGAGATACACAGGTTCAACAAGGCCCAGCAGGACGCCTTTTTGCACAGCGTCGAGGACGGCACAATAACGCTCATCGGAGCGACTACAGAGAACCCCTCCTTCGAGGTCAACGCGCCGCTTCTCTCAAGGTGCAAGGTCCTTGTCCTTGAGGCGCTCTCGCCTGAGGCGCTCAAAAAGATACTCGCGCGCGCGATGGAGGACTCTCTGCGCGGCCTTGGCAGCATGAAGGCCACCCTTGACGAGAACGTGCTCGACTTCCTGACCGATGTCTCCGCAGGAGATGCGAGGACCGCCCTGAACGCGCTCGAGGCCGCGTACATGATATCACAACCTGACGAGACAGGGACAAGGCGGGTCACCATGGAGGCGGCGACCGAGGCCATGCAGAAGAAGGCCCTTTTGTATGACAAGTCCGGAGAGGAACACTATAATGTGATTTCCGCCTTCATCAAGTCCATGCGCGGAAGCGACCCGCACTCCGCGCTCTACTGGCTCGCGCGCATGGTCGAGGCAGGAGAAGACCCTCTGTTCATATCGAGACGCATGGTCATATTCGCCTCTGAGGACATAGGCAACGCAGACCCGGACGCCCTGAGGGTCGCGATAAATGTAAAGGACGCGGTCGATTTCATTGGCATGCCCGAAGGCTGGATACCGCTCGCGCAAGGGGTCGCCTATCTGGCTACAGCGCCCAAGTCCAACGCGTCTTATATGGCCTATCTCGAAGCGGCGGAGGATATAAAGAAGCACGGCGCGCTGCCCGTGCCTTTGCACATAAGGAACGCGCCCACAAAACTCATGAAAGGCCTCGGCTACGGCAAAGGCTACAAGTACCCGCACAGCTTCAAGGGCGCTGAGGTGGAACAGGATTATCTGCCAGAAAGGCTCAAGGGGCAGGAATACTATAAGCCCAATGACAGGGGCTATGAAAAAGAGATAAAGGAACGGATGAAGGTAATAAAAGATCATAAGGAGGGAAAATGAAGAGGTTTGCCCTGACCGCAATAGGACCTGACAGGCCCGGCATTATCGCAGCAGTGACAAAGGCCCTCTTTGAGCACGACTGCAACATAGAGGACTCCTCCATGACCTCCATAGAGGACGAGTTCTCGATAATACTCATCATGTCCGTGCCTTCGGGCGGGGACGCGGCCAGGCTTGAGGCAGGTCTGCGCGATATAGAACGCAGCATGGGACTATCCATACATTTCAAGGAGCTCGGCGAGCGGGCACAGGAAGGCCCTCCGGGCAATTACCTTATAACGCTCCACGGCGCTGACAAGGCCGGGATAGTATACAAGACCACAGAGCTGCTGGCGCGCATGGAAGTCAACATCACCGACCTCGAGACAAAGGTCATAGGCTCGCCGCCGGTATATCTAATGCTTATAGAGGCGTATATCCCGGAGGACGCTAACATCTCGCTGCTCGAAGAGGAGCTTTCGGCCCTTGAGAGGGCCCTTGGAGTGACAATCTCCATAAAGCCGATTGAAGACGCGGAAGTCCTTTGACCCTTATGCGCCCGTTCGAGATAAAAATATACCCTGACCCCGTATTAAAGCAGGTCTCCGAACCTGTCGCGGATATAGACAGCGGCGTAACCGATTTCATTGGCGGCCTTGTGGCCACGCTAAAGTCGACCCCGGGCGTGGGGGTTGCCGCCCCGCAGGTCGGCAGACTCCTGCGCATAATAGCGGTGGATGTTACGCCGAAAGAGCCGGGCCGCGGCCTCGTCGTTCTCATAAACCCTGTTATAATATCCTCAACCGGTTCAAAAAAGGTCAGGGAAGGCTGCCTTTCAGTCCCGGAGTACACTGCCAACATACAAAGAGCCGAAGAGGTCGTCGTGAGGGGCCTTGACCCAAACGGAAAGGAGGTGGAGATAGACTCGAAGGGCCTTGAAGCAATAGCCTTCCAGCACGAGATAGACCACCTCGACGGCATACTCTTCCTCGACAGGATAACGAACATGAAAAGGGACCTTTTCAGGAGAAAAATGAAATCTCTGTGAACCAGGTCACAGACTTAATCTTGGTTATATGATTAGACAAGGGTGTGACTAAACGCACACCCAAATACAGTTCCCATCTCGAAATCCTCCAGGCTTCCCCATACCACACTCCAACAGTGTTCCTCATCCCGGGTCCCCTTTTATAGCGGAAAGGAGAAGTTCCATGAACAGGTTTGCTCTTTTGGCGTACGGGGCAAGAAAGCGCGGGATAGCTGAAGTTTTCAGGTCTCTTGAAAAGGGGCGGTTCCGTTCAGGGGATTTGGTGCTCGCCTGTTTCGGCAATGAATTTGCCCTGGTATCAGAGGTGCTCGGGGACAACAGAAAGAGCCTTTCAGCTGCCACGGGCAAGCTCAAGGATGTCCTTGTAAGATCAAAGGCCCTGAAGGGACGCTGCTCAAGCCATCCCGGGAATACGGTGGTTACCCTGCACGGCCAGAACAGGGCAGAGACCATCTGCAGGCTTTTGAAACTCCTCGATGATACCAGGTCCGAGCTTACGGGCATGGAGACAAAGGCAGTGGCCGAAGGACGGCTCCTTATCATTGCCGCCGAGGTATTCTGCCCTGACAGGGCCTCTCAAAAAGCCCTCAAAAACAGGGTAACCGCACTTGCCCGGTCGCTCAAGATAACGGCGGCTGTGCAGGAGATAGTGCCTGACGACATCATCTGAGGCTGCCGGCATTTCATTGTCAACCATCTGAGCTTTAAAGTTGACAATTGTGCCTTGCCTGTGCTATTTCATTAAGAAACATACCTAACCTCCGGATATGACAATGGAAAATATACTTGAGACCGCGCTGGCCAAAGGCCTTGCGGCAGAGGGCCTCTCTCCTGAAGAGGCCCTTGAGCTTACAAATCTGCCCCCTTCGTCCATTTACGATCTCCTTGCAGTGGCTGAACGGGTCAGGAGGCGCCATAAAGGCGTTGAGGTCAACCTCTGCTCAATAGTGAACGCTAAGAGCGGCCTTTGCAAGGAGGACTGCTCCTTTTGCGCCCAGTCCGTTAAATATTCGACCGGCTCGCCCGAGTACCCGATGGAAGACGCCTCCGCCCTGTTGAACGCCGCTAAAGAGGCGTCAGCCGCTGGCGCCCGCGAGTTCTCAATAGTAACGAGCGGCACAAGGATAGAGAAGGAGCGCGATGTCGCCATATTGAGCGAGGCGATAAGGGGCATGCGGGACGGCCTCGATGTCGAAAGCTGCGCCTCTCTCGGCATACTCACGACCGAGACCTTGAAGAAGCTAAAGGACAGCGGCCTCGAGAGCTATCACCACAACCTGGAGACCGGGCGGAGCTTCTTCCCAAAGGTCTGCACAACACACGACTACGAAAACGATGTCAATGTAGTGAAGACCGCCAAGGCGCTCGGCTTTCATGTGTGCTCCGGCGGCATCTTCGGCCTCGGAGAGGGCTGGGACGTAAGAATAGAGCTCCTTTCCACCCTCCGCGAGCTCGATGTCGATTCCATACCCATAAACTTCCTCAACCCGAGGCCTGGCACGCCTCTGGAAGGCGCGAACAACCTCACGCCTATCGAATGCCTCACGATAATTGCGCTGGCCCGCCTCATGCTGCCTGCAAAGGACATAATAGTCTGCGGGGGCAGGCATGTGAACCTGCGCGACCTGCAGCCTCTTATCTTCGCTGCGGGGGCCAACGGCATGATGATAGGCAACTATCTTACAACGCCAGGCAGGGACCCCAGGGACGACCTCAGGATGCTCGCTGACCTGGGACTCAGGCCAAAGGGCTACAAGTAATCCGGCCATGATAGAGAATATAAGAGAAGAGCTTGCCAGGCTTGAAGGCCTCGGCCTCAGGCGTTCTTTCAAGGTTATCGTTGGGCCGCAGGGGCCTGTGGTGAGGATGGACGGCCGCGAAGTCCTTCTCATGTGCTCGAACGACTACCTGAATCTAGCCAACCACCCGCTTGTAAAGAAGGCGGCCATCGAGGCGACTGAACGGTGGGGCGCAAGCGCCGGGGCATCACGGCTCGTCTCAGGCACCATGGAGCCGCATGCCATGCTCGAAGAGCGCATCAGGCAATTCAAAGGCGTGGAGGCCGCCCTGCTCTTCAACTCAGGATATAACGCCAACCTTGCGCTCCTCTCCACGCTCGCTGACAGGACTGCGGAGGTCTTCTCAGACAGGCTCAACCATGCCTCTATCGTGGACGCTTGCGTCCTCAGCAGGGCAAAGGTAACCCGATACGCCAACAGGGACATCGATGCGCTGGAGAGGCTTTTAAAGACATCGAAAGCCAGGACAAGAATAATCATAACAGACAGCGTATTCAGCATGGACGGCACGCTCGCGCCGCTAAGGGAGATAACGAGCCTCGCTGAAAGATATGGGGCAATGCTCATCGTCGACGACGCACACGCAACAGGCGTGCTCGGCAATACCGGACAAGGGAGCCTTGAGCATTTCGGCATAAAAAACCCTGACATCATACAGATGGGCACGCTCGGCAAGGCGCTGGGCTCTTTCGGCGCGTTTGTGGCGGCAAGGAAAGAGGTAATAGACCTGCTCATTTCAAAAGCTCGGCCGTTAATCTACACCACTGCCCTGCCGCCTTCGGTCTGCGCCGCGGCGGCAAAGGCGATCGACATAATAGAAGAAGACCCTTCGCTCCTGAAGAGGCTTTGGCAGAATACTGGTAGACTCAAAGAGAGGCTCTCACTTGCCGGGCTTGATACTATGGAGAGTTCCACGCCGATTGTGCCCGTACTGGCCGGTGACGCGAAAAAGGTTATGAAGATATCCGCATCACTTCTCGATAAAGGCGTCTTCATACAGGGCATAAGGCCGCCTACCGTGCCTGATGGCACTGCGAGGCTCAGGGCTACTCTATCGGCGGCCCATTCAACGGATGACATCGACCGCGCCGCAGCCGCCATAATAGAGGCCTTCAATGTCCAATGACCTTGTTTTCGTACACGGATGGGCGACTGACAGCGGCGTATGGGAGGGCATTGCGAAAGAGTTTGCCGGGTCTCTTTCAATCGACCTGCCCGGACATGGCGGGAATCTGACCTGGGACGAGTCGACCCTGAAACCCGCGACTGAAGAGATCTTCCAGCGCGTCAAAGGAATAAGAAGGGATTTGATAGGCGTGGGCTGGTCCCTGGGCTCTCAAGCTCTGATAGCCGCACAGCCCGTTTTGAAGGAAAGGTTCAAGGCCCTTGTGCTCGTCGGCTCCACCCCGTGTTTCGTCGAAAGGGATGATTTCCCATGGGCCCAGTCCAAGGCCCTCGTAAAACGCATGATAATGGACATGAAGAAGGACCCGGCCGCAACTGCCGACAGGTTCTATTCGCTCAATTTCACGGCAGACGAGGCTGCCACGGACGAGGCAAAAGCCTTTGTCTCAAGGTACGGATATCCCGGCCCCATATCATGCGAGGGGGATGTGCCTGGCTGTTTTCCCAAGTTCAAATACGATGAGATAACGAAGGCCCTCGAGGCGCTCTATACTGTTGACCTGCGAAACGATCTCAAAGCAATAGACGTGCCTGTACTCATTGTTCATGGTAAAGAGGACACCGTCTGCCCGGTGGGCGCCGCCGAATACATGGCAAGCAGGATGAAGAAGACGAGGCTTGAGGTCTTCGACGGCACAGGCCACGCGCCGTTTCTGACGAGGCGCGAGGCTTTTATCACAGTATTGAAGGACTTTATCAAAAGGCTCTGAAGATGCTCAAGACTGCTTTTGACAAGACTGCCGTAAAGAGGTCCTTTTCGCGGGCAGCCTCTACCTATGACGAGTTCGCAGGCTTTCAGCGGATGGCGGCCCTTGAGGTCATGAAGAGGCTCTCGGATTCGCCGTCAAACTCCCTGGTCTCGCCGGTCCTCGATATCGGCTGCGGCACGGGCTTTCTCCTTGAGCTTATAAAGTCCTCATCTCCTGATGTACGAATCTACGGCTCTGACATAGCGTTGCCCATGCTTTGCAGGATGCAGGACAAGGCTGGGGCTCAATGTTCAGGCCTTGTGGCCTCTGACTGCGAATCTCTCGCCTTCAGGGATGCGACCTTCGCCGTCGCCGCGTCAAGCCTGACATTCCAGTGGGCCCACGAACTTTCTGCTGCCTTTTCTGAGGCCTTCAGGGTCTTGAAAAGGGACGGCCTGTTCATCTTCTCTACGCTCGGCCCTGAAACACTGAAGGAATTGAAAGAATGCTACCCCGGCTATCAGGGGATCGAGTTCAGGGAGAGCGCGGATATCAAAAGAACGCTCGATGAGGCCGGCTTTGAGAAGACTTCCGTTGAATCAAAGATAATCAAAATGAAATATCACAGCTTCATGGACCTCTTGCGCACCCTCAAGTACATAGGCGCCGCCCCTCCCCTTGAATGCGGCAAAGGCCTCTCGCCCGGAAGGGCCTTGAAAGAGGCCGGAAGGGCCTACGCAGAGGCCGGAAGGGCCTACGCAAAAAGGTTCCCTGCTATCGAGGGCGGAGTGCTGGCAAGCTATGAGCTTATTATTGCATCTGCAAAAAAAATGTAGCTCAGAGGACTTCCTAAGACCCTTTCTAAAGGGGGGCTGAGGGGGATTATTATTGGTGCGCGGAGCCGCACCTACAACTATCCAGATCCTCCCCTCCCTTGACGGGAGGGGACAAGGGGAGGGTGCAGGTATCCCGTAGCTTTGTGCCAAGGAGAAGTGCGCAATAAGACCTTATGAAAAAGAAGACATCAAAACTCATAAAGCTCGACCGCCAGTTCGTCTGGCACCCGTTCACCCAGATGCGCGAATGGGCTGAAACCGACCCGCTGATAATCGAACGCGCCCAGGGCAACTACCTCATCGATACTGAAGGCAAGCGCTACCTTGACGGCGTATCTTCGCTCTGGGTTAATGTCCACGGCCACAGGAGACCTGAGATAGACAGGGCAATTAAGGCGCAGCTCGATAAGATCGCCCACTCTACGCTGCTGGGCCTCGGAAACGGGCCTTCGATAGAGCTTGCCCAAAGGCTCGTCCGCATAGCCCCGAAAGGGCTCAAAAAGGTCTTTTACTCGGACAACGGCTCCACTGCCGTCGAGATAGCCCTCAAGATGGCCTTCCAGTACTGGGAGCAGACAGGAAAGCCGGAGAAGAAGCAGTACATAGCCTTCACAGGGGCGTACCACGGGGACACCTTCGGCTCCATGAGCGTGGGCGAGATAGACATCTTCGTCAAGAAGTACAGGCCGCTCCTCTTCAGCACCATCCGCGCGCCCTACCCTTACTGCTACAGGTGCCCTGTCGGGAAGGCATTTCCCGACTGCAAGACGGCCTGTCTCGATTCGTTTGAGGATAGCC
>MGPL01000128.1:17531-23657 GCA_001797415.1 Deltaproteobacteria bacterium GWA2_55_10
GAAGCCAAAGATAAAACTCTTCGGAAAACTCCTTGAGAAATTCCGGGAACTGAATCATGTCGGCGACATAAGGCAGATAGGGCTGGTCGCCGGAATAGAACTGGTCAAGGACAAGTTGACGAAAGAGAGCCTCCCCTCGAAGAAGCGCGTCGGCTACAGGGCCTGCCTTGAAATGAGAAAATACGGGGTCATTCTCCGTCCCATAGGGGATGTCGTGGTCATCATGCCGCCCCTGAGTATCAAGGAGGCGGAGCTTGAGAGGATAATGGACGCGGCGTACAGGGGGATAAAGGAAATAACGGAGTAGATGATGAGCCTGCGGCAAGTTGCGGGTATCGTATCTCCAAATCTCCCCTCCCTTGACGGGAGGGGACTAAGGGGAGGGTGATTTTCACCCCCACCCTGCCCTCCCCCGTCAAGGGGGAGGATTTATAAGCAACCCATCAAATTACGGGGAATTGAACGATTCAAATCATGAAGCCCTCCTTTTTCATAACCGGAACAGACACCGGCGTAGGCAAGACCGAGGCGGCCTGTGTGCTCGCCCGGTCGTTCAAGGCCGCCGGGTACAGGGTCGGGGCCATGAAACCGGTCGAGACAGGCTGCGCTGACAATAACGGCAAGCTCATCCCTCAGGACGCACTGAGGCTCAAGGAGGCCTCTGGCTCCTCAGCAGGCCTTGAGGTCATAAACCCGTACAGGTTCACGCTGCCCATCTCGCCTCAGACAGCATCGGAGCATTTCGGCGTAACCATTGAATTTGAAAAGATTAAATCGTGCTATGACGAGCTTATCGAGGATAGCGACGTCATGCTGGTCGAGGGCGCCGGGGGCTTGCTCGTCCCCATCTCCGAAGGCCAGACTATGGCTGACCTGGCCCTCTATCTTGGCCTGCCCGTAATCGTCGTTTCGGCCAACCGCCTGGGCACAATAAACCATACCCTCTTGACCGTCCAATGCGCCATATCAATGGGTCTCAAGGTGGCTGGCGTAATCCTCAACAACACTACCCCTGAAGACGGAGATATAAGCAGGGCGTACAACCGCGCTGATATCGAACGCCTCTCGCAGGTGCCCCTCCTTTTCGAGATCCCGTTCATCGATGCAAAAAAAGAGGCTCCCTTCCTATTGGAAGGGAGCCTCTTGTCCTCTTTAATCAGAGCTTGATGACTTCACATACCTGCGTTGCTCCTCGGCTCGTCATTGCGACGTACATGAAGAGTACGCCTCATTCCTCGCCTTCGTCGCGCCTTGGTCTGTTTTGTCCTGAAGCTCTTTAGCTCTTGAGCCTATATAGCCTATTACCTGGCTGCAGTCGTATAATTAAGCGTACCGCCCGCGAGTATCGTCTCCACCTGCCTCGGCGAATACCCGTGCTTGAGCCTTATCTCCCTGCCCTTGGTCACGTTCCTCACGGTCACGGACTCGCCGGTAAGCGCCTGCCTCAGGTTCGGCATCTCGAACTCGTCTCCGTCATCGATGGAGTCGTAGTCAGCCGCGTTCTCAAAGGTAAGTGGCAGTATGCCGAAGTTCACCAGGTTGTCCTTGTGGATCCTGGCGAAGCTCTTGGCGATAATGGCCTTGATGCCGAGGTACATGGGGCACAGGGCCGCGTGCTCGCGTGAAGAGCCCTGTCCGTAGTTCTCACCGCCAACGACGAACCCGCCGCCTGCCGCCTTCGCCTTCTCGTGGAACCTGGCGTCAATCTGGGAGAAGACGCTCTCGGAGTACTTGGGCACGTTCGAGCGGTACTTGAGCCATGTGCCCGCGGGCGTGATATGGTCTGTGGTGATGTTGTCGCCGAGCTTTATGAGGACCTTGCCCTTCAATGTCTCGGGCAGCGAGCCCTGCTTGGGGAGCTCCTTGATGTTCGGGCCGCGCGAGATCGAGACCTTCGAGGGGTCCTTTGCGGGCGCGACGACCATGGAATCGTCTATGAGGAACTTTGCGGGCGCCTTGACCTTCGGGAACTTGCCGAGCTTCCTCGGGTCGGTGATGACGCCGTAGATGGCTGCGGCAACCGCTACCTCGGGGCTGCAGAGGAATACCTTGCCGTCCTTGGTCCCGCTCCTGCCCTCGAAGTTCCTGTTGAAGGTACGGAGCGATACGCCGCCCGACGGGGGCGACTGGCCGTTGCCTATGCAGGGTCCGCAGGTGGCTTCGAGTATCCTCGCGCCTGCCTCGATGAGATGCGAGAGGCCTTTGTTAAGGGCCATCATGTCGAGAACCTGCTTGGAGCCAGGGGATATGGTCATGCTGACGTCGGGGTGCACCTTGAAGTCGCCCTTGTGGAAGACTTCTGATACGAGCATAAGGTCCCTGTAGGAAGAGTTTGTGCAGCTTCCCACGCATACCTGGTCGACCTTCATGCCTTCTATCTCGGAGACCTTGCATACCTGGTCAGGCATGTGGGGCTTCGCTATCATTGGCTCGAGCTTGGAGAGGTTTATCTCGATCGTCTCGTCGTACCTGGCGTCCTCGTCGGCCTTGAGTTCTATCCAGTCTGCTTCCCTGCCCTGCGCCGCCAGGAACTCCTTTGTGACTTCGTCAGAGGGGAACACGGATGAGGTCGCGCCGAGCTCGGCGCCCATGTTGGTTATGGTCGCCCTCTCGGGGACCGAGAGGCTCGCTACACCCTCGCCGCCGTACTCTATCACCTTGCCCACGCCGCCCTTGACGGTCATCTTTCTGAGGAGCTCGAGGATGATGTCCTTTGCGGAAACCCAGGGCTTCAACTTGCCCTTGAGGTCTACCTTCACGACCTTGGGATATACGAGGTTGAACGGGCCGCCTCCCAACGCGACCGCAACATCGAGTCCGCCCGCGCCTATGGCCAGCATGCCTATGCCTCCGCCGGTCGGGGTGTGGCTGTCAGAGCCCAACATCGTTTTGCCTGGCTTTCCGAACCTCTCGAGGTGAACCTGGTGGCATATTCCGTTGCCGGGCTTTGAGAAGTAAATGCCGTACTTCGAAGCGAGGGTCTGCAGGAACCTGTGGTCGTCGGCGTTCTCGAAGCCGCCGTACTGGAGCGTGTTGTGATCGACATAGCTCACGGAAAGCTCTGTCTTCACCCTGGGCACGCCCATCGCCTCGAACTGCAGATATGCCATCGTCCCGGTGGCGTCCTGGGTGATGGTCTGGTCTATCCTGATGTTTACCTCTTTGCCCTGTACAGGCTCGCCTGATACAAGGTGGCTGTCGATCAGCTTCTGTGCAACGCTCTTGCCCACGATTGCTCCTCCTTTAGGGGGGTATAAACGAGAGTTATTATAACGTATTCCAGGTCCTTTATTCCACAAAAACAGGCACTTACGGTTTTCGGGATTTTGGAGCGTTATAGGATACACAAACATCAGGAAAAAGTCAAATGAAACCCAAAAGGTAAAACCGGGGATTTCAGGGCGGTATGAAGGCAAAAAAAAGGCCTCCCTGAAAGGGAGGCCTTTGATGCTGGTATTCTCTATTTCACGAGCGCGAGCTTTCTCTTTTTCGTCTCTTCCTGAAAGACCGGCTCCTGGGCATGGCCCGCGCCCTCGAGCTTGAACATCGATATCATATCCTTGAGCCGTGCCGAGAGCTTCGCAAGGTCTACCGCGGCGTCCGCCACGTGCGTTACGTCCTCCGCCCTGTTCCTGGCCACGTCGGCCACTGTCTCGATATCGCGGCTTATCTGGCCCGCGGCAGTGGACTGCTGCTCCGAGGCCGTAGCTATCTGCTGGACCATGGTAGAGACCTGTTCGACCTGGCCGAGTATCTCGTCGAGCGCGATACCCGCCTCCCTGGCGTAGCCCGAGGCCTCTTCGACGGCCTTGACCTCCTTGTCGGTGCTCTCTATGGCCATCCTCGTATCCTCCTGGATGGCCTTGATCATCGCGCTTATTTCCTTGGTCGCCTGGGTCGTCCTTTCGGCGAGCTTCTTGACCTCGTCGGCGACAACGGCAAAGCCCCTGCCCTGTTCTCCGGCCCTTGCCGCCTCTATGGCGGCGTTCAGGGCCAGGAGGTTCGTCTGGTCGGCAATGTCGTTTATGACTCCCACGATCTTCCCGATCTCGGCGGAACGACTGCCGAGCTTGGAGATCGTGTCGCACGATTCGTTGACGATAGGCACTATCGAGTTCATGCCGTTCACGGAATGGGAGACTATTTGCGCGCCCATCTTGGCTGCCTTGCTGGCCTTCATGGCAGCCTCGGCCGCGCCGTGGGTATTGCCTGCCACCTCGTTTATGGTCGCGCTAAGCTCTTCGGAAGCCGTGGCCACCATCGCGGTCTTCGCCTTCTGCGCCTCGGTGCCGCTCACTATCTGGTTCGACGATGTGGAGAGCTCCTCGGAGGTAATAGCGATCTTCACGGTCGCATCCTGTATCTCCTTGATCATATCGTTGAACCTGTCGAGGAAGGAGTTGAAGCCGGAGGAGAGCTTGCCCATTTCGTCCTTGCTCACCACGTCGAGCTTGGTCGAGAAGTCCCCTTCGGACATCCTGTTGAAGCCTGCGAGCAGCGCCTTTATGCCCCTTGTGACGAATATGGACATGAACAGCGCGAGTATGCCCAATATTATGGCCAGCCTTACCACGCCCACTCCGGCGGTCTTGAGGTTGTTTGCGGCGATGTCCTTTTGTATGTCGGCTATCGAGAACTCCATGCTTATCGCTCCGAGCACGTCGCCCTCTTTGGCCATCTTGTGGCAGCCGCTCGTCGAGGAGCAGCTCTTCTGGGCGATATACGGTACGAGCACCCTGCCCTTGTCGCCCTCGAAGTGGTAAATGGGCTTGCCGTTCTTCAGAACCTCCCTGTCGAGGTCGTCCTTGGGCAGCTCCCTCGGGTCGGTCTCCGGCGCCGCCTTCGCCTTTTCTATCTTGTCCTGGGCGTCCTTTATCGAGGCCTGGAGGTCGTCTATCTCCTCTTTCAGGTCGCTCCTTTCGCCGGAGTCCCTCGCAGCTCTAAGTTCCTTCTCAAGGCGCGTGATGTCTTCCTTATAGCCCTTGACGGCCTCCATCTCCCTCGGGATGGTCTCCTCTTCCCTTATCTTCCGGAAGCCTTCGTCCACGTTCGGGCCTCTGATGATCCTCACGTGCTCAACGCCCTCGATCTCCTTTGACATGGCATCGAGCATCGAGAAGCGGATATCCATCTGGTCCTCGCGCATGAGCGTGTTGAGCGCTGTCCTCACGTTCTCGGCGAAAACGAAGGTCCACTTCTCGATGTCCTTGTACATTATGTCCTTCTCTTTTTTCGTGCTGAACCAGACATCGAAAATAGTGAGGACTACAAGGGCGGCGCCGATAGTGAGCATGAACTTCGCGCCGAGATTAAGGTCCTTAAGCTTCTTCTTCATAGCTCTCCTCTGACTCAGTGATTGCCTTCCAAGGGATAAAGCTTGTGGAAGGCCCTGGAGTCCTTCAAAGCCTCTTTGACGTCAAAATTATCGTTCCTGAACGGGTTATCCTTGTGCTTGTGGCATGAGTTGCAGACCTCGGGATCGACGGAGCCGAACTTCTGTCCTGCTGCCTTCACCTCTGCCCTGGTGAACCTGGTGGTCTTCTCCTTGTGTATCTGCCTGTACTCGCTGCCCGGGCCGTGGCACATCTCGCAGCCCACGCCGGATAGCTTCGGGGTCGAGGAGATGTCGGTGAAGCCTCCGTCCTCCTTGTATCCGATCGAATGGCACTGCAGGCACTTTGAGTCACTTGAATAATCCTTATCCGGGTCAAGGTTCGCCTTCTTCTTCTTTGTTTCCTTCTTTCCGGGGGACAGCAGGTCGAACGCCTTGGCGTGCGCGCTCCTTTCCCAGTCGGCTATCTCCGACTTGTGGCATTTGCAGCCGTCAACGCCGACGTACTTTGGCTTTGCGTCGGCGTTCCACGCGGACGCCGTTACCAGAAATGCGGCGGATATGAATAGTCTTGTAAACCTCATCTTGCCTCGTGCTCCTTTCTCTTTATAATCCTATTCTCATCCACCGAAGTGGTATGTCACGAAGACCGTGGCCTGATGCGCCTCGTAGTCCTCTACCGGGCCGCTCAGGGTTATTACGTTCGTTATTGTGCTGGACGCCGGCTCGAAGTTGTCGGTCTGCCAGTCGTCTGATTCGTAGCGCTCAAACGAGTACCCGGCCCCGAGGCTCAG
>MGPL01000128.1:23697-25058 GCA_001797415.1 Deltaproteobacteria bacterium GWA2_55_10
ATCCCCGCGCCTATGGTATCGATCCTTTCATCGTGATTGGCCGACCATCTTCTGTCAAGGTCGGTTGACTGGCTCTGCTTGGAAGACGGAGAACCTGTCGTCGAGCCTGAGAAGCTCCAGCTCTTCTGCTCGGTATCTACGAATTCCAGCGTGTAGAAGGCGTATACTGACGCGGAGGGCACGGGCGACCAGGCGATGTCCGCCGTATACCTGTGCGAGTCCCTTTTGGTCATGCCGAGCTCGGAATTCTCAAAGTCATTTTCCTGATAATCGTAGAAGGCAGAGACGCTGACTTCCGGCAGAGGCGACCAGGATGCGCTCGCGCCGAGCTTCGTCATGTTCCTGTCGGCTATGTCGAACTTGCGCGCGAGCGGGTGGTTGTCGAACCTCTCGTCCGCGTCGAGCGTGGCGATGAACTCGGGCGTATGGGCCTCGTCATAGAGCTTGGACTGGTCATACTGGTCTTCTCCGCGCCTTTCGGCGTACGATCCGGTCAAACCCAGCTGAAGGTCTTCGAAGTAGCCCGAGGTCAAGGCAGCCCTGTAGGCGTTCTCCCGGGTCTCCTGTACTTCCCTGAACCCGCGCTCGATCGACTCGTAGTCATAGCCGGCCTTGAGGCTCGTGGCCCTGAAGAGGTGGTACGAGCCGTCGAAGCTCAACTTGTTCTGCGTATAGTCGTACGGCAGGTTATAGAGCGCGTGGGCTTCCGTGATAGCCGCCTGCGCAGCCCCCTGGTCGTTCTTCACGTACCGGAAGAGCTGCCTCGGCGTGCCGTTGTCGGTCGAGTAGTACTTGTATCTCAGATTGAGGCCCAACTTCGGCGCCGGACGCGAGGCAACGTTAAGGGTAAGGCCTTTCACAATCATCTCCGCCTGAGCGCTGTCCCTGGGAAGAGGTACCGTTATCGTGCTCGCCGGGTTTATGGAATATGGGAAGAGCTCCTCATCCTGCTCCATTATCCCGTACTCCGCCGCCGCATTGACCCTTGTGGAATAGAAGGGCAGGTTTACTCCGCCAGAGAGGCTCAACCTCTGATGCAGGTTGTCGGGAGGCAGCGAGGTCCTGGCGGTTCCCGGATAGCCCGCCCGGATAATCGGGCTCTCCCATATTATCGACTCGTTGTTGTTGTCGAAGAACGAGACCAGGTACTCGGCCCGCGCGTTCGCGGAATTGCCCGCGTATGAAACGGCGGCCCTTATCTCGTCGGTCTTGTAGTCGACCGGCTCCGGAAGCACTATGGACCTTGTATTTCCGCCGGAGATGCCGAGCGTGCCTCCTATTGATTTGAGGCCTTCCTTTTCCTCATGCCTGTAGTCTATTGAAAGGGCATAGTCCCTTCCGAGCTGCCTGGAGAAGCCGAA
>MGPL01000129.1:0-3916 GCA_001797415.1 Deltaproteobacteria bacterium GWA2_55_10
GGCGTTGTAACGAAGATAATAGAGTAAGCAGGCGGGTCTACCGCGGAGGAATGGGATGAGAGACATAATCACCCTCGCGTGCACGGAATGCAAGCGCAGGAACTATTCGACGACAAAGAACAAGAAGACGACGCCTGACAGGCTTGAGCTCAAGAAGTACTGCAAGTTCTGTCAGAAGCACATTCCTCACAAGGAAACCAAGTAATAAGGGGCCCGGCTCCAAGCCGGGCCTTAAGCCTTTTTGTTCCCGGCACCGGGCCGAAGTAAGGCTGCATTGAAATAAGAGTTTCAGGGCAGCTTAAAACCGAGCGACAGGGCAGTAGCTCCAACGGTAGAGCGGCGGTCTCCAAAACCGCATGTTGGGGGTTCGAATCCCTCCTGCCCTGCCATTTTTATTGCGCGATGTACGGGCAGGAAGGCGGACGGGGTAAATGGAAAAGATAGATAAAGCGAAAGTCTTTTATAACGAGGCAAGGCAGGAACTCAAGAAGGTGACCTGGCCGACGAAGCAGCAGTCGATGACTTCGACGTGGGTGGTGCTCGCGGTCACTTTTGTGCTCGCCATATTCCTTGGCCTTGCCGACCTGGTCTTCTCAAAGCTGGTCGGCCTAATATTGAAATGACGGGGTCTTTTTAGATGAGCAAAAAGTGGTATGTAGTGCATACCTATTCCGGGTATGAGAACAAGGTCAAGTCCGCGCTCGAGGAGAAGATAAAGGCGCTCGGAAAGGAAGGGCTCTTCGGAGAGGTGCTCGTACCTTCCGAGAAGGTCGTGGACATGGTCAAGGGCGTGAAAAGGACCACATCCCGCAAGTTCTTTCCCGGCTACATCCTTATCAACATGGAGCTCAACGACGAGACCTGGCACCTCGTGAAGGGCGTGCCCAAGGTAACGGGCTTCGTGGGCGGGCAGGAGATGCCCCCGACCATCTCGGAGGAGGAGGTCTTCAAGATCACCCGCCAGATGGAGGAAGGCGCAGTCAAGCCCAAGCCCAAGGTAAGCTTCGACAGGGGCGAGAACGTCAGGGTCATTGACGGTCCGTTCACCAACTTCGCCGGCGTCGTCGAGGAAGTAAAGCCCGACAAGGGCAAGCTCCGTGTGCTCGTGAGCATATTCGGCAGGGCCACACCTGTAGAGCTTGATTTCGTGCAGGTCGAAAAAGCTTAAACCGTTTTGTTTTTTCGGGGGAGTTTGTTGCGCTCCCATAAAAATAAGTTGCTGAAATGACCTCGATTTGAGTCAGGCTGCTCAAAAAGCTCCATATGCAAGGCAATTCTCGCCGTTTGATGAGCGAGTCGTACTCTTCATGTACGTCGCAGCGACGAGCAATGAAGAGAACGCAGCAGATGGACTTTTTCAGCAGCCTCGAAAAAAAGGTTTTGACTACACCGGCGTCAGCCAGGTGATGACGTGGTCGGAGGCTTGAAAAAGACAGCCGCTCGCACGACCCGGAATACGAGAGGATGAGATGGCAAAGAAGGTAACAGGACAGGTAAAGCTCCAGATACCTGCCGGCAAGGCGACCCCGTCGCCCCCGGTCGGTCCCGCGCTCGGTCAGCACGGTGTTAATATCATGGAGTTCTGCAAGACGTTCAACGCCAGGACCCAGGCCCAGGACGGCATGATAATACCGGTCGTGATAACGGTATATTCAGACAGGTCGTTCTCGTTCATAACCAAGACCCCCCCTGCCGCTGTGCTTCTCCTCAAGGCAGCCGGCGTCGAGAAAGGCTCGAAGGAGCCCAACAAGACGAAGGTAGCCAAGGTCACGAAGAAGCAGGTAGAGGACATTGCGAAGCTCAAGATGCCCGACCTTTCGGCCGGCAGCCTCGAGGCGGCGATAAAGACCGTCGAAGGCACAGCCCGCAGCATGGGCATCACGGTGGAGGGTTAAGGACCATGGGAAAAAAGTACGAAGCAGCCAAGGCCAAGATAGACGCAGCCAGGACATACGACGTGGAACAGGGCTTCAATCTCGTCCCTGAGACCATATGCGCCAAGTTCGACGAGACCGTAGAAGTATCCGGCAGGCTCGGCGTCGACCCCAAGCACCCTGAGCAGACGGTCAGGGGCACGGTGGTCCTTCCGCACGGTATAGGCAGGGCCGTTCGCGTTCTCGTCTTCGCGAAGGGCGAGAAGGAAGCAGAGGCAAGGGACGCAGGCGCCGATTTCATTGGCGCAGAGGATATGATCGAGAAGGTCTCCAAGGGCTGGCTCGATTTTGACGCTATCGTTGCGACCCCGGACATCATGGGCGCTGTAGGAAAGCTCGGCAAGGTGCTCGGCCCCAGGGGCCTCATGCCCAACCCCAAGCTCGGCACCGTTACCTTTGATGTAAAGAAGGCCGTCTCGGACCTCAAGGCCGGTAAGGTCGAGTTCAGGGTGGACAAGGCGGGCAACATACATGTGCCGGTAGGCAAGGCCTCTTTCGGCGGCCAGAAGCTCAGGGAGAACTTCCTTTCGCTCATGGAGGCGATAGTGAAGGCAAAGCCCTCCGCGAGCAAGGGCACTTATCTCAGGAGCTTGTTCATTTCCACGACAATGGGCCCGAGCATAAGGCTCAATGCCGTAGAGGTAAGGAACCTCTTCAAGTAATCGGAAGCGCGTGCGATGACACGCGTTTGTATCAGAGTTTAAGCAAAGATCTTCAGGCTGCTCAAAAAGCTCCATATGCAAGGCGTCGAGGAAGCGAGTAGCGAGCCGTACTCTTCATGTACGTCGCAGCTACGAGCGACGAGACAACGAAGCAGATGGACTTTTTCAGCAGCCTGTACATACGGTCAAAGACAGCAGGGGCGAAAGCTTAATCATCCTGCCGAGGCCAAGGCGCAGAGTCGTGGGTACCGATCATGGGTGCTCAGCGGTGCGGGGAGTTGTGTTCCTACGCGCCGGCTTGTAATTTCAGCCTTGTAACCTTCTGTCTTTTGAACGAAAAAAGACAGAAAGGAGGGAATGAGTTGGACAGAACGGTAAAAACAAAAGTAGTAGAAGAAGTCCAGGAGAGCTTCAAGAAGGCGAACGCGACTTTCATCGCCGAGTACCAGGGCATCAAGGCGATCGACATGAACGAGTTCAGGAAGACCCTTAGGGACGCTTCCGTCGAGTTCAGGGTGGTGCGCAACACGCTCGCGAGGCGCGCGGTCCAGGGCACCCCTGTCGAAGGCATGACAGCGGGTCTCAAGGGGCCTACGGCCATAGCGTTCAGCTACAAGGACGCCGCGGCGGCAGCCAAGACCCTTGTGAACTTCGCCAAGGAACAGCCAAGGCTCAAGCTCAAGATCGGCACGCTCGGCTCCAAGGTGATAAGCGTCGACGAGATCAAAGGGCTTGCAGAGCTCCCGCCCAGGGAAGTCCTTTTGGGCAGGTTGCTCGGCTCGATGATGTCCCCGGTCTCCGGTTTCGTTTGCGTACTCTCTGGCGTGCCCCGGAAGCTCCTCTACGCGCTCAACGCGGTAAAGGATGCCAAGGCAGCCCAGGCTTAAACGTAACACTTTAACGTACTTACAAAAAATTATAGAATATCTAATTCAGGAGGAATCACGGCGATGGCTGACATAAAGAAAGAAGATGTAATCAAATATATCGAGAGCATGAGCGTCCTTGAACTTGCCGAGCTCGTAAAGGAGCTTGAGGAGAAGTTCGGGGTTTCCGCAGCCGCCCCCGTCGCGGTAGCGGCAGCGGCGCCTGCAGGCGGCGCGCCCGCAGCGGCAGAGAAGACCGAGTTCAACGTGGTCCTCAAGGAAGCCGGCGCAGAGAAGATAAAGGTCATCAAGGAAGTAAGGGCGATCACCGGCCTCGGCCTCAAAGAGGCGAAGGACCTTGTCGAGGGCGCACCCAAGACCCTGAAAGAGGGCGTGTCCAAGGACGAGGCGGAGAAGATAAAGAAGCAGGTCGAGAGCGCAGGCGCAAAGGTAG
>MGPL01000129.1:3943-6149 GCA_001797415.1 Deltaproteobacteria bacterium GWA2_55_10
AGGATTCCAAAAAGGAGCAACTATAAAATATGGCTTCCTCTAATCATATAACAGCACAAGCCTTGAGGAAGGACTACTCCCGCATAGGGAAGGTAGTAAGCATGCCGAACCTCATCGAGGTTCAGAAAAAATCTTTTGCCCAGTTCCTGCAGACTGAAGCGAAGCCGGATGCCAGGCAGGACACAGGCCTCCAGAACGTCTTCAAGGGTGCGTTCCCGATAAAGGATTTCAGCAACACGGCTTCTCTCGAGTTCGTCAAATATTCCCTGCTCGAGCCCAAGTACACCGAGGACGAGTGCCATCAGAAGGGCATGACCTTTGCCGCGCCCATCAAGCTCCTCGTTCGCCTCATAATGTGGGACAAGGACCAGAACACCGGCGCCCAGTCCATAAGGGACATAAAAGAGCAGGAGGTCTACTTCGGCGAGATCCCGATCATGACCGATAACGGCAGCTTTATTATTAACGGCACCGAGCGCGTTATCGTCAGCCAGCTCCACCGCTCTCCGGGCGTCTTCTTCGAATTCGAGAAGCCCAAGGGTTTTACCGGAAAAATACTTTATACCGCGCGCGTCATCCCCTACCACGGCAGCTGGCTCGACTTCGAGTTCGACCAGAAGGACATGCTCTATGTCCGCATAGACAAGAGAAGGAAGATGCCGTCGACCATTCTCCTCAAGGCGCTCGGGTACTCGGTAGAGGAGATGCTCAATTATTTCTACCCCAGCGAGGAGATAATCCTCGAGAACAAGAAGATATCCAAGAGCGTCGAGCCCGATTTCCTCGTGGGCCAGAAAGCCAGCCGCGACATAAAGGACCCGAACACCGGCGAGGTCATAGTAAAGAAGGACAGGAAGTTCACCAGGCTCGTCATAAAGAAGCTCATAGCCGCGGGCGTGAATTACATACCCGTAGAGGTCGAGGACATCATAGGCCGCATCGCCTCTATCGACGTAGTCGACCCCAATACCGGAGAGGTCGTGCTCGAGTGCAATCAGGTGCTCTCGCGTGACAAGCTCGATGAGATCTCCAGAAGGGGCATTGGCTCATTCAAGCTCCTCCTCATCGAGGCAATGGGCAACTTCTTCAGGGAGACGCTGCTTAACGACAAGATAGGCAGCGAGGACACGAGGACCATCGTGGAGTACAGGAAGGAGAACCCGGACGAACCGGTCTCCAACATGACCCTCAATGCCCGCATAGAGATATACAAGAGATTGAAGCCCGGCGACCTGCCGACGGTCAATACGGCCAACGCGTTCTTCCACGACCTTTTCTTCAACGCCGAAAGGTACGACCTCTCCAAGGTCGGCAGATTGAAGCTCAACAGGAAGCTCGGCTTCGAAGTCGATCTGGACCTTACGGTCCTCCGCAAGGAGGACATACTCGAGGTCGTCCGCTACCTCATCCTTTTGAGGAACGGCCAGGGCGTGGTCGACGATATCGACCATCTCGGCAACAGGAGGGTGCGCTCCGTCGGAGAGCTCCTCGAGAACCAGTACAGGATAGGCCTCCTTCGCATGGAGAGGGCCGTAAAGGAGAGGATGAGCCTCGGCGAGCTTGAGACCCTTATGCCGCATGATCTCATCAATCCCAAGCCGGTCTCCGCCGTCATAAAGGAGTTCTTCGGCTCATCGCAGCTCTCGCAGTTCATGGACCAGACCAACCCGCTTTCAGAGGTGACTCACAAGAGGAGGCTCTCGGCCCTTGGACCCGGAGGTCTCACAAGGGAGAGGGCGGGCTTCGAAGTCAGGGACGTTCACGCCACCCACTACGGCCGCATATGCCCGATCGAGACGCCTGAGGGACCGAACATCGGCCTTATCGTCTCCCTCTCGACCTATGCGCGCGTAAACGACTACGGCTTCATCGAGACCCCTTACAGGGAAGTCAAGGACGGCAAGGTCACCAACAGGATAACTTACCTCTCGGCATTGGACGAGGAGGACCACGTAATAGCGCAGGCGAACGCGCCCATCGACAAGGACGGCAGGTTCGAAAGCGAGTTCGTATCGGCCAGGAAGAGCGGCGAGTTCATAATGGCGCGTCCCGAGGACGTAACCCTCATGGACGTCTCGCCGAACCAGCTCGTCTCGGTCGCGGCGGCCCTCATCCCGTTCCTTGAGAACGACGACGCGAACAGGGCTCTCATGGGCTCCAACATGCAGAGGCAGGCGGTTCCCCTCATCCAGACCGAGAGCCCGCT
>MGPL01000129.1:6192-6441 GCA_001797415.1 Deltaproteobacteria bacterium GWA2_55_10
GTCACGATACTCGCCAAGGCCCCCGGCGTCGTCGAGGCAGTCGACGCGACGAGGATAGTCGTAAGGAACAACGCCGCGGGCGTTGACATCTACAACCTCACCAAGTTCAGGAGATCCAACCAGAACACCTGCCTGAACCAGAAGCCCATAGTCGTAAGGGGAGACGTCCTTGAAGCAGGACAGGTCATAGCCGACGGCCCCTCGACCGACATGGGAGAGCTCGCGCTCGGCAAGAACGTGCTTGTCGCG
>MGPL01000130.1:0-1083 GCA_001797415.1 Deltaproteobacteria bacterium GWA2_55_10
CGTACATGCCCTGAGAGAATATAAGGAGCGCGGTCGCTATGAGGAAGGTGTCCATTATGGGGATAAGCTCGATTATGGCATGGCCCTCCTCCGGGGTGCCCACGGTGTATATCATGTGAAGGATTACCGCAATGGTCCTGTAGCCGCCCCAGATAAAGGCCGCGGCAGAGGCCAGAAGCGATACCAGAACGGGTATGATGGCGAGATACCTGCTGTTTGAAAGCAATGCGTTCATCGATTCCTCCTCAACGAAGATGTAATGTACAGAATCAGGGCCGCCAAGTCAAGCCATACGGAAGCCGGAAGGTTGCGCTTTTGACGTTTTTTGACCGAAACCGCCAGTGCGATATAATGAAAACGACATTCATTATCACTCTGCATCACTCGATGGAGTGGCGGGCAAAAAATGGAGGCGCTTATGATACCCCAGGAATGGAAAAGGGACCTGAAAACGGCTATGGCAGAGGCGGACGGCGGCACCAGGCTCCCGCTTCTGATATTCACGGCAAAGGATTGCGAGGGCTCCCAGAAGACATTGAACGAGGTCCTTACCGATGACGCGGTCACAGCCGCCATCGAGCGGGAGACAGTGCCGGTCATGGTCGATATCGAGACCCACAAGGAGTTGGCTGAGCAGTTCAGGGTGGAGTGGACCCCGGCTTTCGTAATATGTGACTGCGGGGGCAACCAGCTGGAGCGCTGGGAAGGATATCTCCCCAAAGAGGACTTCGTCCCGCAGTTGATGCTCTCAAAAGGGCTGGCGGCCTTTCACCTGCAGCGCTTTGACGAAACCGTACGCGAGCTCGAGATGCTCATCGAGGAGCACCCTGCCTCGGAGCTGGTCCCGCAGGCAGAGTATTACATGGGCGCCGCGTCCTTCAAGCTCACGGGAGAGACCAACAGGCTCTCCGAAGCCTGCCGCGAGCTCATCATGACGCACCCTGAAAGCCCCTGGACGAAACGGTGCTCCATCTGGGGCCGCAGATCAAACTACTTCAGGCCGTTCGTAGGATATGACGGCGGCGGCTCAGCGGGAAGCGGCGCCTACTGAAGCGCCCAAAACGAAGAACAGGCGCGCGGACA
>MGPL01000130.1:1094-5567 GCA_001797415.1 Deltaproteobacteria bacterium GWA2_55_10
AGAGAAAGAGCATAGTAATACCCTATGTCGACAAATTCCTTACCATCGTCGACGACGTAATACTCATCTGGGTCGCGCTGGGCATTATCGGGGTCGCCTTCCTCCTCATGCTGGAGGGGATAACCGACTTCATGTACTACACCGAGCATTCGATATCGCACATCATAAGCGATCTGATGTTCGTGCTCATCATCATGGAGCTCTTCAGGCAGGTCATGCGCCAGATAAACAAGCACTCCTTTTCGCTGAACCCGTTCATCTACATAGGCGTAATAGCGAGCATCAGGGGCATACTCCTTACCCAGATGAAGCTCGGGATGGGCGAGGAGGACTGGCAGGCTGGCGTTATCCAGCTCACGGTCCATGCGTTTATCGTGCTGCTGCTTGTAGGCAGCCTCTTCTTTTACTCGAAGGTGCGCGCCAGGGAAGGGGAATAGCGCTTCTCACTCCCCTGAGGCTGCCAGGTA
Organism: Deltaproteobacteria bacterium GWA2_55_10; assembly: GCA_001797415.1. GTDB lineage: Bacteria > Desulfobacterota > GWC2-55-46 > GWC2-55-46 > GWC2-55-46 > UBA5799. The sequence continues at coordinate 1,562 of MGPL01000130.1, forward strand.
TCCGGCCGCCTCGGGGTGCCCGAGTCGGTTTGCCTCTCTTATCAGCCCCATACCCTTCTCTTTCTGTCCCGCCTTGTCATAAGCAACGCCCATGTTGAACATGACCGCCGGGTTGCCGGGGGCAAGTTCCAGCACCCTCTCCAGCTCATTTGCCGCGCTTATGTAGTCCCCTTTTTCCATAAAGACCGTCGCCCTGCCGAGATATGCCGCCGCGTTCCGGGTTTCGAGCTTCAGGGCCAGCGCATAGTCCCCGAGCGCCATGTCTGGATAGCCCGCGTTCAGGTAGGCGGCCGCACGCCTTACGAGCAACACGGGGATGTCCTTGTCCGCGTTGCGTATGATGACAGTGTAGTCTGCCGCAGCCTCTTCGAACCTGCCCGAGAGCTCATAGGCCTTTGCCCTTTTCATGTACGCCTGTATAGTGGGATAGACCTTTATCTCCTGCGTCCAGAGCGATACCGTATCCTTCCAGACCGGTATCTGTTTGACGGTCAGGAAGCCAAGCATGGCCGCAATCGGCGCAAAACTGGCGATCATCGTAATCATGCGCCGCCTGTCAGCCGCAATAAAAGCCGCGATGCCGGACAGGAAGACGACCGGGCCGAGCGCGGGCAGATAGCTGTACCTGTCAGCGGCAGCCATATCGCTCACCTGCACTATGCCGATGACCGGCAGGAGGGTGACTGCATAGTAGAGCCACGTCGCCGTGAGCGCCTTCTTTCTCAGGACAATGCACGCGGCCGATATGGCTATAAACGCGGCAAGGCTTACCCAGAAGACATGGTTGAAGAACTCGCCTTCGAGCGGCCGCACATAGAAAGGCACGAGGTCAACGGGGACGAAGAGCTTCTTGAGATAGAACGCAAAGCCCCTTACCGCGACGTCCACCCTCTCGCTCAGCGGAGAATGCGCCAGGCTTGCAATTGCCTCATCCCCGCTCTGCGCCCATACGGTCGCGACCGCGCCGAGGGCCGCGAGCGTGAAAAAAGGCAGCTTCTCGATGACTGCCTTTTTCACGCTGTCAAAGCTTCCAAGCCTGCCCAAAGGGTAATAGTCGAAGATAAGAAGCGCTGCGGGAAGCGAGACTGCCATTGGCTTGCTCATGAGCGCGAGGATAAAGGAAATAATGGACAGCATATAAAAGAGCGCTTTCCTGCCGCCCTCCGTGTATCTCCAGTATGCGATGATGCTCAGGAGAAAAAAGAGGCCGCAGAGCACATCCTTCAACTCCGATACCCACGCTACCGATTCAACGTGCTGCGGATGCAGGCCAAAGGCCAGGGCTGATACGGCTGCCCCTGCGAGCGCCCTGTCTTTCCCTTCACCGCCCGTTGCGAGCCCGATGATCTTGAGCGCAAGGGCAAACACGAGAAAAGTATTTGCGGCGTGGAGGATAAGGTTGATGAGGTGATAGCCGAACGGGTCAAGGCCGAATAGCCGGTACTCTGCCCCGTAGACAAGCATGGTCAGGGGGTGCCAGTTCGAGCTTACTACAGCGGTAAAGGCCCATTTGACGAACTCGATGCCTGAGAGCTTTAGCCCCTCGCTCTCATAGACATAGACGTGGTCGTCCCATTCGACAAAGCCGTTGCCCAACGCTGGCAGGTATACTGCCGCCGCCGCGATCGCGACAAAAAGGCCGAGTAATAGCGCTCTTTTGGATTTCATGGTCTGAAAGGTTGCCGGTTTATTGAGCTTAGTTTACGATTTTTCGGGGTGAATGGAAAGGAAAAGGAATTTTAACGCGGCTTACCGCACTCCGGGCAGTATTCGGCGAGCGCGTGCCCGCACTTCGAGCAGCACTTATGCGCATGGGAATGCTTTACGGCGTCTGCCGTCGAAGGTCCGGCCTCTGCCTCCGCGCCCTGGAGATAGACCACCCTTGAGAGCTCTTCGATGGTCGTCATTCCCGAGAGCACTTTCCTGACGCCGTCCCTGAGGAGGGATATCATGCCTGAATCCACCGCCGCATCCAGCAGGTCTTCCTCCGGCGCGTCCGCGGCGATGAGCTTTTTCATCGCGCGGTTGACCGTCATTACCTCGAAGATGCCTGTCCTGCCGTAGTAGCCGCTGCCGCCGCACTTTGCGCAGCCCGCGCCCTTGTAGAGTTTGCCACCGGGCGGAGCAGTAGAGAGCAGCTCAAGCTCGTCAGCGCCCGGCGTGTACGATTTTTTGCAGTGCTCGCAGATCTTCCTTACGAGCCTCTGGGCTATGATGCCGTTAAGGGCCGAGGCTATCATATAGCCCGGCACGCCCATGTTCTTGAGCCTCGTTACCGATGAAACGGCATCGTTCGTGTGAAGGGTCGAAAAAACCAGGTGCCCCGTCAAAGAGGCCTGGTGGGCTATCACCGAGGTCTCCTGATCGCGCATCTCGCCCACCAGTATCACGTCAGGGTCCTGCCTCAGCACGGAACGGAGCGTATAAGAGAAGGTAAGTCCCGTCTTCTCGTTGACCGCGACCTGGTTGACGTCCTTGAGCTCATACTCTATCGGGTCCTCGATGGTTATTATGTTTATCCTGTCGCTCTTCACGCGCGTTATCATCGAATAGAGCGTGGAGGTCTTGCCGCTGCCCGTCGGTCCGGTCACGATGACCACGCCCTGAGGCCTGGAGATCATCGCCTGTACGCGCTTTGCGTCCTCCTTGAGGAAGCCCACCTTCTCGAAATCCAGCGTCGCGCCCTTGGGGTCAAGCACCCTCATGACGACCGTCTCTCCGTACTGGGTCGGCAGGGTCGAGACACGGAGGTCGAGGCCCTTTTTCCCGAGCCTCACCTTTATCCTGCCGTCCTGGGAGACGCGCCTCTCGGCAATGTCCATCTTGCCCATGAGCTTTATCCTGGATACGACCGGGCCGCTGACCCATTTGGGGAGCTGCATCATCTCCCTCATGATGCCATCTATCCTGAACCTCAACTTGACGAAGGTCTCCTGGGGCTCGAGATGAATGTCGCTTGCGCGCATGTCAAAAGCCTGTATTATTATGGAGTCGACCATCTTTATTATTGGCGGCGTGGTGCTCTTCCGGATGAAGCTGGAGAGGTCCTCGTAATCCGGCTCGTGCACGACCTCGACGTACTGGTCCCTCTTGAAGCTCTGTACCAGTTGGTCTATGGGCTCATTCAGGTGATGATACCTGTTTATGGCCGTGGCGACCTCCGCGAGCGTCGAGACAAGGGGCTTTACGTCCAGGCCTGTTGAGAACCTGAGGTCGTCAATCGCGTTGAGGTTCAGGGGGTCTGACATGGCGACGTGCAGGAGCTTGCCGTCGCGGAAGAGCGGTATGAGGAGGTACTTCTTGCAGATCGATTCCGGGACGAGCTTCAAGGCCTCGAGGTCGATGGAGGACTCTATCTCGACATAAGGTATGTTGAGCTGAAATGAAAGGGTCTGAGCGATGTCCATCTCGGTCGCATACCCTTTTTTAACGAGCATGCTCCCGAGCCGCTGGCCCTTTCCCCTGCTCTCCTTAAGCGACTCGTCGAGCTGGGCCTGGGATATGAGGCCCGACTCCACGAGGATCTCGCCAATCTTCTTTACAGCCATAATCGTCAGCGCATTATAGCATGTTTCGGTTTGATTATGAAATGCACGCGTAAAAGGCAAAAAAAAGGCTGCGGACGCCCGCAGCCCTGGAATCAACTGGTGGAGGGTACCGGGATCGAACCGGTGGCCTGCACGTTGCGAACGTGCCGCTCTCCCAGCTGAGCTAACCCCCCTTGAAAAAGACAACAATAATACATAACAGAAAAAAGCGCTCCCCGCAAGCGATTAATGAGGGCGCTTAATGGTAATTTTTGGGGGGACGTGTGCTGAAATGGGTGGTTTATTTTCAGGCTTCAAATGAACTCAACATGCGAGGCCCCGGTTAAATCGGGGAACGGGGATGAGGCGTACTTTTTTCTACGCCGCAGTTACGAGAGTCGAAGACAACGCGGAGATGGGCCTTATTTCATGCCGTTATGCGGCCTTGCCGGGCCTCTCCTCATAAGGAGGCTCGGCCT
>MGPL01000130.1:5609-20096 GCA_001797415.1 Deltaproteobacteria bacterium GWA2_55_10
GCCCATGATGTACATGACCGGGATCGGGACAGGTATCATCCGCCTGCTTATTCCGACCACCTGATATATCCGCTCGACCATCTCCCTGAATGTGTATATCTCGTGGCCTCCGAGGTCGTATTCGCCGAACCTTGTGTCGTCCCTCTTTAAGCATTGCACCATTGCCTCGGCAAGGTCGTCTACGAATATGGGCTGGAGCCTGTTCCTGCCGCCGTCGGGTATCGGTATGAACGGGTGGTTCCTTATCTCGTAGGCAAAAAGATTTGTGAACCTGTCGCCCCTGCCGAATATGATGGTGGGTCGTACGATAGTATAATCAAGCCCCGACATCCTCAAGAACCTTTCGCATTCCCATTTTGACCTGTGGTTCGCGCTCTCGGCGTCCGGGGCCGCGCCGAACGCGCTTGTAAATATGAACCTCTTCACGCCCTTTTCAACGCAGGCATCCACAAGGCGCCTGGTGGCATTGACGTGAATGTCTCTGAACTTTACCTTCCTGCTCTCGGTCAGTACGCCGGCAAGATGAAAAACGGCGTCTGTCCCCTCGGGGACAGACCTCCTTACCTCGTCCCTGTTCATAATGTCGGCTATAACCACCTCAAAGCCGCGGGATTTCAGCTCCTGGGCCGCCTTCATCTCAAACGGCGCGACAACGCACCTTACTCTGTGCCGGCCGATCTGGAGCTTATCAAGCAGGTGCCCACCCACAAAGCCCGTGACGCCGGTAACCAGTATATTCATGGCAAACCCCCGGTATTCTATGAAGGAATCGAAAAAACGTCCTTATTTAGACTATAGGCAGGTTTTCGCTGAAGTCAATCCGGGCTCTGTCTCAGTGCAGGTAGGTCTTGAGCCCTTCCGAGAGGCTCACGGGCTTCATGGAGAATACCTCTGAAAGGGCGTTCATCGATGTGGTATTGTCCTCGGAGAGCATCTTCAACGCCTCGCGGGAAATGGGCGGCTTTTTAAAAAGTAGCTCCGCAAAGAAAGCGGCCAGATTCATTATCGGCATGGGCACGTGCGCTTTTGCTCGCCTTTTGCCGATCGCGGCCCCTATGTAATCCATGACCTCGTCTAAGGTAAGCTTCTCAGGCCCTCCCAGCTCGAGCGTCTTTCCTATGGTGTCCCCGCGTTTGAGGCTCATTGAGAACGCGCTTACCACGTCAGCTATGAAGACCGGCTGCATCCTGGAGAGGCCGTCTCCGGGTATGAACACGACGGGTGAGAGCCTCATCGCTCTGGCAAAGAGATTGGTGAAGCGGTCGTCGCGGCCGAATATTACCGAGGGCCGCAAGACTGTGTATTGAAGCCCCGACGACCTCACTATCTCCTCCGCATCCCACTTGGTCCTGTGATATTCGCTGGCGGAGTCAGGCCTGGCGCCGAGCGCGCTCATGTGAAGGAGCCTGGCCACACCCATGCCCTTGCATGCCTCTACAACGTTCCTCGTGCCTTCGACGTGCACTGCCCTGAAAGTCGTTCCCCTGGGCTCCGCGAGCACCCCTACGAGGTGGACTACCGCTTCTATCTCCGGGGTTATGGCCCTCAGGACCGAAGAGATATCTCCGACGTCGCCCCTTGAGGCCTGGCAGCCTGCCTCGATGAGCATTGATGCCCGTTCGGGGCGCCTTGAGAGCACGCGGACCTTGTACGAATTTTTGAGGAGTTCTTGTGCCAGGCTGCTACCGACGAAACCTGTTCCGCCGGTAACGAGGATCATGGCTTCTTCCCGAGGATGTCCCTGATGGTCTGCTTGAGTTCGGTGAGGTCTGAAGACTTAGTGATATAGGCGTCGGACGCCCACGTACCGAAGTCGTGCTTGTAGTGCGGGTACGCCGTGCAGAGTATTACGGGCAGGTCCTTCCACTTCTCCTTTACGCGCCGCAATACCTCGACGCCGTCCATGCCCGGCATCTTGATATCGAGCAGCACAAGGTCTATGGAGTCCTTCTCCAGCTTATCGAGGGATTCCTCGCCCGAGGCCGCGAGCTCTACGTCCCAGCCTTCGTCCTCGAGCTCCTCTTTGTAAAGAAGCCTCAATCCCTCTTCATCGTCTACGACAAGTATCCTTTTCTTCATGGAAACTCCGTTGACATAAAATTAAAAATTCTAAACAGCCTCGCCCGTTTCATGGCGCGACGAATTTGGAGCCGCGGCCCCGGCAACAGGGAGCTTTATTATGAATGCGGCCCCGTGGCCCTCGTTGCGGACCTCGATGGTGCCCTTATGCCTCATTATTATGGAATTGGCTATGGGGAGCCCCAGCCCGGTGCCGTGCTTCTTGGTCGTGAAGAAGGGATTGAAGATATAGCCCATGTACTTCGGGTCTATCCCGCCTCCCGTGTCGGAGACCTTTGCTACTGCGAATTCGCCCGCGCGGGAGGTCTCCAGGGTGAGTATCCCGCCCTTCTCCATCGACTGTATCGCATTGGCTATTAAATTGTCAAAAGCTATCTTCATCTGTTCCCTGTCGGCGAGCACCGGGAGCGGCCCGCCGCTTGAGCGCCTGTCCACCTTTATGCAATGCACCGCGATCTCGTCAGCGAACAGCTCCATGGCCTCGTCGATCATGCAATGCAGATCATCCGTCTTCAGCTCGACGGCATTATCCTTGAGGAACCGGATGATGCCGTTCATTATCTTCTCTATGCGGCCTATCTCGGCGCCCATCTGTTCGAGATAGCCAAGGGCCGGAGAGCCGGGAGGGAGCTGCCTTTTGAGCCTCGCCGCGTATCCGCCGATGCTCAAGAGCGGGTTCCTTATCTCATGCGCCATGGTAGCCGCCATATCGCCCAGGGCAAGGAGCTTCTCCGAGCTCACCAGTTTCTGCTGCATCTCCAGGAGCTCGGAATATACCCTGTGGTGGTCGTTCAATACCTCTGAGCTTTTGACCAGTATCAGCAGCTGCATTGCAGCGAGCTTCAATATCTGTCTTTTTAAAAGGGTCAGCCTGACCTTGGCCCTGGCCCTCAGAAACAGTACGCCGCAGGTCCTCTCTTTTTCCTTCAGTGGATAGGCCAGCGCCGTCCTGTAACCTTCGAGCCCGCTGTCCTCTATGCCTTCCCAGGCCGCGTCCCCGGCCTCCTTATGGACCTCGATAAGGGCGCCTCCGGTGAAAGCCAGCCCCGGGACCCCCTGGCCCAACCGGTATGGGGGCAGGGCTTCGGGGCACTTGGCCGCCACGCTCCGCATATAGCCGTTTTCGTCCAGGAGCAGTACCGCGCACCCGTCGAACGCAAGATAATCCGCAAGCAGGGCAACCGCCTTTTCCAGCTTCTCTTCAAGCGGAGAGCCGGATACGGCCAATTCGCTCACTTGTTCAATTATATCATATTCCATTTGAAACCCGGCTTGAAGGCGCCAATGGTCTTAAGCTCAGACCTTGGCTTCCCGGAGAAATTTGGCCGCCTCTTCAGGGGGGGTCGGGTTTATGTAGAACCCGGAGCCCCATTCGAAACCCGCCACCTTCGTAAGCTTCGGTATCAGCTCGAAATGCCAGTGATAGAACTGGGACGCGCCGTCCTTTATGGGTGCGGCATGCAGGATGAAGTTGTATGGCGGGAAATTGAGGACCTTGTCCACTCTCTTGAGGACGTCCGAGAATATGAGGGAGAGGTTCTCATACTGGTGTTTCTGTGAGTTCTCGAAACTGGACTCATGGACCTTGGGCATTATCCATATCTCGAACGGCGACTTGGGCGCGTAAGGGGTTATGGCGATGAAGTCCCTGTTCTCGGAGACTACGCGTATCCCCTGCATGATCTCCTGCCTTATTATGTCGCAGAAGACGCACCTTTCCTTGAAGTTGAAGTATTCGAGCGCGCCGTCAAGCTCCTCGGCCACCCTTTTAGGTATGATGGGCAGGGCTATGAGCTGCGAGTGGCTGTGCTCAAGGGTAGCCCCGGCCGCCTCGCCGTGGTTCTTGAATATGAGTATGTAGCGGAGCCTCTGGTCTTTCTTCAGGTCTATTATCCTGTCCCTGTAGGCCCAGAGCACCTCTTCAAACTGTCTCGGCTGTATCCTGGCGAGAGTGTCGGTGTGGAGGGGGGACTCTATTATTACCTCGTGCGCGCCTACGCCGCTCATCTTGTCGTAAACGCCGTCGCCCTCCCTGTTGAGCTCGCCCTCGACCTTCAGGGCCGGGTACTTGTTCGGGACAACGCGCACGTGCCAGCCCGGAGAGTTGGGCCCGCCGCCGTTCTTCCTGTATGCGAGCACCTCCGCCGGCGTCTTTGACTCGTTTCCAGGGCAGAAAGGGCAGAATCCCGACTTAAGGGTTGGTTGGGTGAATTCGAACTCGGAGGGGCGTTTTCCCCTCTCGGTTGAGATTATGACCCACCTTCCTACTATGGGGTCTTTTCTAAGTTCTGGCATTTATTCTCCCCGTTGAAAAAGAGGCGAAAAGAGGGATTGACGTTGACGAGAGGAGATGGAGAATCAGGTTATGAGGTCCGGGTCAGCTTTGCGCGTTCCGCGATCTTTCGAGCTCTTCTTCTTCCTTCTTGCATTCTATGCAGCACGTGGTGACCGGTCTTGCCTCAAGCCTCTTCTCGGAGATCTCTTCCCCGCAAAGTTCGCAGACGCCATAGGAGCCGTCATCGATCCTCTTGAGCGCCTCCTTGATTTTTGTGATGAGCTTTCTTTCCCTGTCCTTGACCCTGAGAAGAAAATTCCTGTCCGTCTCAAGCGAAGCCCGGTCAGTGGGGTCAGGGAAGTTCTCTTCCTTTTCGCTCATCCCGGAAACTGCTTTTCCCGCGCCGCTAAGAAGCTCTTCGAGCTTTCCGTTTAGAAGCGTCCTGTAGTGCTCGGCCCTGTCCTTCTCCATAATCCTGAAGTATAACCGAAAAGGATTTGAAATGTAAATAGCAATTTAATTAAAGCCTCAAGCGCCCTCGGGCTCGCCATTTCTCAGGAAAATCCCGCTCTTGCCGCCGGTCTTCTTAACGAGGCGCATATCGGTGAGCGTCATCTCCTTGTCGGCCGCCTTGCACATGTCATATATGGTGAGGGCCGCGACCGTTACTGCCGTCAAGGCCTCCATCTCGACTCCTGTCCGGGAAGCTACTTTCGCCGTCGCGGTTATATCGATACCCGGAGGGTCCGCCACAGGCGTGAAGTCCACCTCGACGCTGGTCACGTTCAGGGGATGGCAGAGAGGTATCAGATCCCCTGTCCTCTTGGCGGCCATGATGCCGGCAACCCGCGCAACTCCGAGCACGTCCCCCTTTTTGACCTCGTTCGCGAGCACAAGGTCAAGGGTCTCTTTTTTCATCACGACCCTGCCCTTTGCGACAGCCACCCGCTCGGTCGCGGACTTTCCGGTAACGTCCACCATCCTGGCCTTGCCGCGATCGTCAATGTGAGTAAGCCCCATACAAACCCCCTTATACGGAAAACGGACGGAACCCTTCTCAGTTCCCGGCCTCTACTATACGGCCGCCCTGGACCGTAAGGATGAACAATCTTTTTTCAGCCTCTCTCCTGGCGTTGAAGGAGATAGGGCCTGTCGCTCCGTTGAACTCCCTTATTGACTTGAGCCTCTTTCTCAACTCGTCTCTCCCGCCAGGGCCTGAATCGCCAAGACCTGAATCCGACGCCTGCATTATCATCCTGGCGGCGTCATACGCCTGGGCCGAGAGTATGCCCGGCTGCTTGCCGTATGCCGCACTGTAGCGGCTTGTGAATTCGGCCGCTCCGCTCCTGCTGCTTCCCGCAAAAAAGCCGTCGACAAAGACAGCTCCTTCCACATTGCCTCCGGCAAGCTCGACGAGCCTCGGAGAGTTCCATGAGCTCGGACCCAGCAGCCTCACATTCTTTATATTATAATACCCGAGATACGGGACGATGAGGGCAATCGGCTCGTACGAGTCAGGTATGAAGAGGGCGTCGACCTTGATCGAAGGGTTGAACTCCCTTATCTTGCGCCTGCCCTCCATGCGCTCCTTGACCTGCACTCCGAAGAGCCTCTTTATACTCTCGCTGAAATCGGCAGTCCCCTGAGGATACGCTGCCTGGCGCACAACGACCCCGCCGCGCGCCTTCACGGCAGCCTCGAAGTGCCTGGCGAGCTCCACCCCGTAAGATGTCTGTGGATAGAGTATCGCGTAGCGCTTTGCGCCAAGCTGACTTGACGCATAACCGGCCAGGGCAACAGCCTGGTCGCCTGCGGTAAGGAAGTTACGGAACACATAATCTCCGGCGTCAGTCACGCCTTCCCTCTGAGAGAGCGTTATTACCGGGACCCTGTTCGTCTGCGCGTGCCTTGCGGCATCCATGACAGTAGAGCTCAAGAGAGGGCCTACGATGGCCGCCACCCTGCTGTTAGAAGAAAGCTCCTGGACTGCTGCGCCTGTCTTTGCCGGGTCCGAGACGTCCTTCACTATTACCTCGACCTCAGAACCCGCGGTCCCGAATACGTTAGCAGCCAGTAGTATGCCCGAGAGCGCGTCCTCTCCGAAGGACGCGTAATCGCCCTTCAATGGCAGGAGCACGCCTATTGCGGGCAGGTCTTGTGCCGCGTTCAGACCGTAGGCCGCCTTCTCTATCTCCTTCAGAAACCTTGCCGCCTTCGCTCTAAGCTGCAGGCTGGCGCCATTGTCCCGGCTTACGGATTCGAGCGCGCTCCTGGCAAGGTCGAGCCTGCCTGTCCTGTAGTTGATAAGGCCCAGTTCATAAGAGGCCTCGTTCCTGAACCTGCTCTGCGGGAAGTTCTTGATTAGAAGCCCGTAAACCTCTGCCGCCTTGTTGAGCTCTTTCTTTTCGCTGTAGATGCGCCCGAGCCTCAGGAGCGCCTCGTCTATATATTCCGCCTGGGGATTGTTATCTACATAGCCTTCAAGCCTTTTTACGTTCTCTATGCTTGGCCCGTTGAGGTCAATGTCCTCGAATATCGATACAAGGGAGTCTCCCGTGCTGAACCACGCCGCATCGACCTGCGTTGACGCAAGGAGTATTACAAGAAGTACTGCTAAAGCCTTTTTCATTCGAAGATTTCCTTGACCTTGGAGAAGAAGTTCTTACGCAGCGGCGTCGTGTCCTCTCCGCTTATCTCGGCGAACTCCTGCAGGAGTTCCTTCTGCCTCTTGTTCAGTTTCGTGGGCGTCTCGAGCTTTATTATTATCTGCTCGTCCCCGCGCCTGCCCGTGTGCACGGAAGCTATTCCCTTGCCAGGCATCCTGAAGACCTTGCCGGACTGAGTCCCCGCGGGCACCTTGAGCTTTACAGGGCCTTCTATCGTCGGCACCTCTATCTCGGCGCCGAGCGCGGCCTGCGTGAAGCTTATGGGCACCTCGCAGATGACATCGTCGTTCTCGCGCTTGAAGATAGGATGAGGCAGCACGGAAATGAAGATATAGAGGTCGCCCGAAGGGCCGTTTCTCTCTCCGTACTCGCCCTCTCCTGCGAGCCTGAGGCGCGAGCCCGAATCGACTCCGCCGGGGATCTTCACCGTAAGCGGCGAGACGGACTTCACCCTGCCGCTCCCCCTGCAATCTGTGCACGGGTCTTTGATGACGCTTCCGGCCCCCTGGCAGCCGGGGCATGTCCTCGCTATGCTGAAAAAGCCCTGCTGGAACCTCACCTGTCCGGCTCCTCCGCAGGTTGAGCAGGTCGTCGCGTGGGTGCCCGGCTTTGCGCCGCTGCCCCCGCATGTGTTGCACTGCACCGTCCTCGGCACGCGTATGGTCTTCTCAGTGCCGAAGGCAGCCTCTTCGAAGCTTATCTCAAGATCGAACCTGAGGTCAGGGCCGCGCTCCGGGCCGGGCCTCCTCCTGCCGCCGCCTCCGAAAAAGTCCGAGAAGACATCGCTGAAGATATCCTGGAAGTCCGCGCCGAAACCTGCATCCTGCCCCCCGAAGCCGCCGGCGCCTGAGCCGGCATAGCCGGACCTGTCGTAGTTGGCGCGCTTATTCGGATCTTTGAGGGTCTCGTAAGCCTCGTTTATGAGCTTGAACCTGTCCTCTTTGCCCTTGTCCCCCGAGTGCTTGTCGGGGTGGAACTCGTGCGCGAGCTTGCGGTACGCCTTCTTTATCTCGTCGGCGCTCGCGTCCCTGGCCACGCCGAGTATCCTGTAAAAATCCTTTTCTTCGCGGTTCATCTAATCGTCAGTGCGACTCAGGCCTCTTCGCGACTGCTACCATCGCGGGCCTGAGCAACCTCCCCTTGAGATAATATCCCTTCTGAAATTCCTTCACTACGGTCCCCGGCTCCGCGTCCGGGCTCTCCTCCTCGGAGATGGCATGGTGCACGGTGGGGTCGAACTTCTGCCCCGACGCCTGTATCTCCTCGAGGCCGAACTTCTTGAGCGCGCCCAGCATCTGGCCGGCCGTGAGCTTGACTCCCTCTCTCAGAGACTTCAGGTTCTCCTCGCCGTTCGCGTGCGCGAGCGCCCTCTCGAAATTATCGACGATGGGCAGTATCTCCTCGATGAGGCTCTCGTTGGCGAAGCTTATCGCGTCCGCCTTCTCCTTCTCGGTCCTCTTCCTGAAGTTCTCCAGGTCCGCGAGCGCGCGGAGGTATCTGTCATAGTTCTCAGCGGCTTCTTTTGATCTGGCCTCAAGCTGTTCGGCGAGGCGCCTTATCTCTTCTTCAGGCGTCTCCGCTATCTGCTCCTCAACACCTTCCTGCATTTCCTCTTTCCCCATTCCCTCTTCCTTCTCCATGCAATCCCCGGTAAATTTTTATTGGGCTCGAACATTTAGGGGAAACTCCCTGAAAAGAAAGTTTCCCCGGATCCACTTGCGGCCTGTTTATAAAATTTAGGGCCAACGGCCCGAAAAATCAAGTTAGAGAACTTTGCTGAGTAAGCCCGAAGCGTAGTCAACCAACGGGATTATCCTTGAATAATCCATGCGCACAGGCCCGGCAACGCCGAGGGTGCCGAGCGCTTCCTTTCCGCCGTAAGGGGATGTTACGAAGCTCAGGCAGTCGAACTCCTCGACCGCGCTCTCCGTGCCGAGGTATATGCGGATGCCGCTCTCGTCCATGCTCTTGTCAAGGATCCTTACGAGAAGGCTCTTCTCCTCGAACGCGGCGAATATCTTCTTCATCGTGTCGATGTCGTCGCGGAACTCGGGCTGGCCGAGCATATTGACCTTGCCTTCGACCACGACGTCGCTCTCCGCCGGCCCCTGATCGCAGAGCGCCTCCGCGCCCAGGCGCAGGGCCTTTGCCAGAAGCTCGTCATATAAGTTCTTATCCCGATGCATCTCATCTACTATTTTAGCCCTGAGCTCCTTTATGGTAAGCCCTTCGGCTATTGAGTTCAGATAATTCGATATCCTTTCAAGCTCGAGCTTCTCTATGCCTGCCATGCGGACGATCCTGCTCTGGACTACTCCGTAATTCGAGACGAGGAGCACTATGAGGCCGGAGGCGTCTATGGGGAGCAGGTTTATGTGCCGTATCGTGAAGCCCACCTTGCGGGGGATGAACATGATCCCGGCACAGTTGGTGATAGTTGAGAGGGCCTTGGCAGTATCCGAGAGTATCTCCTCGACCGACACAGACCTTTCGCAGCTCTTCTTCAGGAGGTCCTTGTCGACCTGCCCCGGCTCCTGGAAATCAAGGAGCGTATCTATATAGAACCTGAAGCTCTTCTCGGTCGGGACGCGGCCGGCGGAGGTATGCGGCTGTTTCAGGAACCCCATGCTCTCGAGCTCGGCCATCACGTTCCTTATGGTGGCCGGGCTTACGCCCAGAGAATGGTTCATGGCAATGGCCCTGGAGCTTACCGGCTCCGCGGTCCTGATGTAGTCCTGGACTATTGCCCTTAGTATGTTCCTGTTACGCTCCGAGAATCCGTTCATGCCCTGCACGCCCGATTTTTAAGGGATTTCAACAAAATAGCCTTTACTTATTATATATGATTCCCTGGAATTAGCCCATTAAAAATAACAGCCGCCCGGATGCTTGTCAAGGACTGTCGAGGCCTGTGAAAAGGCCTCTATATGAGCTTCAGGGCCACTTCGTCGAGCACAAGGAGCCCCTTTTGGGTAACGAATATGTCCTCTCCCTTTTTCTCAAGCAGTCCGTCTGCAACAAGGGCTTTAAAACCGCTTAGCGCCCCAGCCGGATAATTGCCGAACTTTTCCCTGAAGGCCTCCCCGTTTATACCGGCATCGATCATCCTCAATCCAAGCATCACGGCTTCGGCTATGGCGTCCTTACGGGTAAGCTCCTCATTACCCTCTGCCGGGTCGAGCCTTTTTTCGACCCTGTCCATGTACTCGTTTGCCGAGGCCGCGTTCCACCACCTGCGGCCCCAGTCTGGCCAGGGCATGTACGAGTGCGCGCCCGCGCCAAGACCGATATAGGGGTTGCCCTTCCAGTAGAGGGTATTATGAGAGCTCTCAAAGCCGGGGAGCGCGAAGTTGGATACCTCGTAATGCCTGTAACCCGCGCCTTTCAACACCCTGATTGCGACAAGGAGCATCTCGGCCTCTGCCTCCTCACCGGGAAGACCCTTCTTGCCTGGGCCGTACTTTCTATAGAAGGGCGTACCCTCCTCTATCGTCATGCCGTAAAGGGATATATGCTCTGGCTTGAGGTCCACGGCTTTTTCAAGCGCAGCCTCCCAGCCTCGAAGCGTCTGCCCCGGGGTGCCGAAGATGAGGTCGATACCGATATTCTTGAAACCGGCCTGCCTTGCCCACCCGTACGCCTTGATCGAAGTCTCGACAGTATGGGTCCTGCCCAGGGCAGCCAACCCGGCCTCTTCGAACGACTGAAAGCCTATTGAGAGCCTGTTGACGCCTGAAGCGTAGTAGCCTTCGAGCTTAGGAAGGGTAAGGGTGTCGGGGTTGGCCTCTATGGTGATTTCCTTTGCGCCTTTGCCGATCGTCCTATCGATTGACTGAAGGAAGTCTGCTATCGCTCGTGGTGAAAGGAGGGAAGGCGTGCCGCCTCCGAGATAGACTGTCGCCGGAGGTCCGGCCAGGTTTTCTCTTTCGATAACTGCTGAAAGCTCTTGCGAGAGGCAGGTTATATAGCGAGTCTCAGGTATGCCTTCGGCAGGCGCCGAAGCCGAATTGAAGGCGCAATAAGGGCATTTCCTGATGCAGAAAGGGATATGGGCGTATATGCCCGTTACTGCTTCTTTTCTGCGTAGTCCCACAGCCTCTTGAAGATGTCCCAGGGGGAGATTATTCCGAGGAGCGTGCCGCGGTCGTCTACGACGAGTACGCTCTCGGAGTGTTTCTTTGAGTGCAGCAGCAGGGTCGCAACTTCCATCGAGGATGTCTCCGGAGAGACCGCGATAAAGTCCTTCTCCATAACATTCTCGACCTTCTTGAAGGCGAGCGAATCTATATTGTTGACGAACTCCGGCAGCTCCGGGGCGAACTTCAAGTCGGCAATGAGGCCTTCGGCTACGTATCTGGGGAGTACGCCCTTCAGGAGCGCCCTCGGCGTTATGACGCCTATGACCTTCTTGTTGTCGTCGACGACCGGTATCTGCCTGACCTTTGACTCGTGCGCCAGTTTCAAGGCGTCGAGCATGGAGGCGGAAACATTTATGGTGAGCACTTCCGTCGTCATTACGCTTGCAGCTATCATAAAACTCCTCCTGAATTCGCTTATATGCCCTACCCGAGGAACCTCAGGTACATGTAAAGAGTCGCGATGGCGACGGAGAGCAGCATCAGCGGATAGGCGATGAGCATGAATTTGAAGAACTTCATCTCATGCCCGTTCCTGTGCGCTATGCCCGAGACAACGACATTGGCCGAAGCGCCGATTATGGTGCCGTTTCCGCCGAGGCATGCTCCGAGTGAGAGCGCCCACCATAGCGGCAGGACTGCCGCATCGCCGCCGAACGCCGGGGCCATGTCCTTTATCAAAGGTATCATGGTCGCGACGAACGGTATGTTGTCCACTATGGATGACGCTATGGCCGAACCCCAGAGTATCACATACCCTGTCGTAGCCATGTCCCCGCCCGTCACCTCGAGCATCATGTCGGCGAGCATCTTTATGAAGCCGACCTCGATCAAGCCGTGCACCACTATGAACAGGCCGATGAAGAAGAATATCGATGTCCACTCGACCTTCTCCATGACGCTGTGCAGGTCCTCTTTAGATATTAGCAGAAGGATAGCCGCCCCGAAAAGGGCTATTGTGGCAGGCTCGAGATGGAGCTGCCTCTGGAGCATGAAACCGCCTATGACGCCGGCAAGTACGACGAGGCACTTCTTGAGGAGCGGGATGTCTGTGAGGGCCTCCCGTTCCTTGAACTCCATTATCCTCTTCTTCTTTTCATCAGATACCGTGAAGGACTTTGCGTACATGAACTTGAGGGGTATGAGCGTCGCGAACACTATTATGGGTATTACCGGGCCGACGCCGAATACGAAGTCCATGAAGGTAAGTCCGGTCGCGCTGCCTATCATGATGTTCGGCGGGTCGCCTATAAGGGTCGCGGTGCCGCCGATATTGGACATGATTATCTGTGAGACCAGGTAAGGGTACGGATTCACCTCAAGCTCTTCCGTTATGAGGAGCGTTATCGGCACGGTAAGGAGGACGGTCGTCACGTTGTCGAGCAGGGCCGATAAAATGGCTGTAACGCAGGAGAGCGATATCAGTATCTTCCACGGGTCTCCCTTTGAGGCCTTTGCCGCTTTTATCGCTATGTACTGGAACATGCCGGTCTTCTGGCAGATGAAGACTATGAGCATCATGCCGATGAGAAGGCCAATGGTGTTGAAGTCGATGCCATGTACAGCGGCTTCCTGATTGAGTACGCCCAGAACTATAAGCGCAGACGCGCCGAGGAGCGCGACGACGGCCCTGTTGAGCTTGTCCCAGATGAGAAGCGCATAGACTACCACGAATACCGCGATAGCGAGGTAGAACTTAAGCTCCATGGTTTGAAGACTCCTATAAAAAGGGAATTGTAAGAGTGAGGGGCGTATTAGTAATATTTCCGCAAGGGAAAGTCAACAGGATACTTCTTCATCAAAAAACATGCGTCAAATCAGTCAGTTACGGCCTCCAAACTCCCTTCGGCGCGGCCCTGTATTTTTTCACGAACCCCACAGGCCTGTAGCTCGTTTTCGATTTGCGCAGGCCCTCGTCCCCGAGGTCCTGCTCCCTGTTTATGTAAAGATATTTTTCCGGAAGTATCGATGCGAAGCTCTTGTTAACGAACTGCATGAGGCCTTTGAAGCCGGGGACCCCTTTTTCAAAGTGTACTGCGAAGGTCGTTTTGTTCAACTCTTCGCCGAGCGTATACGCGGCGGGCTTTCCTTCGACAAAGTATATCGCCCCGCAAAGGACCAGCTCTTCGGTGAGATGAAGCGCTTCCTTCGCCGCCTCATAGTCGCCTGGCTCCTGCTGCGCCGATCTCCATGCTTCAAGCACTGAACGGGCGCCTTCCATGTATTCATCGAGGAGCGGCCTTGCCTCGTAGCTGTACGATCCGGTGAAGAAGTTTACAAGGTTTTTCTTCCTGTGGAACCTGCGTCCGGCAAGGGAAGAGAGGGCGCTACGAGAGTACAGGTAATCGAAGTTGTCCCTGTCCTCCATAACTTCGTAACCGAGGGAAATCAATTTCTGAACTTCATCTTCAGTTGCGCACTTCATGAACGAAAAATTCTCAAAGAGGTCTTTCAAAATATCTTGTAAAGGCAACCCGCCGGGGAGCATGAAAAAGGTCCTGCCCCTGTCATTTCCAGCGATAACCGGACTGTTGTCCTTGAGAATTGAGAGCCTGTAATTATGCGCGCCCCTGAAAAGAAAAAGGTTTGCGAAGCTGAATTCCGAGACCTGCGGCTCAAGGGACTTGAGATAAGGGTGCACTTCCTCCCTTGCCTCAAGGGTAATTCCCGTGAATTCAGGGTATTTTGGGATATTCAAAGGGTTCCTCCCCGCGCTAAGCCTCATAGCCCTTTTATTTTATCCTATCTTAAAAAGCAGGGAATAAATTAGTTAAAAACTCCTCTTATTTCAAGCACTTGGAGGATTAAAAATATCAACCGGGCGTTGAATCCGACTCGCTTATGGTGACCAGGGTCACTGCCCGTTGTGCCAGCCGGTGATATAACGGAATTGTGTCGGACTTCTTTGAAGGAGGCGCTGGGCCATGAAAAGATTCAGCAGGCTTTTAGCAGCATCCACACTGTTCCTGTTCACAGCATCCGGGATCGCCGGAGCCGAGCTGGTAACCATCTATGGCCCGGTCTATGTCGCAAAGACTAAGAAAGACGATTCCGGAGACAAGCAGGCGAAGTTCCAATTCACAGCCCCTGTGCCGGGCAGCGGAAAGATAGTCGTCAAGAACGGCGGCGACTCGGGCAAGAAATCGAGGGCAGCAAGCGTTGAGATCGAGATCAACGGCACCGAGGTAGCCAAACGCAAGGACTTCAACAAGAACATATCATTGATCGAGTACGAAGTGAGCCTCCTGTCTGACAACCAGATGGAGGTCGAGGTCAAATCCTGCAACGAATGCGAGATAGAGATAACGATCCTCGGAGATAAACCGGCGCC
>MGPL01000130.1:20130-22736 GCA_001797415.1 Deltaproteobacteria bacterium GWA2_55_10
ATACCCCCCAACTACCACCCCAGGGCGCGGGGCCTGATCCCCCCTCAAAATCAGGCCCGCGATTAATCAATCCAGTAGAATATTTTTCGACAAGACTGTGCGGGTTCAATTTTGCAAATTGAACCCGAAAATTCGTGATTCGCTTTGACGAACAATCGGGTTCAGGTTGAAAACCTGAACCCGCAAAGAAGCTTCGCTCCTGCTGCCCCGGCTCGCTCTGCCTCCAGCCCTATGCTCGCTTCGCATTATGCCCCTTTTTGATTAAAAAATAAAAAATCGATCCAATAAAAAAAGCCCCGCGTCTTTCGACGCGGGGCCTGATGAAGTCATTAGTTATTTTTTCAGGGCGCGATCCTTTCGGCCAATATGCCGAGGAGCCTGTTTACCGGGTTCTGGCGCGGCAGGAACGTCAGCACAGGCCTTCTCCTTACGCCGAGCCTCTTCATCTCGCTTTTGATGCCGAAATGGTCGCCGTCTATCTTGAGGCCCTTCCTGAAGGCCCTCACCGCGACCGATTTCTGCCCGTTCAGCAGGAATATCCTGCCCAGGTTCAGGTAGATCTCCGGGTTATAGAACTCTTTCTCCGCGGCCATAAGGCAAAGCGATATGGCCTTGTCGAAATTCCCTTCGGTGCTCGCGAGGCTCACGGCATAGTATGACATGGCCGTGGGGTGCTGCGTAAAGCACAGGTCCTGGTCGAAGATCTTCAGGGCGTCCCCGAAGCGGCCAGCCCGCGCAAGCCCGATCCCCTTTTCGATAACTTCACTGCTCATAGAAACCTCCTCAGAAAAGTAGCCCTGGTTGTTCAGGAGTAAACGCTCGCAAAAGAGTATTGATGAAGCCCGAAAAAAGGCAAAGCTTATAAGAATAATATAAATGAACTCTGGATTTTTTTAAGTGACCTGGGTCACTTTTATGGAGGGGTAAACGGGTCGAAAGAGGCGCAGGTGTCACTGCAAGTGACTGAAATTCTTTAAAAAAACCAACTACCCCTCGGAATGCCGACGGGATATCAAGACCGATACTTTATCTCCTTCTCCCCGCTGGGGAGAAGGGCGGGATGAGGGGGAATGCATTTAAAGCCCCCCTCACCTTAATCCTCTCCCCCTGGGGAGAGGAGATAATATAAGCGGCAATGCGCCGGGTGTCTGGACGTTGAGAGGGAATCAAAAAGGAAGAGGTCTGGCAACTATTGGAGCTTGATCCCGGTCTCTACCGTCTTCCCATCTAATCCGTACTTCAGGGCCACCTCTCCGGCAGAGGTCACGCAGAAGGTCACGCGCACCTCCTCGGGCGCGTCGGCCCCGAAGGAGAGCGTGATCGGTTTGAGGCCGGCGAGCGCGAGCGAGCCAGCCTCTTTTATGTCCTGCTTCAGGAACTCGACCCCGTCCTTGACTATCCACCTGCGCACGAGCAGGCTCTCGGGCACCTCGAAGAGCTCTATCGTTATCTCCTTCTGCTCTCCGAGTTTCCTGGCAGGAGTCATCCTGAAGCTCTTCTCCAGCGGCAGCTGCTCCCCCTTCTCTAAAACTATGCAGTACGAATGAGTAACATCCTTCTCATGCGGGGCGTACCGCAGGGCATAGGCCACCGCGAGGTGCCTGTCGGTGACATCCCTCGTGCCGTAGAAGGCCGCGCCCATGCCGACGGCAGTAAGCGGGCTGTGGTCGTAGATGAGGTTTCTGATTCTCAGCTCCGGGAATATGTCCCCTATCTTGTCCTTGAACGACGGTATCTGCGAAGAGCCGCCGGTGAGGAGTATCGCCTCAATCCGTTCCTTCTTTAAGCCCACCTTCTCGGCCCTCTTGAGGACATTCAATATGGTCCTGTCAACGGCCTTGTAGAACTCCTTCTCTTCGAGCAGCTCTTCAAGGTCGTCGCGCGTTATCTTCAACAGCTCTCTTCCGTCCCATATGAAGGGAGTCTCTTTTCTCTCGGAGAGCTTAATCTTCAACTCTTCAGCCGCGAGCTTGAGGTTATAGCCGGCGTCATTCGCAAGCCCGGCCTTTGCGCTTAAGAATTCGGCGAGCCACAGGTCGATGTCCTGGCCGCCCAGCATAAGCGCCCTCTCGGGCTTTGCCACGATATTGACCTCGTTCACATTGAGCCGGAGGAGCATGGTGTTGAGCGTGCTGCCACCGAAGTCTATGACCATCACGAGCTTGTCCTTCTCGTCGACGACCTGGTAGCCTGCCGCGGCCGCGAGCGGCTCTTCGATGAGTTCGATCTTCGTGCCCTTCATGATCTTACCGGCGATTGACTTGATCGCGGAGCTGTAGTCCTGATAGCCGACGGGCACTGTTATGTATACGACGTCAGCCGCGTTCCTGGGCTTCAATGCGAACCAGCCGGAGCTGACGGTCGCCTTCTTGAGGTGCTGATGGAGGATGCGAATAAACCTCTCCATGTTCTCCCTGCCCCTCGGGCTGCCTTCAAGGAGCATCTGCTTTATGTTGGTTATCGTGCCCCCGCCCGCCGCCTCGGCGCCGATGTTGTTCGTGTCAGGGCTCAAGAGTGTCGGGACAATACAGATGGAATCGTAATGCCTGGTGATGTTGCCCAGGTGAATGAAATCCGGGGCCTCGTCCTTCTTCTTTCTCATCACG
>MGPL01000130.1:22762-23570 GCA_001797415.1 Deltaproteobacteria bacterium GWA2_55_10
CGAGATGCACTCGCCGGGCTGCACCGCGTCCTTGCTCCGCTTGAGCGCGCCTGCCGAGCCCGTGTACTCTTCGGCGATGAATACGGGCCTTTCCACCTCTGCGCCGTGATAGATGTTCTTTAGCGACTCAAGACGGTCGACGACCTTCTTTACAGACTCCCTCAGCTCCTTTGGCCGCACCCAGACGTGAGTATATGGCCGGAGCGTCTCGACGAAGCGGGTATCGTTAAGAGCGCTTCCGAACTTCTCAAGCTCCTTAGAGAGCATCTGTGCGTACTTCTCGCGCGAGAAGCGATTCTTCTTGGAGTCGGTTATGGGCTGCTCCTCCGCCGAGAGCACATAGTCGACCACATCGAGGACATCGACGTCCTCCATCCATTTGCGCACTGTGAAAAAGGACAGAGCCTGTTCCATGATGTTCTGCAGAAGGGGGTAGAACTCGCGCCGCCTGGGCACCAGCTGGAAAAGCTCGATCAGGCAGAATTCGCGGGCGAACTCATCGGCCATCTCCATAGTGGCCTTGAACGCCTCTTCCAGGGCCTTTATACCTATCTCGCCGAACTGGCCGTCTTTGGGCAGCTCGTCGTGTATGGCGATGAGGGCGTATCTGCGGTAATAAGGCTCCAGGATATTGGCCGCCTTTATGGCAAGCTCTATCGCCTCCCTGTAGACGGCCTCGAAGGGGCCCTCCTTGGGCGCGCTGCGCGCTATGCCAAGCAGGGTGTAGCTGGCGAAAAACGAGATGTCGCTCTGCTTGGGGAGCTCGTGGGCAATCTTGGGCAGGTTGGGCTTGGCGAACCGCGGCCGG
>MGPL01000130.1:23599-23778 GCA_001797415.1 Deltaproteobacteria bacterium GWA2_55_10
GCGGCCTCCATTACCTTTGAGTAAAGCTCTTTGAAAAGCGGGGTAAACGGGACTTCGCGGACAAAATCGAGCGTGGCGAGCCGCTTTTCCCTCGCATCCTCTATGCGCGAGAGAAGGCCGAAGGCGAGTGAAAATAGCTCGAAGGCCTCGGGGGTCTTCGGCAGCTCCCTGCCTGCCCT
>MGPL01000130.1:23843-24122 GCA_001797415.1 Deltaproteobacteria bacterium GWA2_55_10
GGGCATCTATATTGCTGCTCATGAGTTTAATACGGTTGCTGAAAAAGTCCATCTGCTTTGTTGGCCTCAAAGCTCGTCATTGCGGCGTACGGGAAGAGTGCGCCTCATTTCTCGCTCCCCGATTTAACCGGGGCCTCGCATATGGAGCTTTTTGAGCAGCCTTAAAATAACAGAGTTTTTGAAAACTGCCACGATCAGAGGGCCTGTAGAGCCACCCTGCTGAAACCTGTCTCCCTTACTGTCCCGTCCGCCCCAATGAAGACCTCTGCCCTGCCGGGC
>MGPL01000130.1:24137-27305 GCA_001797415.1 Deltaproteobacteria bacterium GWA2_55_10
AGAGAGTATCGGCTGGTCAGAAAATGAAAACTCTGGTTCGTCGAGCCGCGGGCCAGAAGCGTCTGCTCCGGTTTCGAGTAGTCGTACGGCCCGTCTATGAGTACATCGATATATTCAAGACAGCCGCTCGCGAACTGGTCTGCCATAAGCTCTTCCATGGTGAAGCCAGTATATACGACAGTGGAGAGGCCGCGCCCTCTTGCGTACTCAAGAAGGGTCTTAAGCCCAACGGGTTGCAAAAACGGCTCTCCCCCGCTGACCGTGATGCCCTCTATTCCGGCTGAGCCGTACCTTTCCAGAAGGACGGATGCGCTTACAAGCTCTCTTATATCCAACGAATGGGTCTCGGGGTTGAAGCAGCCCCTGCAGCCCCTGTTGCAGCCCTGAAAAAAGACCACGAGCCTTGTGCCGGGCCCGTTGACCTTTGAACGCGGGAGCACCGCATGAATATTTATAATGCTGCCGTCCATATGATGGTCCCCGCAGCTCCATCCATATTACTAAACCATGCCATTTGCAGGCTGCTCAAAAAGCTCCATATGCGAGGCCCCGGTTGAATCGGGGAGCGAGGAGCGAGTCGTACTCTTCATGTACGTCGCTTCTGCCGCTTCTGAGGCCAACAAAGCAGATGGACTTATTTCATGCCTGCCTAATCGGTTTCCAGCTTTACCCTGATCTCGCTCTCAAAGACCTCGTCTTTTTCTACGAAACTCTCTACCTGGCCGAGGTGTTTCGTGAGCTTCTCAGCCACTTCCTTGCAGTCCTTGTAGACGCTCGAATCTATCTCGACCTTGCCGTCCGGGGTTATCTTTATCTTTATCTGCCTGTCCATTGGTCTCCTCCTACCCCTTGAGGACTATATGTATTTCGCCGGCAGTCTCCGACTCGTTCGCTATCTCGAAATCGAGCGGAAGGTTGTCCTTTATCGACTCGTATGCGTATATCTGCTTCAACCTGTTCGAGAAGGCGTTCACCACCCTGTTGTCGCCGCCTATCTGATAATTGCCGGTCTTCTCCTTCGAGATATTGATGACGTCTCCGTCCCTGTCAATCTCGACGGTCTCCTTGCGCTCGTTTGAGACAAAGCTCGTTATCTCGCCCCTCTTCTTTAATTCCTCGAGGGCGCATATAAGGTATTTTTTACTCTTAATCTCGGTCTTGATTACAGTGTAGAAAGACATTTGGCCTCCTCACTGCACTGGATTTTCCCTGAAGAACCTGTTGAGCCCTTCGCCGTTTATGAGCACCTCTTTCATGAGCCTCTCAACGAGCGCGTTCACGAGGTCCTTGTTATCCGAGACGACCTTCGCTGTCGCCTCCTTGGCAGAATCGAGTATCCTCTGTATGTCGTCGAGGACATCGCTCCCCGATGTCAGCGCGTAGTCCTGCAGGACCATCAGGCTCTTGTTCCTCATTATCTCGCCGAAGCCGTACTCTATGACCATCTTGCGGGCGATGCCCGTTGCCTGTATGAGGTCGTGGGATGCGCCGACGGTCTTTGAGTCTCCGCCGATGAGCTCGTCTTCGGCGACCATGCCGCCGAGTATGACGCCTATCTCCTTCTCAAGGTCCTTCTTGGTGTAGGTCGTCCTCACGGCCTCGTCTATGGGTATGAAGGCCGAGTATGGCTTGTAATTGTCTACGCTTACGAATGCGGGCGTCCTGTTGAAGTAGAGCTTCATCATAATGGCGTGCCCTGCCTCGTGTATGGCGATGTTCCTCCTCTCGGTGTCCGTGAGAGACTCGGCCCTCTGGAGGAAGAGCGACTTCGACGCCGGCCTGGCCCTCTGGTGGCTCCAGGCCCTGAGCTCCTCTATCTCCTCCTTCTTGAGGACGGAAAGAGGGGTGATAAGCCTTATGGACCTCAGTAGACACTCCTGCGTGACGTCAAGCGAAAGCAGTCCCTCGATGACCTCATCTATCTGCCTGCCGGCATGCTCCTCGTGCAGGTTGTTGAAGGTCGTCACGACCGCGTCCTTTACGGCCTGCTCTATCTCTGCGCCGGTGAAGCCCTGGCTGTTCTGGGAGAGCTCCCTTACATCGAGGCGCGAGAGGTTCTGCACCCTTCTTTCGAGGTGTATCCTGTATATCTCTTCCCTCTCCTCCTGGCTCGGAAGGTCGACGAAGAAGACCTCGTCGTAGCGCCCCTTCCTCCATAGCTCGGGCGGGAGGTTCCTCGGTTCGTTGGCAGTGGATATTACAAAGACCGGGTGCTCCTTTTCCTGGAGCCAGGTTATAAACGTGCCGAAGACGCGGAGCTGCGTGCCCGAGTCGCCCTGATATCCGCCCACGCCGCCGAACGCCTTGTCTATCTCGTCTATCCAGAGTATACACGGGCTTACCGCCTCGGCAAGCTGTATGCACCTTCTTATGTTCTTCTCCGACTCTCCGACCGTGGAGCCGAAGAGGCGGCCGACGTCGAGCCTCAGGAGCGGCAGGTTCCAGATGCCTGCCAACGCCTTGCAGCAGAGGCTCTTTCCTGAGCCGGGGACGCCTATGAGAAGCAGGCCCTTGGGTATGTCAAGCCCGAGAGTGCTTATCTTGTCGCGCGAGAGCCTGAAGACGTGCTCCCTTTCGACAAACCACTTCTTTATCTCGCTCAAGCCGCCTATGTTCTCTATGGTCTCTTTGTGGGGGTAATAATCGAGTATCTTCTGCTTCTTTATTATCTGCTGCTTTTCGTCCTGGATGTAGGAGATGCAGTTCTCGTTCAAAAAGCCGTTATTGAGGCTTATGGCCTTCCTTATGACGCGGCGTATGTTGTCCATGGAAAGGCCCTGGAGCGACTTGTAAAGGATGGACCTGGTGGATGCGTGCCAGCTCGCGGGTATGAGGTGTCCGTAGGTGCGCGAGACCATGTCGGCTATCTCGTCGTAGTCCGGCAGAGACAGCTCGAGTACCACGATGTCTTCTTCGAGCTCAGGAGGTATCTCGCTCAGGGTAGGCGAGAGTATGCAGACCGTGTTGACCGTATGGCGCTCGTCTATTATTGCCGGAAGGTCGCGGAACTTGCGCAGGAACTCGTGCGAGTTGAAATAAGAGGCTATGTCCTTGCAGAGAAAGAGGTTATTTACATTCTCGCCCTTGGTTATCTTCTCCTCTATTACAGAGAGGATCTTCTCCCTGCCCATGGGCTCGCGTTTCTTCTTCTCGCCGCCGTAGAGGCCC
>MGPL01000131.1:0-1235 GCA_001797415.1 Deltaproteobacteria bacterium GWA2_55_10
GCGTCAAAGGCCAGGATAGAGTCGCTCGCGAACCTTGAAAAGGAGATAGCGAAGCTCAACTCTGAAAAGGAACTTGCTCAGAAGGACGCGTCTGAAAAAGCGCAGGCCGCAGCAACTTTGAAGGGCGAGCTCGAGTCTTCGAGAAAGGCAGAGGCCAGCCTCAGGAGCGCGGTAGAAGGCGGTAAAGCCACAGCGGCGGTCGCGTTAAAGGATGAGGAAAGAAAGCAGTTCTCAGATAAGATAGCCCTGCTCGAAGTCAACCTGGCCGCGGCAGAGGAAGCTAAAAAGAAATCCGCTGAGGCCGCAAGTGCCAGGATTGAGTCCGTTTCCTCGCTTGAGAAGGAAATAGCCAGGCTCAACAGTGAAAAGGAGCTTGCCGCAAAGGACGCGACACAAAAGACCGAGGCATTGGCGCTCCTGACAAAAGAGGCAGAGGCGTCGAAGAAGGCCGAGGCTGCGCTCAGGGCAGAAGTAGCGAAGCTGAACACAAATACGGAAGCCCTCAGCCTCAAGGAAAAGGAGAGGCAGGGCCTTGCCGAGAGAATAGCGCTCCTTGAAACCGAGCTGGCGGCTTCCCTTGATGCCAGTTCGAGCTCCGAGGAAGCGTCAAAGGCCAGGATAGAGTCGCTCGCGAACCTTGAAAAGGAGATAGCGAGGTTCAATGCCGAGAAGGAGCTTGCCTCCAAGGACGCTGCACAGAAAGCAGAGGCGCTGGCGTCATTGAATAAAGAACTCCAGGCCGCGAAAGCTGCCCAGTCAGGGCTTGCGAAGGAGCTGGATGAAAAGGCCAGGCTCGTAACGGCCGACATCGCGCAGAAGGAGAAGGAGCGCCAGGAGCTTTCGTCAAAGGTGCTCTTCCTTGAAGCGAGGCTCGCCGAGGCCCAGGATGTAAATAAGAAGGCCGACGAAGCCTCCCGCGCCGAGATCGCACAGATCAATTTGAAGGCCGAAAGGCTAAAGGCCGAGAACAACGAGCTTCAGGACAGGCTCAGGGAGACCCAGATAGCGCTTGCGCGGGCAGAGGCTGCAAGCGACGTCGCAAAGGACCTTATCGCCAAGAACACCGAGCTCGAGGCAAGGCTCAAGGAAGCCGGCCTTGTGAGCCTGCAGGGCAAAGCAGCGAACTTCGTGGCGCAAAAACTCATAGAGCGCAATACCGAGCTTGAGATGAAGCTCAAGCATGCAGAGCTCAGCCTCGCGCAGTCAGAGGCCGCGAGGATGCAGGCCGAATCGAT
>MGPL01000131.1:1256-6187 GCA_001797415.1 Deltaproteobacteria bacterium GWA2_55_10
TGCCTCAAGGCTCAAGGACGCCGAGGTGTTGCTGGCGAGGAGCCGCGAGCAGGCCCCTCTTCTTGAGACGCTCAATAAGAGGAACTCGGAGCTTGAGAGCAGGATAAAGCAGGCTGAGGAGGCTCTTGCCCAGGCGGCCGCCGCGCGCTATATGGTAGAAGAGCTCAACGCGAAGAACAAGGAGCTTGAGCAGATGCTCAAGTCCGCTTCGGCAACGCCCGCTGACCCGTTGGTGATAGAGGATATCAGGACGGCGAGGGTCGAGCTGGAGGCAAGGCTTACGAGTGAATCTGTTGCAAGGACGATAATCGAGGCGCGCCTCAGGGACGCCGAGGCTGCCAAGGGCGCCGGCGAGACGGCCATAAGGGAGCTTACGCTTGCCGCGAAGCAGAACGAGGCAAAGATAGCCGAGGAGGCCCAGGCCAGGGGTGCGCTCATGGCCCAGCTCAAGGACGTATCTGCCGCAAGGGAGGCGAGCGAGGCGACGGTAAGGGAGCTGAGGACTGCCAGGGCAGAGCTTGAGAAGAGACTCAATGAGGAGATAGAGTCCAGGCGCGTGGTCGAAGCGCGCCTCCGTGACGTTGAAACATCGGAGGTAAGCCAGAAGGCTGCGGTAAAGGAGCTTGAGAAGGCGCTCTCGGAGACCAGGGAGAGGCTCGCGAAGGAGACGGACGCGAGGAAGCAGCTGGAGCTGCAGATAGCCGTATTGAGCAGGGAGACCGAGGCGCTTAAGGCCGCCGGGGTAGACCCGGCAGGACTTGCGAGCCTGAAGGATGAGTTCGCGGCATTAAGGGCGAACATCGCGAAGAGGCTCAAGTCGGGCGAGATAAAGCCCGAAGAGCTCGTGAGGCTCATGGAGGTGGACGACGTACTCGGCTTCTACGTAGTGAAGAGGGGAGACACGCTCTGGAGGATATCCAAGAGCTCTGAGACCTACGGGAACGCGTGGAAGTGGCCGCTCATCTACAGGTATAACGTATCGAGGATGAAAAACCCGGATCTCATTAAGCCGGGCAATGTCCTCATCATAATGAAGAACGTGAGCAAGAACGAGGCAAGGGACGCCGTGAAAAAGGCCAAGAAGAGGGGCGACTGGAAGAAGTGGTCTGACTCTGACAGGAAGGCCTGGCTCAATGAATGGCTGAACTAAGAGTTGAATAAAACGGTAAATATTAAAAGGGGGCTTGAAAGAGCCCCTTTTTTTTGCGCTCAGGCCGGAAAACTGAATAGAAGTCATTGAATCATAAGAGGAACTTGGGATAAAATCGCTCTCAAAGGAGAGTTTTTTCAAAGTGACCTATCTGCTTATCCAGCTCATCATCTGGGCCGTATCCGTTCTCATATTGACCGCGTTAGTTGCGGTCGTGGCCCGCAGGATCTTCATGGGCCGCAAGTACGCCATACTGGACAGGGAAAAAGAGAGGCACTCCGGGCTGCTCATTGCCCTGAGCTCAGGGGCAAAGATAGAGTCTGAAAAGGCGCTTACGGCAAGGCCCGGCTCTCCTTCATGGTCAGCTGTCGAGGAGTTCCTTTTCAAGGGGCTTGATACGCCGGGCAGGGAAGAGGCTATACGGCTTTTCGACGAGCTGGGCTATACCCGCCATTACCTTGAGAGGATAAGGAAGGGAAACAGGTGGGATCAGGCGCTTGCGGCTGAAAAGCTCGGAAGGATAAGGTGCCAGAGGGCCGTGCCGCACCTTATAGAGGCCTTATCGAGCGCCAATAAGGACTTGAAGCTCATGGCTATAAATTCCCTCGGTTCCATAGGCGACGAGGCCGCGATACCGCATCTCATCAGCATCTTGAAACGCTCGCTCAAGGACGAAGAGGAAGTCTCGACCCGCGTGCTCAAATCCGCGCTCATCTCGTTCGGGCCAGCCGTTTTGAGAGACCTGCTTTCCGAGCTCGATAACGATGACTGGAGGGTCAGGGCGACCGTACTGGAGATACTCTGCGAGATAAACGACATGGCAGCCCTTTCGGAGTTCACGAGGAAGCTCAGAGACGACGAACAGGAGGTCAGGGCAAAGGCAGCCAAGGGCCTCGGCAGGCTCGGC
The DNA here is from genome assembly GCA_001797415.1 of Deltaproteobacteria bacterium GWA2_55_10. Classification (GTDB taxonomy): domain Bacteria; phylum Desulfobacterota; class GWC2-55-46; order GWC2-55-46; family GWC2-55-46; genus UBA5799. The sequence continues at coordinate 3,314 of MGPL01000131.1, forward strand.
AGCCCTGATGCCATACCGGCGCTGTTGCATTCGCTCGATGACCAGGACTGGGTGGTGCGCCTGCATTCTGCCAGGGCGCTCGGATTGATAGGCGATGAAAAGGCCTTGAGGGCATTGAAAGAGACGCTTTGCGACAGGAATTGGCAGGTCCGCGCCGCGGCATCCGAGGCAATGGCAGGGATAGGCGCAAGCGGCTGCCTGGAGCTCCTCAGGGTATACATCGAGGAGAGCGACCAGTACGCAAGGGAGCAGGCCCTTGACGAGCTTTTAAGGGCAGACATCTATTCCAGGGTGGCCGGCCTGCTTGAAAGAGAAGATATTTTGAAGGATCATGGGAAGACTGCCGATATGGGTAAAGGGGCAGACCCTGTCGTCCAGATCGCAGGCATGCTCTCGACCCTGGGGCCAGATAAGCTCCGGGAGGCGCTCTCATCGATATCCGGCAAGGGGGCCGGGGACGAAGATGCGATCCTCAAGGTCTGCAAATCATTAAAGGAGAACCAGAGCCGTTTTTCCGGCGCCGGAAGCCAAGGCAACTGAGGCCCGGCACTGGTTTTTGATGTTTGGAAATCCTGTCGCTTAAACTCATTACGTGGTTCAACCACCTGGTCCTGGCGTACTATTTTGCCGCGAACGGGACCTATCTATTGCTGCTCGTGCTCGCGGCGGCCTTCATCGCCACGCATCTATCCAGGCTCGAGTACGGCAGATACCAGAACTCCATCCACCCATCGGTCGCTCCGCCCGTAAGCCTCATTATGGCAGCCTTCAATGAAGAGACCAATATAGTCGAATCCGTGAGGTCGCTCCAGCACCTCGGATACCCCGATTACGAGGTCATCGTAGTCAACGACGGTTCGACGGATTCGACTCTCCAGCGGCTCATGGACGGGTTCTCGCTCAAGCGCGTAAACGTCATCTACCGGGACGCGATATCAACGGGCCGGGTGAGGGGCTTTTATGTAAACCCGGATTTTCCGAAGCTCATCGTCGTCGACAAGGACCACGGCGGCAAGGCCGATTCGCTCAACGTCGGAATAAACGTTTCAAGGGCCCCGTACTTCTGCTCGGTCGATGCCGATTCCATACTTGAAGATAGCGCGATAACGAGGCTCATGCGCCCTATAATCGAGGAACCGGAGCTGGTAAAGGCCACGGGCGGGATCGTGAGGGTCGCGAACGGCTCTGTTGTCAAGGGCGGAAGGCTCGTAAGGGTAGAGCTGCCTAGGGACAGCCTCTCCATGCTCCAGATAGTCGAATATATAAGGAGCTTCCTGTTCGGCCGCGCGGGCCTGAGCCAATTGAATTCCCTTCTCATCATCTCCGGCACCTTCTCCATGTTCCATAAAAAGACAGTGCAGGCCGTGGGAGGGTATATGTCAAACACGGTCACCGAGGATATGGAGCTTGTCGTGCGGCTGCATAAGTATTTGCGCGAGAAGAAGATAAAATACCGCATTAACTTCGTCCCCGACCCCATCTGCTGGACAGAGGCGCCCAGGGACCTGCGCATGCTCAAAAGACAGAGGAGCAGGTGGCACCTCGGGCTCGCGGAATCGATATACATTTACAGAAAGATGCTCTTCAACCCGCGCTACGGCAGGATAGGGCTCTTTGCCCTGCCGTATCAGCTCATGATAGAGCTCCTCGGGCCGGGGGTGGAGATAACCGGATATTTCGTCGTCTCCCTCTCGTTCTTTTTCGGCATAGTGGACAAGTACTTCTTCCTGCTTTTCATAATAATGGCGGTGCTCATAGGCATATTCTTCTCCATGGCTGCAATACTGCTCGAGGAGCTTTCTTACAGGAGATACCGGGGGCTCAAGGACGTCCTGAAGCTTCTCTTCTTCGGGGTCGTCGAGAACTTCGGCTACAGGCAGCTGCTTGCCCTCTGGAGGACCCAGGCCCTATTCAAGTTCCTCTTCTCAAAGAAAAAGAAATGGGAGTTCGTCAAGAAAAGCGGTTTTACAAACGAAGAGCGCAATGACAGGGCCGTCTGATGAATATTGACGACATCGGCTTCCAGGCTATTGAGAAGGACGACTGCCAGGAGGCCCTGAATATATTCAGGCGGTCGATGGAATCCGGAAAGACCGCCAGGAATTTTTACGGGTACGGGCTCGCATCCCTGAAGCTTCACGATCTCCCGGCCGCGAGGTGGGCTTTTTACAAGGCGCTTGAGCTTGACCCGGCCCACCGTGAATGCAACAGGCTTGTAGAAGAGATCGAACGGATGAAAGTAGCGCCGCCATCGCCGGAGCGGACCTCCGTTTTCAGGGCCGGGGCCGGTTATCTCGAGCGAAAAGAGGAGGGCGGCTGGAAGAGGGTCTTCATAAAAGGCATGAACCTCGGGCTCGCACTGCCCGGCTTTTTCCCCGGCGAGTACCCGATAAGAAAGGGCGCCTACCTCAAATGGTTCCATCAGATGGCTGAGCTGGGCGTCAACTCAGTTCGCACATACACGGTCCATCCGCCCGGCTTCTATGAAGCCCTCCATGAGTTCAACAAGTCCTCCGGGAAGAAAATATATCTGTTTCAGGGAATATGGGTCGAGCTTCCTGATTCGATGGAGTTCAACGGTCCTGATTTTTCCGGTTCAGTAAGAAAAGATATACGTAACGCCGTCGACGCGGTCTTCGGCAATGCCAGTTTGCCTGAGAGGCCGGGCTATGCAAGCGGCGAGTACGCATTCGACGTCTCAAGATGGACGGCGGGTTTCATCTTCGGCAGGGAATGGGAGAGCTGCGCCGTCAAAGGGTTCAACAGGTCCGCGGAGAACGGGAAAAAGAGCTACAGTGGCGCCTTCCTCTCCATAGCGGACGCGAGCCCGATGGAAGCATGGCTCGCGCGCATGTGCGACTATGTCCAGGAGTA
>MGPL01000131.1:6264-11455 GCA_001797415.1 Deltaproteobacteria bacterium GWA2_55_10
CAGAGTCTCGCTACGAGGACGAAAGGCTTTTTTTTCACGGCGACCGTGAGACGGCTGCGGTCTGCAACGAGAACGAAGACGCCGAGTCTCTGGACCTCTCCAGGATAAAAACCGAATCCGGCGGCGGATTTTTTGCCACATACCATGTCTACCCTTATTATCCGGACTTCCTGAACAATGACTATCTCGACAGGGATGAGCCGTATCTCGCCTATTTGCAGGACCTCAGAAAAAAGCACGGGGACCAGCCGGTCCTGATCGCGGAGTTCGGAGTGCCGACCAACAGGGACCCCGCGCACTGGCATGCGAAGGGCTGGAACCAGGGCGGCCATGATGAAAGGCGAAAGGGCGAGATTGAAGGCGAGATAATCAAGACCATCCACAGGAGCGGGATGGCCGGCGGCATGGTCTTCAGCTGGTTCGACGAGTGGTTCAAGAGGAACTGGCTGTTTCTGCCGTACGAGCTTCCGGCCGAAAGGAACCCCCTTTGGTTCAATCTCCAGGATGCCGAGCAGAATTTCGGATATCTCGGCACCTATCCCGGATATCCCGGCAAAATAGTCAGGCTCTCGTGCGACAGGTCCGATTGGCCCTCTCGCTCGCGCTTGTACGAGAAAGGCGAGGGCCGAAGGGCGAGCTTCAACGACGGGTCAGACAGGTCGAGGACTTTGAAAGCCCTGTACGCCAGGAGCGACGAAGGCTTTCTTTATGTCATGCTGGAGACCTATCAGAAGATCGACTTCGAGACGGCGCGCTATCTTATAGGGCTCGACACCTGCGACCCCGAAAAAGGCGAGTTCAAGCTGCCTTACGCAACCGGGCTTTTCAGCCCCATAGGGCTTAAATTCCTGATTTCGATAAACGGGAGGGAGGGAAGCCGCATACTCGCCTGCCAGTCTTATGACAAGCGCCTGAACGCGGGCAAGGGGACTATCCGCCCGGTTGCATCGAGAGACGGGGCGTGGGTGGTCATGCAGAACATGGTCAACACCAGGCGGTTCAGCAAGGACGGAAAACGGTTTTTCCCGCCGCGCTTTTTCACCATGAGCTCTCTCAAGTTCGGAAGCCTGGACCCTGGCAACCCGGACCACAACACTGCCGCCGATTTCTATTTCAAGGAGAACATGATAGAGGTAAGGCTCCCCTGGGGGCTTATAAACTTCACAGACCCGAGTTCCAGGACGGTGCTGTGGAAAGATGGGGGCAGCGTTACGCGGAAGACCGACGGAGTGAATATCATAGCCGCGACCTTCAAGCCGGAGAAGGGGGGAGTTGCCGCGCTGGCGACCGGGCTTGCTGACAGCGCCACGGATACGTTGCCTGAGCAGTTCGTCGCTGGAAGGGTTAAAAAGCACACCTGGGACGCATGGGAGACCCCGGTATATCACACGTACAGGAAAGAGAGCTTCTCAGAGTACAAAAAGGCGCTCTCAGAGATCCCGGAGTATATATGAGGGGAACGGTAACGAGAAGGGATTTTCTCAAGTTCAGCGGCACTGCCTTTGCGGTGATCGCGATTATGCCCTCGGCGGTACTGGCCTCAGAGCCGGGCATACCAGTTCTCATGTACCACGATATAGGAAACAGGACCGACGAATATTACACGGTCTCTCCGGCTCTTTTCGCTGCGCAAATGGAGTGGCTCTACTCAAACGGCTTCAGGGCGATACTGCCTTCGGAGGCGGGTGCGCTGAATGAAGCCGAGGCGGGGCGATCTGTAATAATAACTTTTGACGACGGCCTGGCGTCTTTCATGGAGTTCGCCTTTCCTCTCCTTCGCGAGTATGACTTCAAGGCAGTAATGAACATAGTAGCCGCTTACATGGGCACGGCAATGGAGAACGGCTGGGGCAAGCCGCTGTTGAGCTGGGATGAGTGCAGGCACCTGGACGCGTCCGGGCTTGTCGAGTTCGGCTGCCATACCTACGACCTCCACGCCTTTACCCGGAGCGCCGCGTCGGTCTCAATAGGCGATTTGAAAAAAGACCTGAAAAAGTTCAGGGAAGTCTATCGAAAAGAGCTTGGCAAAGACCCGGAAATACTCGCCTGGCCTTACGACCTCCACAATGACAGGGCGATCGAGGCGGCGAAGCAGGCAGGCTTCAAATATATCTTTACGTCAAAGCCCGGGCGTCTGTCTGCCTCCGGTCCTTACGACGCGATATCCAGGATGAACGTCAATAACGAATACGACATGGCGGCCTTACGCCGCCTCATGAAAGGAATGTAGTGCATTGAACAGGATATTGGCTTTTCTTTTCTTATTGACGATTCCGGTCATGACGGCCTTGCCAGTGTGCGCGGCGGAAATATCCGGCGGGCAATCTGCCGAGTCTCAAGCAGGGCCGGATGAGGCCCGCGCGCAAAAGAGCGCGGGCGATATCCTCGTGAAAGAAGATGCCTACGAGGCGGCGGCGGGGCATTATCTGAAGGCCCTGGCGCTCCCCAATGATTTCAGCGGAGCCGAGAAGACCCAGATGGCCGTGTACATATCCTGGGCAGGGGACCTCGGTTCCGCCATAAGGGTATTGAGTGAGGTCCTGGAATCGGACCGGGATAATCTCAAGGCAAGGCTCCACCTTGCCCGGGTTTTGTCGTGGGACGGCAGGCTTGACGAGGCGATATCCGATGCCGATGCCGTGCTCGGCAAAGACCCTGGAAACAGGGACGCCCTGCTGATAATGGCAAATGCGCTCCGCTGGAAGGGAAACAGCGCCGAGTCGTTGAAGATATACGAGCGAGTGCTCGCGGAAAGGGAGGACTTTGATGCGCGCACCGGTTACGCGTTCGCTCTGTTGAACGAGGGGCAGATAAAGAAATCGAAGGAGAGCTTTGAGAAGCTCGTGCCGGCCTATCCGGCGCAGGAACGCGACTACAAGGCGCTCAAGAGCGAGCTGGAGAGGGCAGAGCTTGAGACCAGGCCTGTCTTGAACGCGGGCTTCAGCTATTACAACGACACCGATTCCAACCAGGTGAGGCGCTACACTCTCGGCGCCGGTTTTCCGGTCTCCGGAAAAAGAGGCGAGTTCAGGTATGCTCATATAGATGCGGAAGACAACGGACGGGACAAGAACGCGGAGAGCTTCTCCGTGTTACTGTCGGGAAGGCTCATCGGCGGCGTGACAGGCCGCGCTAATGTCGGAGGCGTATTCAAGGGCAACGGCGGGTTCCTCACCGGAGGCGCCGGGATGGAAGGCAACCTGCTGGACTGGAGCGTCTCCGCAGGCTTCTCAAGGGACATGCTCACGGATACGGCCCAATTGATCGAGAACGGAGTCAGGTACACGGACTATTCCGTTTCAGCTGCGAGGCCGTTCGGGAGGACGCGCCTCAACGCGTCTTTGAGCCACCGCAGATTTTCGGATGATAATTACGCCAATGACTTCAGCGTTGGGCCCAGATACACGCTGGTCCCGGGCAGCCTGCGGGTGGATGTCGGCTACAAGTTCAGGTATCTTGACTTTGACAGGCAGAGCGGGAGCGGCTATTTTGACCCTGACCAGTTCTTTTCACATCAGCTGTTGCTGACCGTCTATTATGAAAAAGAGAATTTCTATGCCTATATGGAACCCTATTACGGACGCCAGAGCTTTGACAGGAACGGGGTCTCCAGCGATGACGAGTTCGAAGGCGGCTCGGCATTGGCCGGGTACAAGGTGGGCAGGGGAGCCATTGAGGTAAGCGGCGAGCGCGGCAATTACGCGGTAGGCAGCGCGACAGGCTTTGAGTACTATATGGTGGGGCTGACCGTCCGCTATACGCCCTGATCCTCAGTCCATTCACAGGCAAGGCAGGAGCGACTACTCGGCCTGCCTTGCCTCAGCCCATCTCCTTCTCTATCCTCTCAACCGCTTTCCCGGCTTCATGGAGTGCCTTGCCTACGGGCGTCTCCCTGCCAAGAGCCATCACAACGCAGTAGCCTTCCTTAACGGTCGAAATTACAAGCCTTGCCTTGTCGGTAGTTATGGCGACATGCCCTACGGTAGAGAGGTCGTGGCGGGAAGAGATATCCTTGATTATGGAGAGGATTATGCCGTGATGCGCGCCGATGAGGTCCATCTGCATATCCGGCCCGGCTGCCCAGGACGCAACTATCTCTCCGTCCCGGTCGATCATTATCGCTCCGGCGGCTCCGGCGCTCGTGGAGAGGTCATTTAGGATTCGTTCGAACATCTTGTTAGCAGGCATGAAATAAGTCCATCTGCTTTGTTGGCATCAGAAGCTCGTCACTGCAGCGTACAAGAAGAGTACGCCTCATTCCTCGCTCCCCGATTTAACCGGGGCCTCGCATATGGAGCTTATTTGAAGCCTGGACTAAATTTGATTTTTTAAAGCAGCCGATTAGAACTTCAGCGTGAGGACCTTCGAGATACCCGGCTCCTGCATTGTGATGCCGTAGAGCGAGTCGGCCATCTCCATGGTCTTCTTGTTATGCGTGATGAGGAGGAACTGGCTTATCTTCGACATGTCCTTCACGAATATGTTGAACCTGTCTATGTTCGCGTCGTCAAGCGGCGCATCGACCTCGTCCAGCAGGCAGAACGGGCTTGGCTTGATAAGGAATATGGCGAATATGAGGGCCGTAGCCGTAAGCGCCTTCTCTCCGCCTGATAGAAGGGTTATGTTCTGAAGGCGTTTCCCCGGCGGCTGCGCGACTATCTCGACTCCCGCTTCGAGTATGTCCGATTCCTCCGTGAGCCGGAGCTCGGCCCTGCCGCCGCTGAAGAACCTGGGGAAGGTCTCCTGGAACTTGGCGTTTATCTCATCAAAGGTCGTCTTGAACTTCTCCCTCGTGGTCCTGTTGATCCTTTGAATCGCGGTGTGCAGGCTCTCTACGGATTTCGTAAGGTCAGATTGCTGGTCGAGCAGGAACTGGTGCCTGTTTTCAAGCTCGTTAAACTCTTCGAGGGCCGAGAGGCTTACCTCGCCGAGCGAAGATATCTTCTCGCGAAGGTCATCCCTCCGGGATTCGAGGTCCTGGATATCCGGCGCTGCCTCGCCTTCGGCAGGCCTGTACTCCTGTACAAAAGACGAGTACTTGTCGCGCATCCTGTCATTCAGGTTGGCTATTGCAAGCTCCATCTCTCTTATCTCGATGGTGAGCTCGCCCTTCATTTCCTGAAGCTCCGAGTACCTGTTCTTTATCTCCTTGAGTTCGTGCTCGGCGGTCCTTATCTGCGTATTGAGCGCT
>MGPL01000131.1:11465-13792 GCA_001797415.1 Deltaproteobacteria bacterium GWA2_55_10
CTGTCTTTACGGCCTCTTCTTTCTTTATTCCGTCGACCTGACCGATAAGCCCCTCCAAGGTCTCCTTTATCCTGGAGAGCTCCTGCTCCTTTTCCGCCATCTCTTTGCGCCCCTGTTCGATGTCGGCATGGCGGCCCTCAATCCTCCTGCCGCGCTCTTCGACAGAGCGCTCCTTTTCAACAAGTTCCCTTTTGAACGATTCGAGGCGGGTGCGAGAGCTGGCGAGCTTCACGCGCGCTTCTGTCACGACAATAGAGATGGCCTCTCTTTTCGAGGCCAGGCCTGAGATCTCGCTGGAGAGGGCCGCTATCGCCGCCTCTTTTTCGGCAAGGGCAGCCTCAAGGCCTTCCCTCTCCTGGGAGAGAGAGGACTTTTTAACGGCTATGTCGGCGAGCTTGGCCTCTGCTGCGGCGCACTCGCCCCTGAGCGATTCGCGGGTGGTCGAAAGCCTCGCCATATCCTCTTCTTCGCGCTTGAGCGAGCCCTTGAGGTTCACCTGCTCTATCTCCGCCTTGTGGAGCCTTTCCCTCAATGCGTCGAGGTTCGATTTTGCGGACTGTATCGCTTCCTGGGCCGTCCTCAGTTCTTCTTCAATGGATGATATGGTCTTTTCAAGCTCTCCGGTTTTTGCGCGCGCCTTCTTTATCTCGCCCCTTCTCTGCAGTATGCCGCTGTCAGAGAGCGCGGAGCCGCCGGTGATGACGCCCTGAGAGTCTATTATCTCTCCTTCCGGGGTCACGAAAGAGCGGAACCCTCCGCTCTCCTTCCAGGCATTGATAGCCGCTTCGAGGTTGTCGGCAAGGAATACCTCGCCGAGGAGGTAGTTGACTATCGCCTCGTAGCCTTCCTTTATCCTCAGTTCGGCTACGAGCGCGCGTACGCTCTGGAAGCCGCCTGCCTCGACCGGCATGGGGCTTGCGGCCGGGCGGGCGTCTTTAACAGGGACGAAGCTGCCCCTGCCCGCGCCCTTTGATTTGAGGTACTCTATGGCCTCGACGCCTTCTCTGGCGCTCTCGACGAGGACGTACTGTAGCTTGTCGCCCAGCACGGCCTCGACTGCCTTCTCGTAGCCGGGGTTTGTCTCTATGCAGTCGGCGATAAGGCCGTAGACGCCTGTCTTATCCGCCCTTTGCATTATGGCCTTTGCGCCGCCTTTGATGCTCTCGAAGTTCCTCTCCATCTCTTCGAGGGTCGAGAGCAGGGCCGCGGCCTTTGCGTACTCCTCTTTGATCTTTAAGGCCTCTTCGTTCCTGGCAATGCGCCCGGCCTCGAGTGAAGCGAGCCTTTCCTTAAGGCCTGAGAGCTCCCTTTCGACGGAGACCTTCTCCTCTTCCGCGGCCGTAATGCGCTCCTTGAAAGCCCTTACGGGCTCTTCCTTTGATACGAGCTGCCCGGATATCCGTTCTATCTCCGTCTTTGCGCGGGCCTCCCTTGCGCGAAGGTCATCTTCCTCTCTTAGGCAGTTCTGTATGGAGTGCCTGATATCTGAAAATCTGGTGGATATCTTGAGCGAGTCTGCCTTCAGGCCGCTCTGCGATGCTTCGCGGCTTCTAAGCTCGGCTGAGAGCGCCTCCAGTGCAGCGGAGTTCTCGGCCAGGAGGCCTGATTCAGACTCTATCTCGGCTGAAAGGGAGGTCTGAGAGCTGGATAAGCCCTCTATCTCGGCGATAGCGGCCTCTCTCGCCTGAGTAAGCTCGTTTATCTCGGCTGAAAGGCGCTCTTCCGTCCTCTTGAGCTCGTCCATGCGCACCTTCGACAGGGCGCTTCCTCGCTCCTCGTCCTGGATCTTCCGCTCTATCTCGAATATGCGTTCCCTTATTGATTTGTACTCGGCCTCGACGCCGAGGTATTCGACCTTGAGCTCCTCTCCCTGTTCCTCTTTGGCGGAAGACAACGCACTCGATGATATCTCTTCGTCCTTTACCGCTACGAGCCTCCTGGAAAGGGAAGAGAGCTCTGCCTTCATCTTCGTGAACTCAAGAGACGAGAGGAGCAGTTCGAGGCTCTTGAGCTCGTCGCGCAGCGCCTTGTACCGCTCGGCTTTCTTGGCCTGCCTGTTGAGCGAGTTGAGCTGCCTTTTGACCTCGCTTATGATGTCGCTTACCCTTGTGAGGTTCTCCTTTGTGGAATCGAGCCTCCTGAGGGCAGCTTCTTTCTTGTGCTTGAACTTGTTTATGCCGGCGGCCTCTTCGAAGACGGTCCTTCTCTCTTCGGCCTTGGCGTTGATAAGCCAGCCGACCTGCCCCTGCTCGATGATGGAATAGGCCCTGTTGCCTATGCCGGTGTCTGTGAACAGGTCGACGATGTCGCGGAGCCTGGACTGGACC
>MGPL01000131.1:13942-15196 GCA_001797415.1 Deltaproteobacteria bacterium GWA2_55_10
GAGCCGTTGAAGATGATGTCCTCCATGTGCTTGCCGCGAAGGTGCCTTGCGTTCTGCTCGCCGAGTACCCACCTTATGGCGTCGACGATATTACTCTTGCCGCAGCCGTTGGGGCCGATTATGCCTGATGTGCCTGCCGGGAAATGCAGGACGGACTTGTCGACAAATGACTTGAAACCGTGAATTGCCAGCTTTTTTATCTTCATCTTTTCACCCGGGGTTTGTAGGCGGCAATCGTAACAGAGTTCACAGGTTTTGTAAAGTAAAAAGTACAATACAAAGTGTTAATAAAATGAGACAAGCACAATATGTTGGGGTAGGCCCTTGAGCGGAATACAAATTAATGGGAGGGCTTTTCTATCATTTCGTTTTAACGAAATGCGCTTGCAACTGCTTGCCAACGCTGGCCCAGACGGCAGAAGCTGTCGTTTATTAACGGAAAACGGCTTTTCCGTCGGCCTTTTTCCTGGCATGCCTATTGCACCTTTATAATGAGGGAAGTTCCAAACAAAGGAGGTGTTTGTCATGAGGATCCTCAAAACGCTGGGCCTGGCGCCGCTACTTCTTACGGTAGTCCTGGCGACCGGAGCTGTTGCCCGGGATTATGGCAAATCCGGAAGTATGACACAGCCCATGCAGCCGTCGCCGCAGGCTCAACCCGTGCTGCCGGGAACTGGCATGCAGCGGGGTATGCAGGGCATGACGACGGAAGCGTTCCCTGACCTGGGGGGTGATGTCATATACGATTCCGGCATTATAGGCGAAGGCGAAGGCGTCTACTATCTGGGTACCCTTACGGATGTAGACCGTGCCTCTAACCAGCTGGTAGTAAGGACCGAGGTGCCCGGACTTTTAGGGCCGCAGCAGGCTGACATACCGTTCAGGACCAGCGCTGATACCACTATCGGCGTATGCTTCCAGTCGATAGTCAACTGCGAGTCCTTCTTCGCCAGTGAACGGGGTTGGGACGTTTTAAGCAACCTCGAGGATATCTCACCCCTGGCCTCGGGCGATAAACGGGTGCTCATCATCGGCAATCCCGATACGAACGAGGTAGTTCACGTTCAGGTGCTCTATGGCGGGACTGCGTAACTGGTAAGGGGTGAAATAAAAAACCGGGGGAAGCAGGGCTTCCTCCGGTTTTTTTTATGTTCTGGCGAAAGTTATTTTTTATAGCCGATAACGGCCATATTGCCGGCGGGCAGTATAAGGCCGCCTTTGGTCTTTTTTAGAAAGGATGTCATAGGGCGCTTA
>MGPL01000131.1:15261-18613 GCA_001797415.1 Deltaproteobacteria bacterium GWA2_55_10
GAACGGCGGTTATGGCATACGAAAAAGACTGCGCCGCCTTTTTTCAGTATCCTGTGCGCGTTCAGGCACATCGTCTCCGGGTCGTAGAGGTGTTCGAGGGTCTGAAAGCAGGTTATAAGGCTCGCGCTTCCATCTTTGAATTCTTCGGGGTTGAAAAGGCCTTGCTTGATAAAAGGCCGCACGTTTTTCCTGGCGGCAGCTACAGGCGCTTTTGAGGGTTCCACTCCGCAGACCTGTGTGAACCCGTTTTCGAGCAGCCTTTCAAGGAATGCTCCGTCACCCGCGCCTATGTCTATCGCGCCTTTTGAATCGGGCAGCTTCTTCTTTATCTCTCCGAGAAAAGCGGCGTAGGTCCTGCTTGCGTATTGAGCCTCTTCGGAACTGTCATAGCTCGCTTCCTCGTAGGCCTTTCCCAGCCTGTCCGCATCAAGTATTGGATTTGAGTACAAAAGGTCGCAGACGGGGCAGGAGATGAGCCTGAAGTGCATGTATTCCGGCGTCTTGCGGGATGCGAAGGCGAAGGCGTCGAGCTTGCCGAAATCGTAGTTCGCTTCGGCGAACACTCTCGAATAATCTGTTGACCCGCACACCGGGCAGGGGCGCGTAATCATCTGTCTTTGATTTTGCGGCGGTCAAACCCTACTTTCAAGACATAGACCGCGCACGACAACTGCTTCACGACAGGCACCTTCTCCACAACGGGCTCCAAAAATTTAAGGACCTTTGCCAGAGGGTCAGGGCAGAAAAAGGGCACAAGGCCGCAATAGAACGATTCCATAACGCGTCCGCCCTGCTTTTCGAAGTACCGGTCGAGCCTGGACGGGGGGTAGGATTTCTCTTCGTGCTCCCTGTGGTACTTTGAGGTCTTCTCGATGACCTTCAGGACCGGATTGTAGCCGTTAGGCTCTATGATCACCACCTCGTCCGCTATACCGGATATCGCGGCAATCGCCTTCTCAAGGTCGTAAAGATGGTGCAGCACCCCGCGGACAATCGCGATATCGAAACGCTCCCTCATGGTCTTGAGCTTGTAAAAGTCCATGACGCGGAACTCGATATTGCGGGAGCCTTCCTTAGAGGCTTTCTTCGCAGCGGAGTCCACGGCGGATTTGGCGGCGTCTACCCCCAGGACGTAAGCAGGCCCGCTGGCCAGAAGCTCGATGGTATATTCCCCGTCGCCGCATCCGATGTCAATGATTCGTTTCCCTTCAAGGCGCGTTATCCGCCTGACCGCCTCGGATAACCTTTCGTTAGCAAGGCGGCTGGAAAGCCTGTCATCTGAAGTATATACGTAACCGGCGTTGGCTATAACGTCGCTGTTGAACTTCTGGATATTTTTCTCCCGGCTCATCCTCAAGCCTTCCTTTCATTCGAGTCCATGAGCGCCGCGGAACGCACCTCGCCGTCTCTGATGATTGAGCGGCGTATGAAATGCGGCCTCCGTTTGACCTCTTCGAAGATCTTTCCGATATATTCGCCTATAAGCGAGAGTCCGAGAAGGTTCAGGGAACCGAAGAACAATATTATGAGCATCAGGGTAGTTACGCCCTTCGGCGCAAGTTCCGGGAAGAAGATGCGGCTCACGATCTGGGCCACCGCCAGAAGCGCGGAGAGGCCAAAGAGCGTCACGCCTGAAAAACTCAGGATATTCAGAGGGGTGTTGCTGAAGGAGAGTATGCCTTTTTTCGCCCAGCCTATGTTCTTGAAAAAGTTGTTGGTCGATGTCCCGAACATGCGCTCTGGGCGCACGTAGTCGACCCCGGCCTGCCTGAAGCCGGAAAAGGCCCTCACGCCGCGCAGGAACAGGTCGCGCTCCGGGAACTGGAGCATCCAGTGGACTACTCTCTTGTCTATGAGCGAGAAATCGCCGGCATCATGCGGTATGGCGATGTATGAGAAGTAATCGAAGACCCTGTAAAAGGTCTTTGTGGCCACCCTCATGAACATCGAGGCCTCGCGTTTGACGCGACGCCCGTATACGACGTCGTAGCCTTCGCGCCATTTTGCGACAAAGTCCTTTATGAGTTCCGGCGGGTCCTGAAGGTCGCCGTCGAGGAGCACGCATGAGTTTTTAGTGGCTATCTCCATGCCGCTTCTGAACGCGGACTGGGAGCCGAAGTTCCTCGAATGGGATATGCCGATGACCCGGCGGTCCTTGCGGGTAATCGCGCGGATGACCTCTTCGGAGTCGTCCGGGCTGTTGTCGTTGACGAAGATGATCTCGTATTCGACCTTGAGCTTCTCGAAGGCGGCCTTGAGCCGCTCGTACATGATGGGTATGGCCTGGTTGTCCTTGTAGCAGGCGATAATGGCTGAAACGCTGCGCTCGGCGTCCAGCCCGAACATCTTGGAGGATTGATGGTACTTCTGCTTGTCTTCAAGAGAGCGGTACCATTCGGCGGCCTTCTTGAGCCCTTCTCGAAAATCCGTCCCGGGCCTCCAGCCTATGCACTCCGAGGCCTTTGCCACGTTGGCGAACCAGTTCGACATGTCCCAGTGCCTCTCAGGCATGGAGCCGTAGACCGGTCCGGCTTCTATCCCGAAGATGTCCTTTGCGGCGGCCGCGACCTCTCTGATGGTCGTCTTATGCCCGCTTCCTATATTGAACGACGCGCCGTAGTCCTCTTTCCTGAGGTTCAGGGCCGCGTCGATGAAGGCCTCGCATACGTCGTCGATATATATGAAATCCCGGGATATCTCGGGGTGAACGAACTCAGGGTATCTGCCTTCGACCCCGCGCCGCACTACATTCGGGATAAGCCTGGAGGAGTCCTCCAGCGGGCCATATACCGAGTAGAGGCGCAGATTGGCGCATGGCAGCTTTCGCTTTGCGCCCATGAAATGTATGAGGTTCGCGGATGCCACCTTGGATACGGCATAGTCGCTGTTCGGTGAGGGCAGGTCGCCCTCGGACGGCCCGGCGGCATTGTCCCCGTATTCCGAGGAGCTGCCGGCGTGGATGTAGCACGATATATCCATGTCCTTGAGACGCTCCAGCAGCCTGGCCGTGAAATTGAAATTGGTCTGGTAGATCAGCCTGGCGTCGGTCTCAAATGAATACGCGCCGTAAGCAACGCAATTGAAGATGGTCCTGGGCCGAATTCTCTCCAGCAGGGCATCGATGTTGCTGTCCACGAGAAGGTCCGTTGTTATGATGTTCTTCTCATCCAGGCCTTCCAGTCGCCAGCACGGAAACTGCGTCGCGGTCCCGTAGACGTCGCCGCGGGCCTTAAGGAGCATCCTTAAGAGGTTCGCCCCTACAAAGCCGCTCCCTCCGAGTACCAGTACCGGCCACTGGAGTTTTTTAGCTTTTTGCAGCAGGTCCATATCTCTTCATTACCTCGGCTACAAT
>MGPL01000131.1:18635-18886 GCA_001797415.1 Deltaproteobacteria bacterium GWA2_55_10
TCCCTGCGGTGAAAAAGCTGGGACCCGTAAAGCCCGGAGACGTAGCCCCTGGCAGACCGGTGTATGAATTCGCGCGGCGCCTCATTCATCTCGAGAAGCGCGCATGCCAGCATCTGTCCTGCCCCGCCGTGCGCCACATGCTCTTCCACCACGAACAGGCACCCCGATTGCCTTATATCATTTATAAGCCCGTCCGGTATGGCTTCTTTTTTTACAGGCAGCTCTGTCAATACCCAGAGGGAGGGGCGGGC
>MGPL01000131.1:18918-20799 GCA_001797415.1 Deltaproteobacteria bacterium GWA2_55_10
ATAGGAAGGGCGCTTGAAATCAAAGAGCCTGTTGACGATGACCGGCACATCCGCCGCAAATGCCGGGATGAATGCATGCATATCAGGCAATCCAAGCAGCGTCCCGTAATCCTCAAGCGCGTGATGGGTCGCGCCCATTGAGCCGTATGCATAGCCCCCGCCATTGCCTACTATCACGACGTGCAGGCCGTGCATGCAGACATCGTTGCGTATCTGCTCGAAGGGCCGGGCATATACGAACGGGGCGATGCTGTATACCCACGGAACGAGGGCAAGCGAAGACATGCCGGCGGCAACGGATATCATGTTCTGTTCGGCGACCCCGGCGTTTATAAAGCGGGGGCCCATCGCGGCGCGAAGCGGCTCCAGGGCGTTGTACCCCAGGTCGCCGGTGAGGAATACGAAGTCTTCCTTGGCCGCATGGTTGATGAGGCTGTTACAAAGGGCGTTTCTCATCTGCCGCCCACTTCTTTCAAGGCCTGCCTGTACTGCTCGTCTGACATGGGAAGGTAATGCCATTCCATCGCGTTTTCCATGAAAGAGACGCCGTTGCCTTTTCTGGTATGGGCTACGATAGCGCGCGGCCCGGAAGGCGTATTTGAGAAGGCCCCTGCTATTGAATCGAGGTCATGGCCGTCTATCTCGTCTACGCGAAGTGAAAAAGAGCGGAGCTTCCCTGCCAGGGAGCCGAGGTCAGCGACTTCTTTGGTCGTACCGAAGCCCTGCAGCCCGTTATTGTCTATGATAAAGGTAAGGTTCTCGATTTTCTGATGGGCAATGAAGATCAGGGCCTCCCAGTTGGAGCCCTCGTTCCATTCCCCGTCAGAGAGAAGGCAGTACACATTGCCGCCCTCGCCCTTGAATCTTTTTGCCAGCGCTATCCCTGCCGATAATGAAAGGCCGTGGCCGAGGCTGCCTGTCGCGAACTTTATCTCCGGGATCCAGTTCGGGGGCGGGTGTCCGGCAAGCATGGTCCCGTCCGCGTGAAATCGGGTGAGGTCTTCATCGCTCAGGCGGCCCATTGACCATAGGGTGACATAGAGCGCCCCGGCCGAGTGGCCTTTTGAGAGCACGAAAACATCCTGCGGCTTCATTACCCTGTGATGCAGGTACATGAGCGTATCGAGGCACGAGAGGTTCCCGCCTATATGCCCGATTCCGCTCTCAAAATGCATCTTCAGCAGGCGCATTTTGGCCTCTTTGATCTTGTTGCGCATATCGTCTTGCTATCCGTGCCAAAAGGTTTCCAGGCTAAAGCATTATAGATTTTGGCCGGCGAAATGTTCAAGGTAATTCTTCTGGGGTGTCTGCCTGCGGCTTGTTGATTGTTTTCAAGGGGGGCGCGTGATAAACTCGCATGCAGTCATGAAGTCCTATTCGGCCCCCCATACCCGTATCAATTCCAGCAAAGACATCGTCAAAACTGCCTTCATCGCCCTCGCGCTCGTCGGGCTCTCTTTCTGGCTTCAGGGCAATATAGGGCTCAATCTCGCGGACGAAGGGTTCCTCTGGTACGGGACTCTTCATACTGCGGACGGGCAGGTTCCACTCAGGGATTTTCAATCATACGATCCCGGACGCTATTACTGGGGCGCGCTCTGGTCGTATGTGCTGGGCGACGGCATCATGGCCTTGCGGGCCTCGACCGCCATATTCCAGGCACTGGGCCTTTTCTTGGGACTGCTGGCAGCAAGAAGGGTCATCAGGTCTTATTGGCTGCTTGCGCTCTTCGGCCTCCTGCTGGTTGTCTGGATGCACCCGAGGCATAAGCTTTTCGAGCCTGCCATCGCCTTATCTGCGGTCTTTTTTGCCGTTCGCCTCATAGAAAGACCGGAGCTTGCGCGATATTTCCTCTCAGGCGTATTCATCGGCCTTGCCGCA
>MGPL01000131.1:21063-21224 GCA_001797415.1 Deltaproteobacteria bacterium GWA2_55_10
AGTACGAACGCGAGCAATGCGAGGAATACAATACCAACGAGAAGTGCGACCCGCGAGCGAATAATGGAAAGAATGGTTTTGTTTTCTTCTTTCTTCGGTTTAATGCTCTTTGGAGCCGGATTCGGATTCTTTTCTGATGTCATAGTGAATTATACTAAAAC
>MGPL01000132.1:0-287 GCA_001797415.1 Deltaproteobacteria bacterium GWA2_55_10
GTCCGCGGTAAGGTCTACGGGGAAGCCGAATGTGTCATAGAGCTTGAACGCGACGTCTCCGGGGACCTTTGTCTCGTTCATCTCCTTCATGGCCTTTATCTGTGCGTCAAGGAGCTCCAGGCCCCTCTCCAGTGTCTCGAAGAAGCGCTCTTCCTCTCCCTTTGTCGCCCTGAAGACAAGGTCCTTTGCCTTTATTAGCTCAGGGTAGACCGCGCCCATCGCCTCGATTACCGTCCCGTTCACCTTGAAGAGGAAAGGCTCCTTCATACCCAGGTACCTGCCGTGGC
>MGPL01000132.1:303-1189 GCA_001797415.1 Deltaproteobacteria bacterium GWA2_55_10
AATCCTCCTGAGAACGTAGCCTTTGCCTTCGTTGCTCGGCAGCACGCCGTCAGCCATCAGGAAGGTAATCGCCCTCGCGTGGTCGGCGACAGCCCTTATGGATACGTCGGTCTCGGGGTTCGCGTTGTACTTAACGCCTGAGAGCTCGACTATCCTGTTTATTATGGCAGAGAAGAGGTCGCTGTCGTAGTTGTTGAGCTTGCCCTGCAATACGGCCGAGAGGCGCTCCAGGCCCATGCCAGTGTCAATGCATGGCTTGGGCAGCGGTGTGAGCTTGCCTTGTGCGCTCCTGTCGTACTGCATGAAGACCAGGTTCCAGAGCTCAAGGTACCTGTCGCAGTCGCAGCCAACCGCGCACTCCATTCTACCGCAGCCCACTTCGGGCCCCTGGTCTATGAGTATCTCGGAGCATGGGCCGCACGGGCCTGTGTCGCCCATTGACCAGAAGTTGTCCTTCTCTCCAAGGCGTACTATCCGTTCATCGGGCACTCCGGCGGTCTTTTTCCAGATGCCTGCCGCTTCATCGTCGGTTTCGAATACCGTGACCCAGAGCTTCTCTTTCGGAAGCCCCATCTCTTTTGTAAGAAACTCCCAGGCAAACTTGATCGCGCCTTCCTTGAAATAGTCGCCGAAGGAGAAGTTGCCGAGCATCTCGAAGAATGTATGATGCCTTGCTGTCCTGCCCACGTTCTCAAGGTCGTTGTGCTTGCCGCCCGCCCTCATGCACCTCTGGCAGGAGGCCGCCCTCTTGTAGTCCCTTGTCTCCTCTTCGAGGAAGACCCCCTTGAACTGGACCATGCCCGCGTTTGTGAAGAGAAGGGTGGGGTCGCCTTTTGGAACAAGGCCCGAAGAGGGCACGACCGTATGGCCGTTTTTGGCAAAATAA
>MGPL01000132.1:1209-17838 GCA_001797415.1 Deltaproteobacteria bacterium GWA2_55_10
GTCGGAGGACTTCATGGTTGTTTTTTCCAAAGTAATGGATTTGATCTCGTCCGCATTAAACAAAAATATCAAACAAGCTATTCGGTATCTATCTCAATCCTCACGCCGAGCGCCTTCATGATGGCCGCAGATGAGAACCCCCGCGCCCTAAGGTGCCTGAAGGCCCGCTCGCGCGCCTTTGGGCCTTCTGCCGTCTTATTCCTTCTTCTCCAGCGCTTCAGGGCCTCGAGGGCAGCCTCTTCCTCGGGGGCCGCCTCGCTCAGCGCCTTTTTTATGATGCCTTCTTCTATGCCCTTCAAAGCGAGGTCGCGCGCTATCCGGGCAGGGCCCCATGCCTTGTACCTGGCGCGGGACTCACAGAGCGCCTTCGCGAACTTCTCGTCATCGAGAAGGCCGATATCCGTAAGATAGGCGACGGTCTTGTCTATCTCAACAGGCTCAAAGCCCTTGTCCTTGAGCCTGGAGGTTATCTCAAAGACGCTCCGCTGCCTCAGGGAAAGAAGGCGGAGCGCGGCAGCATTGGCGCTTTTGCCTGCGCCCTGCCTTTCCGGGTTTTCAGTCATAAGGCATAGAGGAGTGGGTGACGGAATCAGAACCTTTCTATGTCGGACGGAGGGGCCGAAGCGCCGCCTTCCTTCTCGCCCTTTTCAAAGTCCTTCCAGCCCATATCGCTCGTGCCGGATACGCCCTTAAACTTGAGGGCGAAGTCAGCCGGGTTGCTGGCCTGCCTCAGAGCCTCTTCGTACGAGATAAGCCCCTTGTTGAGGAGCGACATTATCGACTGGTCAAAGGTCTGCATGCCGTAGGTAGTATAGCCCTTTGATATCGCGTCCGCGATGTCCTTGGTTTTTTCCTTGTCCTCGATGCACTCCCTGATGCGCCCGGTCGAGACCATGACCTCGACTGCGGGCACCCTGCCCTGGCCGTCCTTTGTGGGCATGAGCCTCTGCGAGATTATCGCCTTTATTACGCCCGCGAGCTGTATCCTTATCTGCTTCTGCTGGTAAGGGGGGAAGACGGATACTATCCTGTTGACGGTCTCCATCGCGTCGATCGTGTGCAGGGTCGAGAGGACCAGGTGGCCTGTCTCCGCCGCGGTGAGGGCTATCTCTATCGTCTCAAGGTCCCTCATCTCGCCGACCATGATGATGTCGGGGTCCTGACGGAGAGCGCCGCGAAGCGCCTCTGAGAAGCCCAGTGCGTCGACGCCTATCTCCCTCTGGTTGATGATGCACCTCTTGTCCCTGTGCAGGAATTCTATCGGGTCTTCGGCTGATATGACGTGGCAGGACTTGTGGTTGTTTATGTGGTCGAGGACCGCGGCAAGCGTGGTCGATTTGCCGCTTCCGGTGACGCCCGTGACCAGCACGAGGCCCCTGACTTCGTTGGCTACGGTCTCAAGGACCTTGGGCAGGTTCAACTCCTCGAAGGTCTGTATCTTGATGGGGATTACCCGGAGGACAATCCCGACCGCGCCCCTCTGCTGGAAGATGTTGACCCTGAACCTGCCCAGGCCCGGCACGCTGTAGGCAAGGTCGATCTGATGGTTGTTCTTGAAGGTCTCCTTCTGGGCGTCGTTCATGACCCGCAGGGCTGCCCTGGCTATCTCGTCCGGCGCGAGCCTCTCGTGGTTCTTTATGGGGATGAGCGAGCCGTGCACGCGCAGTATCGGCGGCACGCCTGCCTTCAGATGAACGTCGGAAGCCTTGCTCTTTACCGCGACATTGAGTATCGAGCTAAGATCTATCTCTGCCATTTTACGCCTGCTCCTCTTTAACCTTGATGCCGTAGTGCTGGAGTATCTTCCTCTCTATCTCGGCGGCCGTCTCTGGGTGCTCACGGAGGAACGCCCTCGCGGCCTCTCTGCCCTGGCCGAGCCTCTCGCCGCCGTAGGAGAACCATGACCCGCTCTTCTCCACTATGTCTACCGCGGAGCCGAGGTCAAGGATGTCTCCCTCCCTGGAGATGCCCTCGTTGAAGATGATGTCGAACTCCGCGTCCCTGAACGGGGGCGCGAGCTTGTTCTTTACGACCTTTACCCTTATCCTGTTGCCTATGACGGACTCGCCCTGCTTTATCTGGCCTATCTTCCTTATGTCCATCCTGATCGATGCGTAGAACTTAAGCGCGTTGCCGCCGGTCGTCGTCTCGGGGCTCCCGAACATAACGCCTATCTTGTGCCTTATCTGGTTTATGAATATGACGCAGGTGTTGGACTTGCTTATGGTCGATGTGAGCTTGCGCAGGGCCTGGCTCATGAGCCTGGCCTGAAGGCCCATGTGCTGGTCACCCATCTCTCCTTCGAGCTCTGCCCTTGGCACGAGCGCCGCGACCGAGTCGATTACTATGAGGTCTACCGCGCCGCTCCTTATGAGGACGTCCGCTATCTCCAGTGCCTGCTCGCCGGTGTCCGGCTGTGAGAGGAGGAGGTCATCGGCGTTGACGCCCAGCTTTTTCGCGTAGGTAAGGTCAAGCGCGTGCTCCGCGTCTATGAAGGCTACCGTGCCGCCGGCTTTCTGCGCCTCTGCGGCTATGTGCAGGGTGAGGGTGGTCTTGCCTGAGGACTCTGGGCCGAAGACCTCGACGACCCTGCCCCTTGGCACGCCGCCAATCCCTAACGCTATGTCGAGGGCCGTGGAGCCGGAGGATATGGCCGAGACCTCGGCAGGGCCGGCACCGTCCTTGCCGAGCTTCATAATGGAGCCCTTGCCGAACTGCTTCTCTATCTGGCTTATGGCCAGTTCTAACGCCTTTGTCTTGTTTGCCGAAGTTATACCGGGATTTGACATCCGTCCATTCCTCCTTAAAAGGTTAACCCTTCAGAATTATCTCTTTCAACGCCGTGTACTCTGCCCCGGCTGGTTTCAATACGCTCTTGAAGAGCACGACCGATGAGACATCGAAGCCGGCCTTGAGCTCGGGCTGTACCTCTGCCAGAAGCCCGCCCATCTTCCTGCCGTCTGCCGTGGACTTTATCCTGCAGAGCGTCAGGTGAGGGGAGAAGGCCCGGTCTTCGGGCTCAAAGCCAAGGGAGCTTATTGCCTCCTCGACCTGCAGCTGAAGCTTTTTGAGCTCCGCGTTCTCTCTTATCCCGGCCCAGATGACCCTCGGGTACTTACGTGTAGGGAAGCCGCCCACGCCTTCCACCACAAGGCTCAAGGGCGCTACACCGGCTGCGGCCTTCTCAAGTGCGCTTCCGATCTCGTCTATCCTGTTGTCATCCACCTCGCCCAGGAACTTGAGGGTAAGGTGAATGGATTCGGGCCTGGTCCAGCTTATTGCCGCCGGGCCTCTGTCGAGTTGGGCCTGTACGGAACGGAGCCGCTCTTTTACCTCAGCCGGTATCCTTATGGCTATGAAGGTCCTTATCTCTGGCCTCCGTTAGGCTGCTACTAAAAATTGTTATTTTTCCTGATCTCCGTGTCAGGGCGAAAATAAAAATGCTCACATATACCAATACATATGCTGCGCTTTTTATTTCCGCCCTTCCTTGACCTCAGAAAAGATTCCTAATTTTTAGAGGCAGCCTTATGCCGAGCGAGGCCGCGAGCATCGTCAAAGCGGCCTCGGCCGATTGCCTCTTTATGGCCTTCCTGCCGCCCTTGAAGAGGAACTTTTTGACAGTAGTCCTCTTTCCTTTGGATATTGCTATGAAGACAAGGCCGACCGGCTTTTCCAATGTCCCGCCGCCCGGCCCGGCAATGCCTGTGATAGCTGCCGAGATATCGACCTTCAGGGCCGATCTTACGGCCCTGGCCATCTCACCGGCGGTCTCCTTCGAAACGGCCCCGAATGAGCTTAGGGTGGAGGCCTTCACATTTAAAAGTGACCTTTTTATGCCGTTGGCGTAGGCAACGACGCCGCCCTGGAAATAATCAGAGCTTCCGGCAACATCGGTAATGGCGCTGGAGAGTAGCCCGCCTGTGCAGGACTCGGCAACGCCGAGAGTAAGCCCTTTTTTCCTGAGGGCCACTCCTATAAGGGCCTCAAGTCTCATATGCCGGTATAGAGCCAGATAAGCGCATGGGCCGAGATATTGGCATATACTCCGGCTACCAGGTCGTCGAGGACGATGCCTGCCCCGCCCTTTAACTGCTTGTCCAGCATGCCTGCCGGATAGGGCTTAACAATATCAAAAAACCTGAAAAGAATAAATACCAATATTGCGTTGGAGAGCGTGAAGGGGAGCATGAAAAACGATACCAGATAGCCGCTTATCTCGTCGGCGACTATCGAGGGGTGGTCGTGCTTCCCAATGGCCTTTGAGGCCATGCCGGAGGCCCAGATAGAGACGGCTATTACAGCGACCGTGGCAAAGGCCCGCCCCTCAAGGGTGAGCCCAGAGATGAGCCATGCGGCCGCTACACCCCAGAGCGTCCCGAAGGTGCCGGGCGCTACGGGTATTTTGCCTATGTATGCGCCGGTTGCGAGGAAAATAGCCAGTTTTTTCAAGGCGTTAGAATATAAACCTTCTCATGTTTATGTTGAGGAGCACCCCGGCTGCTATCATCGAGGTTATGAGGAACGACCCGCCGTAGCTGATAAAGGGCAGGGGCACGCCGACGACAGGCAGCAGGCCCATGACCATACCCAGGTTTATGGCTATCTGCCAGAAGAACATGGATGTTATGCCGAACGCCATGAGGAAGCCGAACCTGTCTTTCGAGCTCGCCGCCGTATTGAGCCCGGATACGACGAGGGCCAGGAAGAGGCCCAGGACGATAAGCCCTCCGACAAGCCCCCATTCCTCTGCATAAGAGGCGAAAATGAAGTCGGTATGGTGCTCCGGCAGGAACATGAGCTTGCCTTGCGTGCCGTCGGTGAACCCCTTGCCCAGCAGGCCGCCGGAGCCTATGGCTATCTTTGACTGCATGACATGGTAGCCGCTCCCCAGCGGGTCTGCCTCCGGGCTCATGAAGCTCGTAAGCCTGGCCTTCTGGTAGTCCCTGAGGAACATCCAGCCGATGGGGGCCATCGCGGCAAAGAGCGCGCCGAGCCCGGCAATGACCCTGGTCCTTATCTTCACGATAAATGCCATTGACCAGAATATCATCCAGATTACTATTCCGGTGCCGAGGTCCGGCTGCTTAGCTATGAGGAGGAACGGGAGTGTCATGAGAAGGCCGGGGGCAATGAGGTCCTTGATCCCCAGTCCACTGTCCGGGACCATCTTCTGGTTGAAATACCTGGCGAGCGTGATTATGAGCGCTATCTTGGCGAACTCGGAGGGCTGCAGGGAGAAGAAGCCCAAAGATATCCACCTCTGGGCCCCTCCGAACGAGCTGCCTATGAAAAAGACCGAGATAAGGAGCAGGATTGACGCGCCGTAGACGAAATATGCGGTCCTCTCGAGGTATTGATAGTTGAGGACTATCGCAAAAAGCATGAATGCCGCGCCTATGCCTATCCAGTATACGTCCTTCCTGTACACTGACGGCATCTGCGCGTGCGTTGCGCTGTAGATGCTCGCAAAACCTATCGCGATGAGCGCTATGATGACCGAGAGGATCGCCCAGTCAAAGTGCGTAAAAAGCCGTCTGTCAATCATTCAAACTCTCCTCAGGAACTGCCTGTCTGACTCCGGGCGCTGAAATCGGAATGACAGAGGGTGTCCGACCGTCTGGCGCTGTGGGCGCTGTCTCCGGCGGGGCAGCCTCTCCCTCGACTCCGGCGGGAGGCGCTTCCTTGCCCAGGTATGCCTTGAAGACCTCGCGCGCAACCGGCGCGGCCGCGCTCGCGCCGAAGCCGCCGTGCTCAACGATGACCACGACCGCTATCTGCGGGTCGTCATATGGCGCAAAGCCCGCGAACCACGCGTGGTCGCGGTACTTGTAAGCAATGGATTCGATATTTTTCGTCCTTTTTATGAGCCTTGCGACCTGCGCGGTGCCGGTCTTTCCTGCAATCTTCAAATCCGTCGTCCTGCTCAAAAACCTCGCGGTGCCGCCTTCATCGTGGGTGACGCCTCTGAGGCCGTCCCTCACATGGGACATGGTCTTTTCGGATATGCCAAGCTCCCCCCTCTTCTCAGGCTCTGCCCTCGATATGACCTTGCCCTCAGGCGTAGTTATCTCTTCGACAATTATGGGCCGCCATAGCGTGCCGCCGTTGGCTATGGCCGCGTAGGCGTTCAAGAGCTGCAGCGGGGTCGTGAGCATGTAGCCCTGGCCGACCGAGACGGATATTGTCTCTCCCTCGTACCATTTGACCTTGTAGACCTTCCGCTTCCATTCTGAAGAGGGCACGAGGCCGGACTTCTCGCCATGCAATGGTACGCCGGTCTTTGTGCCGAAGCCGAAGCGTTTCGTGTAGTCGGCGAGGCGGTCTATGCCGAGCTTCAAGCCGACCTGGTAGAAGAAGGTGTCGGAGGATTCCACGATTGCCCTGTGCACGTTTATGCTGCCGTGCCCCTCCTCCTTCCAGTCGCGGTAGGCCCTTCCGGCAAACCAGAATGACGGGCCGGAATATATCTTTGTCTCAGGCGTTATGACGCCTTCTTCGAGCGCGGCCGCCGCGTGTATGGGCTTGTATGTGGACGCAGGCGGGTACTGCCCCTGTATGGCACGGTTGTTGAGCACGTTCAGGGGGTTCTCTATTATGGCCCTCCATTCTTCGCGTGTTATGCGCGAGGAGAGGGTGTTGGGGTCAAAGCCCGGAGTGCTTACCATTGCCAGCACCTTGCCGGTCTTCGGATCCATCGCGACCACGGCCCCGACCTTGTCGTGGAGCGAGGCCCATGCCGCAACCTGCGCCTTGATGTCTATCGTGAGCTTCATGTTGTTCCCCGGATACGGAGGTATCCAGTTCACGACGCGTATCTTCCTTCCGAGGGCGTCGACCTCGAGTTCCTTGCCGCCGTCTATGCCGCGCAGATCGCTCTCAAAATACTTCTCGAGACCGTACTTGCCTATGAGGTCGCCGGAGGAGTACAGCCCCTCGTCCTCCCTCTCTTTCAGCTCCTTTTCGCTTATCTCGCCCAGATAGCCGAGAAGATGGGCCGTGGCCTCTCCGAATACATACGACCTCTTGGGCGAAACATCGAGCATCAGGCCCGGCAGCTCGAACTTGAAGCTCTCTATCCTTACGGTCTCCTCCCATGAGAGGTCTTCCTTGAGCTTCACGGCCTGGAAGGGCGGCCTCTTACTGGATTTCTCAAGGGCCTCGTTTATCTCCTCCTCGTCTATCTGGACGAGCTTCGTGAGCATCTCTTTTGTCTTCGGCCAGTCCTTGACGTCCTCCGGCACTATGTAGAGGTCGAAGCCGGGGCGGTTCTCGGCTATCTTCACTCCAACGCGGTCATAGACGACCCCCCTCGGCGCAGGGGCCTTGATGAGGCGGGTGGCGTTGTTCATGGAGAGCTCGAGGAAGTAGGAATGTTCGAACACCTGCAGGTACCATAGCCTGGCGGCGAGCAGGAAAAAGCAGACGCCCACAAGGAGCATGGCCGCAAAGACCCTGCCCTTGAATTCAACGGGTTCCTTGTCCTTGAAATAACTCCTGCTCAATTCTCGCTGTCCTTGAACTTATGGGGGGCCGCGAAGGCGTTGAGCTTCTGCAGCAGCGCTATCACGGCGGGCGCAAGCAAGCCCGTGACAATGGCGTCGAGGAAGACCCTTGAGAGGAAGTAGACATCGACATTCGTGACCGTGAGGACGTAGTACATGAGCGCGCCCTTGACGAGGGCCGCGGCGAGTATCCCTGCGGCCCTTATGGCCGGGGTAGTGAACTGCACGAGTTTCGAGAGCTGGTGGACGGCAAGGAATATGATCACGAGGGCAAAGGAGGTGGTGCCGATGATGCCGCCGCTGAAGGCGTCGTCAAGGTATCCGAAGGCAAAGGCCGAGAGAACACCCTCAAGGGCGGCCCTCCTGTACGCCATGTAAAATACGA
This sequence comes from Deltaproteobacteria bacterium GWA2_55_10, assembly GCA_001797415.1. Taxonomy (GTDB): domain Bacteria; phylum Desulfobacterota; class GWC2-55-46; order GWC2-55-46; family GWC2-55-46; genus UBA5799. Next base: position 9,100 of record MGPL01000132.1, read on the forward strand.
TTATGAGCGGGATATCAGGCAGCGGAAAGCCCGCGAAAAGGGTGCTCTTTAACGCGAAGTACGCGATGGTAAGCGGGAGGAAAACGAGGAACTCTCTCATTGCATTGCCTTAAGGCCCGCCTCAAAAAGCATCTTCGGCAGGACGTTTCGGATTGGATTTTATGGGACGGGGAAGGTCAGCGGAAGAACCTAATTGTGAAAGGTGTCTTCCCTGAGGACGAGCACCTCTTCGATCTTGCCGATGTCTACAGAGGGCCTTACCTCTATGTGCTTGAAGAAATTATCCCCGCCTTTTTCTATCTTCACGACCTCGCCCGCGATGAGGCCCTTCGGGAATACGCCGGATAGCCCGGAGGTCATTATCCGGTCCCCGACCTGAACGTCGTCGACCTGCCGTACATATTTTAATATCAGGCCGTCGGTGCCGTTCCCCTCAACAACGCCCTTGACGCGCGTGCGCTCGACTATTACATCTATATTGGACCTCAGGTCCGTCGCAAGGAGCACCCTCGAGGTGCGTCCCTGAACGTCAAGCGTCCTGCCTACGATGCCCTGCGGCGCGATAACGGCCCGGTCCCTCATCATCCCACTCTCAGCGCCCTTGTCTATCACTATGGTCCTGGTCCAGCGCTCCATGTTGAAGCCGATTATCGCGGCCCCGGTGGTGTAATAGGGGAGGCTGTCCTTGTAATCGACAAGGGCACGGAGCCTTTCGTTCAGACGTATCTCTTCTTTAAGCCTGTTGTTCTCATCCCTGAGAGCGAGCACGGTCTTTGTAAGGGCCGCGTTGTCGTCCTTCACGCCCATGAGGGCTATGTAGCCGGACCACACGTCCTTGACCGCGTTCTCGGCCCCGAGGGCCACGCGCCCCGCCGGCGCAAGGGTGTATGAGAAGAGCTCCTTAAGGAGATAGCCCCTCTCAAACTCTCTCTTTCCGGTAAGGGCGAGGTGCAGGGAAAAAAGCGCCAAAAGAAGGGATACTATCGTGAGGTGGTTCTTTCTAAGGAATGAATAGATGTTCCGCTCAGTTCTCATTCAACCGTTCCGCTTCCGCTTTTGCAGTGGCGCTGATTCGATGGAAACTTTCTGTAGAAAGGTTTCCCCCGGACCCCCTTCAAAGACTTTTAGTTCCCGTCCGGCCCCCCGTGAATCCTGGGGGGCCGGACTGGAAGAACTGAAGGTTTTTGGAGAGAGTGTGAGAGAAACTTTTTACAAAAAGCTTCTCTCACGAACAAACGCCCTGCGGGATCAATTTGGTATGGTGACTTCCCTCAGGAGCTTCATCTCGTCGAGCACTTTGCCCGCGCCCTTGACGACACAGGTGAGCGGGTCTTCGGCTATGGTCACGGGCAGCTGCGTCTCTTCACGGAGGATTATGTCGAGGTTCTTTATGAGAGCGCCGCCTCCGGCGAGCACGATCCCCTTGTCGACGAGGTCTGCCGCAAGCTCCGGCGGGGTCGTCTCGAGTACGTGCTTGACGGCCTCGATGATGGCGTTTATGGGCTCGTTCAGGGCTTCCCTTATCTCGCCGGACTCTATCTCGAGCGTGGTAGGTATGCCTGTGATGAGGTTCGAGCCTTTAATCTCGAGAGTATGGGTCTTTTCCTCGGGCATGGGAAGTCCGAGGGACATCTTTATCATCTCGGCGACTCCGGTGCCGATGGCGAGGTTATACTTCCTCTTGATGTACTGGACGATTACCTCGTCGAGCTTGTCTCCGCCGACCCTTATTGATTTCGACTGGACTATGCCCGCGAGAGAGATGACGGCGATCTCCGAGGTGCCGCCGCCGATGTCTACTATCATGTTGCCCGAGGGCTCGGTTATGGGAAGGCCCGCGCCTATGGCGGCTGCCATAGGCTCTTCGATGAGATAGACCTCCGCGGCTCCGGCGGAATAGGCGGATTCCCGAACAGCCCTCTTCTCGACCTGGGTTATGCCCGAGGGCACGCCGATTATGATGCGGGGGCGCACGAGAAGCCTTCTGTTGTGCACCTTGGCGATGAAGTACTTGAGCATCTCCTCGGTGATCTCGAAGTCGGCTATGACGCCGTCCTTAAGGGGCCTGATGGCGGCGATATTGCCGGGCGTTCGGCCAAGCATGGCCTTCGCTTCCCTGCCAACGGCAAGCACGCGTTTTCCCTTGCCGTCCTTTTTGACGGCGACGACCGAAGGCTCGTTGCAGACAATGCCCTTGCCCTTGACGTATATGAGCGTGCTGGCCGTGCCCAGGTCTATGGCGAGGTCATTGGAGAAAAGACCCAATAGGTAATTTAGCATCTCGTTCCTGTACTCCTTTGAAATTAAACCTGATTCAGAAAATATTAACAGAAATCATTTCGGCTTGGCAAGGAAAAAAGTTGAATTTGTGTACAAATTTCATTATGATAACGGTTTGAATCCAACAAATAGGTGACAGGGGTTACATCATATCCCTGCATCAGGAGGCATAGATGCTCGAGGGTATCAGGAAGAGGCGCAATTCCGCCATAATATTAGTAGCTTTCGCCGCCATCATAGTCGTTTTCATCTTCTGGGGCGTCGGGCCAAACGGCGGGGGAGGAAATGAACCCGGCGTGGTCGCGAGCGTTGACGGAGTGTCTATTACTTCGAGGGAATACGCGAACCTCTACAAAAGACAGGTTGAATTTTACAGGGAGACTTTCAAGGACCAGTTTACAGACGAGATGGTCCAGAAGCTCGACCTCAAACATAAGTCCGTAGACATCCTTATTAACAGGATACTCGCCCTGAAAGAGGCCGATGCCCAGGGCATAGAGGCCAGCGAAAAAGAGGTGCAGGACGCGATACGGTCCATGCCCGCCTTCAGCAACAACGGCTCTTTCGACAAGGACCTCTACTTCAAGGTCCTGAGCTCGAACAGGCTCAACCCGGCCGAGTTCGAGAAGAACGTCGAGTCGGACATCGTAACAGCCAGGATAAGGGCGCAGGTACTGAAGGACGTGGCGGTTACAGATGACGAGGTGCGCGCGAGGTACTTCGAGGAGAACAAAAAGATAGACCTTGAATATATAGCTGTCGATAGCGCTGCCATGAAGGGCGGCGTAATCGTGACCGACGAGGAAGCCAAAGAATACCTTCAGAAGAACGCCTCTGATTTCATGGTGCCCCTGAGGGTCAAGGCTTTCTACGCATTTGCGAAGTACGATAATTTTTCAGGTAAGGCCGCGGTAACCGACGCGGAGGTCAAGGAGTACTACGAGAAGAACAAGAATCAATTCGAGGCCCCCGCGGCCGTGAAGGCAAGGCACATACTCATAATGGCGGACGCCAAGGCACAGGATAAGGAAAAGGCGAAGGCCGATGCCAGGAGCAAGGCCGAGGACATCCTCAAAAAGGTAAGGTCAGGCGCTGATTTCGCCACCCTCGCCAGGCAGGCATCCCAGGACCCCGGAAGCGTAAAGCAGGGCGGGGACCTCGGCTGGTTCCAGAAGGGCATAATGATAAAGGCGTTCGAAGAGTCCGCGTTCGCTCTCAATAAGAATGAAGTCAGCAATGTGGTCGAGACCGAGTTCGGCTTCCATATCATAAAGGTCGAGGACAAGAAGGACTCGGGATATCTGCCCATCAAGGAAGCTGAACCTTCCATAAAAGAGGCTCTCGCGGGGCAGAAGTCGGTCACGCTCGCGAGGGAAGCGCTCATGAAGCTGGACGCGAAGGCAGGCCAGGCAAAATCCGACGATGAGATGAAGAAGGCCGCTTTGTCCGAGAAGGGCATAAGGGCCGCTGTAACAGGTTACTTCTCCGAGAACGACCAGAGAGAGGAGCTTGCCAGGAACCAGGACCTGAACCTGGCTGTCTTCAGGCTCTCGCCAGGCGAGGGATCAAGGATAATCGACACCGAAGAGGGCGCGTATCTCCTGAAAGTGTTAGACAGGAAGGACGCGCACGTCCCTGACTTCAACGAGGTCGGGCAAAAGGTAAAGGACTCCATCGCCCTTGAGAAGGCGGGGAGCGCCGCTAAAAATAAGGCCCGGCAGTTGCTGGACAGGCTCAAAAATGGCGAGGACATGGCCAAGGTAGCAGCCGCGGAGAAGCTCAAGGTCGACTCGACCGGCTATTTCGGCAGGGTGGAAGGCTTCATGCCGCGCACCGGCATATTTGTCGGAGACAAGGAGAACCTGTTCACTCTCGACGAGAAGGCCCCGTACTTCCCCGAGGTGCTCTCCCAGAACGGCAAGCATTATGTGCTCAGGTTCGCTGGCGTGAAAGAGGCCCAGGAGGCCGGTTTTGAGATGAAGAAGGACGATATCCGCTCGCGGCTCCTCACGGAGAAGCAGGACGAGGTCCTCACGAAGTGGCTTAACGGCCTCCGCGAAAAGTCAGAGATAACAGTGAACGAGGGCATGCTGTAAGGCCCTGCGTTTAATCCCATATTTTTAAAGGCCGGGGATTTTACCCGGCCTTTCTTTTAAGTTGACGCAAGCTCGATAAAATAAACCGGAGAGAGTTGAAGATGCGCTATTCAAAGATGCTCCTGCCCACGCTCAAAGAGTCCCCGTCCGATGCGGAGGTCGTAAGCCAGAAGCTCATGATGCGCGCCGGCATGATAAGGAAGGTCGCGGCCGGCATATACACCCTGCTGCCGCTGGGCCTGAGGGCCGTAAGGAACGTAGAGAGGATCATAAGGGAGGAGATGAACAGGGCCGGCGCCCAGGAGGTTTCGATGCCCGTCGTCATCCCCGCGGAGCTCTGGCAGGAGAGCGGCAGGTGGGACGAGTACGGAAAGGAGCTCCTTCGGCTGCGGGACAGGCACGACAGGGAGTTCTGCCTCGGCCCCACGCACGAAGAGGTCGTGACCGACATGGTGAGGAGGGAAGTCAGGTCCTACAGGGAGCTGCCCTTGAACCTCTACCAGATACAGACCAAGTTCAGGGACGAGATACGCCCGAGGTTCGGCCTGATGAGGGGCAGGGAGTTCGTGATGAAGGACGCGTACTCCTTTCACGCCACCGCGGAGAGCCTCGATGCCGAGTACGAGAACATGTACCGGGCCTATACGCGCATATTCGAGAGGTGCGGCCTTGCGTTCAGGGCAGTCGAGGCCGAGACCGGGGCCATAGGCGGCAGGTTCTCGCACGAGTTCATGGTGCTGGCCGAGAGCGGCGAGGACGCGATAGCGAGCTGCGCAAAGTGCGCCTACGCGGCCAATATCGAAAGGGCGGAGGTCAGGGAGCCTGAAGCCCTGAAGCCCGCCAGCGGGCAAGCCGTCGAGAGGGTTTCGACCCCCGGCATGAAGACCATTGAAGAGGTCAGCGCCTTCCTGAAGACAAGGCCTGAGCTCATGATAAAGACCCTTATCTATGAAACCGACAAGGGGCTTGTCGCTGCCCTTGTAAGGGGAGATCACCAGATCAACGAGTTCAAGCTCAAGAAAGTAACAGGCGCGCAGTGGGTGAAACTCGCTGAGGAGGCACAGGTGCAAAAGGCGACAGGCGCGCCGGTGGGCTTCGCCGGGCCGGTGAAGCTATCCATACCAATATACGCCGACTTCGGCGTAAGGAATATATCTGACGGCTTCACAGGCGCGAACGAATTGGACGCGCATTTGAAGCACGTCAATGCCTCAAGGGACTTCCACGCCGCTTACGCCGATCTGCGCAACGCCGAAGCAGGCGACCGCTGCCCGAGGTGCGAGGGCACATTCGAGATAAAGAGGGGCATAGAGGTCGGCCATATATTCAAGCTCGGCACAAAGTACTCGGAGGCAATGGGCGCGACCTTCCTGGACGAGGAAGGGAAGGAGCGCGTTATAACGATGGGCTGCTACGGCATAGGCGTCGGCAGGACAGCCGCGGCGGCCATCGAGCAGAACCATGACGAGGCCGGGATAATATGGCCGAGGCCGCTCGCGCCGTTTGACTGCATGGTGCTCCCGGTGAACGTAAAGGACGAGGAGACCCGCAAGGCCGCAGAGGCCCTTTATGATGAATTGCGCTCTGAGATGGAGGTGCTCCTCGACGACAGGGACGAGAGGGCAGGCGTGAAGTTCAAGGACGCCGACCTCATCGGCATACCCGTGCGCGTGACCATAGGGGAGAGGAACCTCAAGCAGGGCAAGGTCGAGATAAAGGAAAGAAGGAGCGGGGATGTAAGGCTCGTTGACCTTAAAGAGGCTGCGGTCGAGGTGAAAAAATCTTTGAGTTAGAGTCTGATGACAGCCTTATTCTCGATAGAGTCTATCACGCAGGCTTACGGCAATACTTCATATCCTCTCCCCTTGGGGGAGAGGAGTAAGGTGAGGGGGTCTTTTAATACCGTCCCCCTCATCCCAACCTTCTCCCCGGAGGGGAGAAGGAGAAAGCACTTGACGATTTCGAATTGGCGGGTTCATTTTTGAAAATTGAACCCGAAATTTCCGTGATGCCCGCTGCAGATCATTCGGGTTCAGGTTGAAAACCTGAACCCGCGATATGCCAGTCTGGTGTAGTTCATCTCGAGATTCATAAAAAAAAGACGCCCGCCGGCGATGCCGACGGGCGTCTTGCATTCAACGGGATATCAAGCCCTTTTCCTGAACCTTGCTGCCGCAAATCCCGCTGCCAAAGGTACTTCCCTTACCGCTACTGCCTGGAAGTCCTCTTCTTGAGATATATCGCGGCCATTGCAGCTGCGCCGAGGAGCGCCATCGTGCCTGGCTCAGGCACCTTGTGGTTATTTTCGTTCGTGGGGGGACAGTACTCCCCGTTGGTGTTGCCGTTGGTGTAGCCGTTGCCGTTGTGGTTGAAATTGAAGTTAAATCCCTTCGCAAAGCTGTCAGCAGGACCGAATACGGTGAGGCCCAATGCTACGGCTGCGGCGAAAAGCAGGCTCTTTTTCATCGGTGTTCCTCCTTTTATCATCGGTTTTTTTACATCTTGCGTCCGGTTCCAAACGCAAGTTCAACTTCCATTTTCAGGCCGCGAATAAGCCTTGAAGCGCTTTACAGCCGATACCTTCTTACAACCGCTCCCATGCACAGGGCCGCTCCAAGGAGCGCCATCGTGCCCGGCTCAGGCACCCTGTGGTCGCCGTTTCCGACGCCAGACTCTGCGTCATGGGATGGCGGAACGAACTCCTCTATATCAATGTCGCCGTTGACGGCTATTTTTGTATAAGCGTCGAAGTGTATCCTGTATGGTGAATCGAGGCCCGATACGTCGACCAGGAAGTCCTCGAAATACATCGTGCCGTTGGCGTCTGGCGTGGGCCCCTGTCCGGCGTCATCCTGCGTGTTGTAGGCGAGCGCCGTGTTGTTCGGGTCGAAGGTGAAGGCGAACTCGGTGTAGAAGGTCTCGAATATCCCGTGCTTCGGCAGGTCGCCCGGATCGTGCGTAAGGTCTGCCTCAATGGGAGCCGTGCCGTAGACCATATCGGCGGTCACGTCTATCGTGGTCCCGTTGAAGGTAAATGAACCGAGGTCAGAGTTAGCAGGCCCGACCTTGGGGGTAATGGCCGCCGAGATATAGAAAGTATCGGCAAGCGTCGTGTCCTGGTCAGGGATGAGGAGAGCGTAAAGCGTGAACTGGTCGCTTGTCGCTACGATAGTATCTGTCGTGTCGTCATAAACCCCGTTCAGTATGTCCAACTGAAGGGTTGGCTGCGCCAGCGCCGGTCCTCCGGCCAGCAATGGCGCGACAAGTGCGGCACCGGCAAGCAGGCTCTTGAGACCTCGTTTCATCGTGCACCTCCCTTATTGTTTTGTGACCAATAGATAAAGCAAGCGCCGTGCCAGGTTCTTGTTGCTTGAAAAAGCAGGCTTTTTTATCGTAATGAGTAAAATTTTTTTACTATTCCTGGATGCATTTTATGCCTTCCAACGGAATCGGCGGTCCTTAAGCTGGCGCACGGCGTAGGCTTTTTCGATGTAACCGTCCGGAGTAAAATCTTTTTACAGCGCCAGCTGTTTTTTACTCGAATTTTGGAGATGGTAAATAATCTTCCGATAGCCTTTTTTTTGTGAGCTTCATTGACAAGCAAGGGTTTTGAGCTATCCTAATTAAAAACCACTACTCAGGAGGTGCGCATGAAAAGGCTATTGGCTGGATGCTCTCTTGCCGTTCTAACGGGGATCGCTGTGCTTCCTGGCTACGCTTATGCCCAGGGCGCTTATGACACCAACACGGGGTGCGGTCTCGGGCATATGCTTTTTAAAGAAATCGGCCAGGACAAGACGCTCTTCCAGGTGTTCGCCGTGACGACTAACGGGACCTTCGGCAACCAGACCTTCGGCATTACCTCCGGCACGCTGGAATGCCAGCAGCCCACTTCGTTCGTGAGCAACGAGAAGCTCAAGAACTTCGTTGCCGTGAACATGGAGACGCTGGCCCAGGACATGGCCGCAGGTAGCGGGGAGTCGCTCGTGACCCTGGCCGAGCTCATGGAGGTGCCGACGGATAAGAGGTCTGCCTTTTATGCTTCTCTCCAGACCAATTTCACCAAGATATACACCTCTTCAAGCGTACAGTCCTCAGAGGTGATAGACAACATTTCCAGGACCTCGTTGTAAAACGTCTGGTTTACAGCTTAATTTATGATTGACACGGGCCTCTTTAAGGTATAAAAGATTTCAAAACCCTTCAGGAGGTCCTGGATGAAAAGACTTTTTGCTGTTGGCTCATCGCTCCTTCTCGCAGGCGTGCTCTTTATGCCTGCAAGCGCTTCTGCCCAGGGCGCGTATGACACCAATACCGGGTGCGGTCTTGGTAACCAGCTCTTCAGGGAAATAGGTCAGGACAA
>MGPL01000132.1:17861-18509 GCA_001797415.1 Deltaproteobacteria bacterium GWA2_55_10
TAACGACCAACGGGACCTTCGGGAACCAGACGTTCGGCATCACGTCCGGGACACTCGGATGCAAGGCGCCGTCCAGGATCGCGCAGAACGAGAAGATAGAGCGCTTCGTGGCTGACAACATGGACAGCCTCGCGCAGGACATCGCTTCCGGCAGCGGAGAGTCGCTCTCCACGCTCGCGGAGCTCCTCGCGGTCCCTGTGGAGAACAGGGCAGGATTCTATTCGCGCCTGCAGTCCGGTTTCAACGAGATCTACACTTCGTCCAGTGTCGAGTCAGCGGACGTCATCGATGGTATCTACAGGGTTGCTTCAAACTCCTAAGAAGCGAAATACGTCACTCGCATGGCCATGCGGCTCTTCAAAAGCCGCATGGCTTCTTTTTTTGTTCCTTGCGTCCCTCCTTCTGCCTTCCCGCGCTCAAGCGGACGAGGGCTACGCCGAAGTCCTCGTTGAAAAAGCCATGTCCCTTAAGCTGCACGAACGGCGCGCCTGGCAGGTCCTCCTCCATTACAAGCCCAACATGGTGGGAGAATACCGGAGCCTCGTAGACGACCCGGGGTTCTTCAATTCGCCTCAGGGCAAGTACGACGCCAGGGAGGAGATGCGGGCGACCATAAGGGCCTTCTTCAGGACGGACGTCGATGGCGAC
>MGPL01000133.1:0-156 GCA_001797415.1 Deltaproteobacteria bacterium GWA2_55_10
GCGCAGGGGCGGCGGTTACTACTATGGACTCGACGTGACGGACCCGGCAGACCCCGTATACCTCTGGAGGATCGGCTCGGGAGAGAGCCCGTCCGGCGTGGGCACGGACTACTCGGAGTTGGCCGAGAGCTTCTCCGAGCCGGTAATCGCAAAGCT
>MGPL01000133.1:328-9198 GCA_001797415.1 Deltaproteobacteria bacterium GWA2_55_10
GGCTGGAAGATATGGGGATACACTACCGCGCAGGACGCGGGCCTGACCAGGTCCATACCCTCTCAGCCCGCGGTGCTTGATATTGATGGCAACGGGTACGCGGACAGGCTTTACGCCGGAGACCTCGGCGGGAACATCTGGCGCTTCGACATTGGCTCCACGCTCACATCATCGTGGTCGGGCACGAAGTCGTTCAGCTCAAGCGGCGGCAGGAAGATACTCTACAAGCCCGCCGTTACGCTTGAGCCGGGCTACGAGCTTCTTTTTTTCGGGACCGGCGACAGGGAGCACCCGCTCTCGGCCGATATCCCGGACAGGCTCTATGCCTTCAAGGACGCAGGACAGAGCACCGTAAAATCGGAAACAGACCTTCTGGACGCCACTGACGTCGACCGGGTGGATATCGGGAGCTCGTTCGGCTGGTTCATAGAACTCGAGGGCAGCGGGGAAAAGGCCCTCGCGGGTGCGTCGGTCTTCGGCAAGGTCGCCTACTTCACTACGTACACGCCGGCAGAAGCAACAGGCGTATGCTCCGCTGACAGCAGCGGCAATTCGAGACTCTATGCTCTCGATTACCTTACGGCAGCCGCGGCGTACAATTACAACCCGTACAACGACCCGGCCCCCGGGCCGGGGGTCGACGATGACGACGCCGTAAAGGACAGGACCGACAGGTCTACGGACATCGGCTCCGGGATAGCCTCAGGCATAGTGACCTCGGTCGGCCCTGACGGGTTTTCGGCCCTTATAGGTTCGGGCGGGGCCATAGTTAAGCCCGAAGTGAAGCAGAGCGGTTCGAGCATACCCCGTTACTGGAGGGAGGTGCATTAGATGAGGTCAGTAGTATTGATAACGGCAATAATTCTTGTTTTCGCCTCCGTCTGCAAGGCGGAGGAAAAAGGCCGCAGGTACATGACCGGGATAGTAAGCGGGCTTGACGGCGCGGCCCTCGTCGTCAACGAGAGGCACAGGGTCGTCCTGACATATTCGACGGGCGTCTGGTGGGCCTCAGGAATGCAGGCGGGTCAATATGACCTTGATACCGGAAAATGGGTCTACGTCGAAGGGGCCGTCAATACCGACGGCAGCATCGACGCTGAAAAGATATATATCCTGCCTGGACCGGCGGGAAGAAAGGGCGGGCGCAAATATGATTTTATCCAGTCGCCGTAAAAGCGCGCGGCCTGCCGTGACGCTATTGCTGATTGCCGTGCCGCTGGCGCTTGCCGCGTCAGGGTGCTCCAGCCGCGGCGCGCCGGACTCGCCAAAGGCATCGGATGGGGAAGTTTCGCTGTCCGTCAGGCTTGTCCCTGAGCGGCCAACGGCAGGGAGCAATATCAAGGCCGTACTTGACGGAAATGCGGGCGAGGTCGCGTTCATCTGGGAGGTAAACGGCAAGGAGAAAGAAGCAAGCGGAGACACCCTTGAAAAAGGCCTGTTCAGGAAAGGGGATGTCGTAAGAGTAAGGGCGCTCTCGGGCGCCGTTGAATCAGAGGCCGAGACAGAGGTCGTGAACACGCCGCCGTCGCTCGTCTCAGTTCAGATAAAGCCAGGAGACCTGCGCGCCGGCATGGACCTCTCGGCCGACGTCGAAGGATATGACGCTGACGGCGACCCGCTCCGATACGACTTCCTATGGTCAGTAAATGGCCTGAGTTTTTTTAACGAGGCCTTGAGCGGCGATTACGTCAAACGCGGCGAGGCCATAACGCTTCGGGTAAGGGCGTTCGACGGCGAGGACGAGAGCGAACCGCTCGAAGTCGACGCAGTGGCTGCAGGGAATTCGCCTCCGTACTTTGTATCGTCGCCTCCGGCAGGGTTCTCAAAACATTTCATATACGAAGTGATGGCGTCCGATCCGGACGGAGACGAAATTACCTATGCGGTCATGAAGGGGCCCAAGGGCATGGAGATGAAGGGCAGCAGGATAGAATGGGAACCTGTTGGCGACGAGGGACAGGCAGACGTGGCCGTCTCCGCCGACGACGGCAGAGGCGGCAGCGCGCTGCAGTCGTTCAGGCTCACCATAGGCAAGGAGAAGGGCGATGGGCAATAAAGGGTATACCCTCGTGGAGAGCATGATCGCGCTGGCCATAATGGGAATAATGTTCGCCATAGCCGTGCCGTCGTTCTACACATGGTCGCAGTCGCTCAGGTTCAAGGAGGCGGCCTGGAGCCTGCTGAGCGACTTCCGGGCCGCCAAGCAGCTTTCGGTTTCAACGAACCTCGAGCACAGGGTCGAGGTGGACATCCCTTCGAAACGGTACAGGCTCACCCGTGGGGACCGGCCTTCAGGCAGCACGGCGTGGACAGCCGTAAAACCGTGGAGAGAGCTGCCCAGGACCGTCCGCTACGCGAGCGGACAGCTATGCGAAGGCACATCCAGCCTTGAGATAACCTTCAAACCCAACGGCTCTGCACAGCAGGCCGTCCTGTGCATCAAAGACCCGCCTTCGACTATCAAATATCGGATAAATGTAAACGCGACAAGCGGAAGGGCATCTATAAGCTGAGTACCTTTTAAAGAGAGTGTCTTTAAGGAGGAACGCAGAGGAGGAGCGGATTCTTCTTGTCTTGGGTGTTTATTTTGTCAGTATTTGAATTTGAAGCAGAAAAATGGGGTGGACGAGGGGATTCGAACCCCCAACCCCCGGAGTCACAGTCCAGTGCTCTAACCGTTGAGCCACGTCCACCGTCGGGTCATGCAGGATAAGGCGAAATGTATCAAAATTTTTTAACATAAGCCTTGCCGGGTGTCAATACAAATGCACCCTGCGCGTGCCTGAACCAAATTACACTTTTAAATCCGTCCGCTGAAGTAGTACATTATATGGAAGTGCGATGACTAACCCCGGACTACAAGAGATATTCGCCGCCTTCAAGAGGGGCGCGACGGTGCTTACGGCCAACTCGAGGCTCTCCCGGCACTTGAGGGCCTCCTTTGACCGGCAGATGGCGGCATCAGGGCTCCTTTCCTGGCCAACTCCGGAGGTGCTCCCTTTCGCCTCATGGGCGTCCTCCTTCTGGCAGGAGCACGGGGACGAGCCGGTCCTCGCCATGACCGCGTCTTATGTCTTGTGGGAGAGGGCGCTTGACCAGGACAGCGCTGAACGAAAATGGCCCGGAGGCGTTGCAAGGACGTCTTACGAGGCATACGGGCTTATAAAGGAATACGGCATAAGGCTTCCGGATGAGATATACCTTACCGAAGAGGCGAAGGCGCTGAAAACTTGGATGTCATCCTACTCTGCTGAAATCCGTTCGCTCGGCTGCCTGGACAACGCCGACGTATTGCATAAGGTGAAAGGGCTGATAACAAAGGGCGCGCCTGTCCCCAAAGAGGTCGTGCTGGCCGGATTTGACGAGACAAGCCCTGCCGTCTCGTCGATTATAGTGGCATTGAAGTCCAAGGGAACGAACGTATGCTTCTGGCCCGGCGAGAACTTTGGCGCTGCCGCGAAAGAGGTAAGCGTACTGGCCTTTGCTGACGAGAGAGAAGAGGTCGTCCAGGCCGCGAGATGGGCGAGGGCCACTATCGCGCCCGGCATGACGATAGGATTCATAGCTCCGGGGCTTGAGGGATACAGGGATATTATCTTGAAAGAGTTCTCCGCTGAGCTCAATCCCGCCTCGGTCCTTGGTGAAGAGGCACGGGAGGTATTCAATATATCTCTCGGCAGGCCGCTCTCTGATGAGCCGCTCGTGAGCATTGCGATAGATATGCTCTCTATAAATGAGGGTGACTCAGAGCTTGGGAAACTCTTCTCAATCCTGCGCTCGCCTTATTTTTCGGTTGGAAATAGGGTTGAAGTAGCGAAGCTGGATTTCAGGCTCAAAAAAGAGAACAGGACGGCAATAAACCTTTGGGAGCTAAAAAGGCTTCTCAGGGACCATGCTTTTGAAAAAAGACTGGACGCGTGGACAAGGTGGCTCAAGGATTCAGGTAGAAAAGAACTCCCCTCGGCTTGGGCAAGGTCGTTTACGGGATTGCTGAAAGAGGCCGGCTGGCTAGGTGAGATGGATCTCTCCAGCAAGGAGTTTCAGGCGCACAAGGCATGGAATGCCTGCCTGGAGAGGCTCTCTACCCTTGACGCCGTCCTCGGCAGGGTCAAAAGGGCTGAGGCTGCCGCGACCCTTGCAAAGATAGCCAGGGAGAGCATTCACCAGCCTGAGACGCCGGAGTGCAACATACAGGTGCTCGGCCTTCTCGAATCAACGGGCATATCCTTCGACAGGCTCTGGATTCTGGGCTGCCATGAGCACGCGCTCCCGATGGAGCCCTCGCCCAATCCCTTTATCCCGATATGGATTCAAAAAGAAGCTAACCTGCCTCGCTCGTCGAGCGAGCGAGAGCTTGAGTTCGCGAGGCGAGCCTCCAGGAGGCTCCTTCAGAGCGCGCCTGTGGTCAACGTGAGCTACCCGATCATCTCCGACCAGCGGGAAAGGCGGGTAAGCCCGTTCTTCAGTCCCTTCCCCGCTGCCGAATTGAACTTTGCCTCGTCAGCAAGGCTCGCCGACTCTGTAAGAGAATCGAGGACAGAGGAAGCCCCGCTTGAGACGCCTATTCCCGTAAGTGAAACTGAAAAGCCATTCATAAGAGGCGGCACTGCGATATTGAAAAACCAGTCCATGTGTCCGTTCAGGGCCTTTGCCATACACAGGCTCAACGCCGTCGCGGTCCCTGAAACAGAGCTTGGAATAACGCAGATGGAGCGCGGGAATATCGTGCACGCCGCTCTCAAGTTGTTCTGGGAGAAGGTGGAGAACTCGGAAAGATTGAGAGAGCTAAAGGAGAGCGGCCAGCTAGATAGCTATATAGAGTCCCTCGCCGAAAAGGCGCTCGAAGATGCGAAGCTGCCGTCGAGCCTCCAGGCGCGCTTCCGCGAGCTTGAGCGAAAGAGGCTCGTCGCAGTCATATCGGGATGGTTGTCTGTAGAGCTTTCAAGGGGCGCGAGCTTCAGGGTCAAGGCGCTCGAGGCTGAGAAGGAAATAGAGATAGGCGGCCTTAAGATACGCGGCAAGGTCGACAGGATAGACGAGCTCGAGGACGGCAAAGAGGTCGTCATAGATTACAAGACAGGCGAACCCAGCAGGTACGACTGGCTCACAGATAGGCCGAAAGATCCGCAGCTATTGATATACAGCTCTACGGGCGGCTTTGAGGCGATCTCGTTCGCGAAGATAGCTCCGGGAGACTGCGGCTTCGTGGGCATAGCAAGGAACGAGGTATTGCCCAGGGTAAAGCCCTATGACTCCGACAGTTTTTTCAAAAAAAAGGCCGAGGACAGGGACTGGGACGCGTTGATGGAGTTCTGGCGGGAGACGCTCTGTTCGCTCGCCGCCGACTTTTTATCCGGCAATGCAGAGGTCGACCCGAACGGAGGCACGGAGAAGAACGACAGCGCGTGCAGGTATTGCGAGCTTACGCCCCTGTGCCGCATTACGGAGACGGGCATCATCATAGGCGAAGAAGATGAAGATAGTTGAGATAGATAACGATACGCCCGCAAGGGAGCAGGCGATCGATGTGACTGCCTCTTTCGCGGTGCAGGCGCCCGCAGGCTCCGGGAAGACAGAGCTTCTGATGCAGCGCTTCCTCGCGCTGCTTTCAATCGTGTCGAGGCCCGAGGAGATACTCGCCCTGACCTTCACGAGGAAGGCTGCCGGCGAGATGCACTCGCGCATAATCGCGGCAATGAGGAAGGCCGCCGAAGGCTATGCGCCGTCCAGGCCGCACGAGGCAAAGACGGTAGGTCTGGCGGCAAAGGCCCTTCAGAGGGATGCCGAGATGGGCTGGAGCCTGCTTGAGAACCCGGGCAGGCTCAAGGTCCAGACAATAGACTCCTTCTCGTCGACACTGGCAAGGCAGATGCCTGTGCTCTCTGGCCTGGGCAGCTATGCATTGACTGAAGAGCCGTCCGAATTTTATGAAGCTGCGGCAGAGGCGACGATAGCCCTTGTAGAGGACGACGGGATAGAGGGAGACGCCGTGCGGAGCGCCCTCGACCACCTCGACAACTCGGTCGCCGCCCTCTCCAGAAGGCTCGTCATGATGCTCGGCAGGAGGGACCAGTGGCTCCGGCATCTTGAGAGGGAATCGACCGACGATGAGTTGAAGGCAGAGCTCGAAGGCTCGCTAAAGAGGCTCGTCGAGTTCGAGCTGAAGAGGGTGGTAGATTCATTCCCGCACTGGGCAGTAGAGCCGGTTTGGCGATGCGGAAGATTTGCTGCCTCTAATTTGAGCGCAGAGAGCCTGCTCGCGGTATTTACTGACCTAAAGGACCTGCCGGGGGACAAGACCCAGGACCTGCCTTTGTGGAAGGGCATAAGGGAGCTGCTGCTTACCCAAAAGGGAGAGCTCCGTAAACCAAGGGGCATAACCGTAAAGCAGGGCTTCCCACCCGGCGCGGAATCGGCCAAGGCAAAAGAGGAGTTCCAGTCAATACTGGCCGCTCTCGAAGACGAGGAAGGGCTTATCGGCGCGCTTGGCAGGGTCGAGATCTTGCCAAGCCCGGAATTCGAGAGAGAGGAATGGGAGGTGCTGCTTGCCCTCATCCGGCTCCTGCCCATTGCCGAAAGGAAGCTCATGGAGGTGTTCGCAGAGGCGGGCGTGGTGGACTTCCAGGCAGTGAGCCTCGCCGCGATAAAGGCGCTCGGCACGGACGGCGCTCCAACTGATTTGATGCTCTCGCTCGACCTGAAGGTCCAGCACATACTCGTTGACGAGTACCAGGACACCTCGCAGACGCAGCTTACCCTTCTGGAGGCCCTTACGCGCGGCTGGACTCCGGGGGACGGAAGGACGCTCTTCGTAGTCGGCGACCCCATGCAGTCGATCTATCTCTTCAGGGAGGCTGAGGTGGGCCTTTTCCTCGAGGCCAGGCTCGCCGGGGTCGGGGCAATGCCGCTAATGCCTCTGACCTTGACAAAGAACTTCAGGTCAGGGGCCGATATCGTCTCGTGGGTGAACGATTGCCTCGGCAGGACATTCCCTGAAAGGGAGGATACCTTTACAGGCGCGGTTACTTACGCGCCGTCTGCTGCCGTAAAAGAGGTCAGTGAAGGCAGGGGAGTAGATATAAGACTATTCAATCGGAGGAATGACGGGGGCAGGAATGACGGGCTTGAGGCTGAGGAGGTTTTGAAGATCCTGGACAAGGTCCCGGCAACCGAGACGACTGCAATACTCTGCCGTTCAAGGGCGCATGTCCATGAGATCGTGAACGCGCTCAACAGGGAAAATAGACCCTTCAGGGCAGAGGAGATAGACCCGCTCTCATCGAGGCCAGTAATACAGGACCTGCTTGCCCTGTTGAAGGCGCTCGATCACCCCCTTGACAGGATAAGTTGGCTCGCGAGCCTGCGCGCGCCCTGGTGCGGCCTTGCCCTCTCAGACCTTCTCATCCTCTGCATGGGTGACAAGGCTGCTCCTGTCTGGGAACTCGTCCACGATGACGCAAGGCTCGACGCGCTCTCCAATGATGGCAGGGAGAGGCTCTTTGCTTTCAGGGAGCGCATGTCCGCGGCCATGAGTACATGGGGAAGGAGGCCGCCGGTGGAGGTTTTGCGCGGCCTCTGGATATCGATCGGAGGGCTGGGTTGCATTGATAGGGGCGGCATGGATGACGCGGAAGAATTCTTCGATCTGCTGCAATCGGTTCAAGAACAGGGCAGGGTGGATATTCCCTTTCTTGAGGCCAGGATAGAGGGCCTCTACGCGGGAGGGGGCAATAACAATGCGCCCCTTGAGGTGATGACCATCCACAAGGCAAAGGGGCTCGAGTTCGACAACGTGATAATACCGGGGCTTGGAAAGTCCCCCAGGTCAGAGGATAAGAGGATACTTGTCTGGATGGAAAGGGGAGACGACCTGCTCCTTGCGCCGATGGAGAGGAAGGGCGCGGAGAAGAGCGGGAGCGTATACGGCTATCTCTTCGGCCTGCACAGGGAAAAAGTCGAGCTTGAGGCCGCAAGGCTTCTGTATGTCGCGGCCACCAGGGCGAGGCAATCGTTATATCTCCTCGGCCATCTGAATATCAGCGAGGAGAACGAACTGCGCCCGGCAGCCCGTTCATTCCTCGATAAGATATCTCATGCCGTTACAAAAGAGATGGTGATTGATGCGCAGGCGGATGATAACGGCGATGCGCAAGAATCCAGGCCGCGAAGGAGACTCCCGTCAGACTGGTCCCTTCCTGAGCCGGCGCCCCCGGTCCACGTTGACAGCGTCGAGAAGTCGGCCGGGGCTCTCTCCCCTGAGTTCTACTGGGCGGGAGAATCAGTGCGCCACCTCGGCACTGTCGTGCACAGGTATCTCTGCCGCATCGCGAGGGAGGGCTCTCTGTCGTGGAGCAAAGAGAGGATAATATCCGAAGAGGGCCGCGTGTCTGCCATGCTCCGCTCGCTGGGCCTGGAGAGGAAAGAGGCGTCAAGAGCCGCCAGGCAGGGCGTGGAAAGGATAATAAAGGCGCTTCAGGATGAAAAGGGGCGCTGGATACTCGCAAGCCATCCGGAGGAGGCTACCGAGCTCGCGCTTACGGCGGTGATGGGCGGCGAGATCGTCCATGTGGTCATAGACAGGACGTTCGTGGATTCAAGCGGCGTCCGCTGGGTCATAGACTACAAGACCGGAGAGCATGAGGGCGGTGCGCTCGTTGAGTTCCTCAAATCCGAGAGCGACAGGTACGCTCCGCAGTTGGAAAGGTATGCAGAGGCCTTGAAGGCAGGAGGCGAGAAGAGGGAGATAAGAAAAGGCCTCTACTATCCCGCGCACTCGGCCTGGGTTGAGGTGAAATAATTAATCCCCCTCAGTCCCCCTTTAGAAAAGGGGGAGGCAAAGACGGGCCTGTGCCCGCAAATAAAGAGGGCCG
>MGPL01000133.1:9222-14543 GCA_001797415.1 Deltaproteobacteria bacterium GWA2_55_10
TTTTAAAAGAAATATTTTTAGCAGTTCACGACCTGCTGCTGCTTCAATTCCTCGGCACGGAGGTATGCGCCGAGACCCTTGTCCATGTTCCCGATATGGTTCACGAACCAGTCGATTATGCGCCTCTGGACCTTCAGGACCAGCGCGAGCCTTGCGCCTGATTCGAGCTCGGACCTCAATGCCGCGATCTCCTCGGAGAGCTTCCTGTGCTCGGCGGAATGGGACCTCCTGCCCGAGTAGCCGCTTCTTTCCATGGCAGCCTCTTCGGCCCTGAAATGACGCAGAAGATAGCTTTCCATATAATCATAAAGCTCGTCGACCTCTTCGCGCTCCCTGCCGTGCTCGAGCGCCGCCATGAGCTTGTTTAACCTGTTGAAGATCTCCCTGTGCTGCTTCTCCTGCCACCAGACCCCTGTTGACAACTGCTCTTTCCACCTGAGCATCATATATCGACCTCCTTCAGATGGGGAACTCGGCTCCCCGTTATTTCTTATCGGCTGAAGGGGCCTATACTTTAGAAGAGTTTTTGCGGCGTAACTGTTCGGAATAAATGGCGTTTTCTTGCGGCCTGCTCTGTGCGCCGGCTTTTCCGGAATTCCTGCCTGCCCTTGACAACCAGCGCGTATACATAGTACGCTTTCCTAAGCTCGTTAACCCAAAAAAACCGGACAATATGCTCCTTAGAAGATGGGCACCCCTCTTTGCGCTCGCCGCGACACTGACGGCTTCGGTCCTCTTATGGCAAAGGCTTTCGGATGCCGAGAGGGTGGGCCTGTCAAACCTTACCATATTCCCCTCCGTAGTCCTTGCCCTCGGCGCCCTCTCTTCAGTCCTTCTTTCAATACTCCTTTATTCAGTGGGATATGCAAGGCTTAAGGGCAAGGGCCTTGAGACCGCCAATGCCATGCTCCGGGCCGAAATAGACGAGAGGGCAAGGACAGAGGAAGAGCTGCGAAGAAGCGACGATAAGTTCAGGGGCCTCGTGGAGGCGTCGAGCGACCTCATTTGGGAGATGGACGAGTCCGCGAGATACACATACGTCTGTCCGAGAGTAAGGGAGATCCTCGGCTATGAGCCGGCGGAGGTGCTTGGGAATTCGCCATGGGATTTCATGCAGCCTGAAGAGGCAGAGCGGGTGAAAAAGGAGTTCGCTTCCATAATGGAGGGTAGAATAGCCTTCAGCCTCCTCGAGAAGACCAAGATAAGAAAGAACGGCTCTACAGTCGTGCTTGAGACAAACGGCGTGCCGGTCTTCAGCCCCACCGGCCTTTTTTCGGGGTACAGGGGCATGGACAGGGATATCACCGGCAAGAAGCTCTCGGAAGAGGCCCTGAAGAAGAGCCAGGCCAGCCTCATTAACGCTCAGAGGATAGCCCAGATGGGCAGCTGGGAATGGGACATAGAAAAGGACGACCTCTTCTGGTCTGACGGGATATACAGGATATTCGGCCTGACCCCGGGCAGCTTCGGCGCGACCTATGAGAGCTTCCTGGGCTTCGTCCACCCGGAGGACAGGCTCTTTGTCCATAAGAGCGTGACCGAGGCGCTTACCCTGAAAAAGCCCTATTCGATAGAGCACCGGATAATATTGCCGGACGGGACAGAGAAGATGGTCCATGAGCAGGGCGAAGTGGCCTTCAGTTCCGAGGGCGTCCCGGCGCGCATGTCCGGCACTATGCAGGACATAACCGAAAGGAAGCGGACGGAAGAGCAGCTCAGGCTTTACAGGGAGCACTTGAGGGAACTCGTTGACGAGAGGACGGCGGAATTGAAGGCCCTCAACCAGAAGCTCGCCTTTGAGGTCGAGATAAGAAAGAAGGCGCAGGAGGCCGTAGGCAGGATGAACGAGGACCTGGAGAAGAGGGCGCAGGAGCTCGAGAAGGTGAACAGGGAGCTTGAGGCCTTCACATATTCGGCCTCCCACGACCTGCAGGAGCCTCTGCGCGTCATCTCCGGCTATGTCCAGCTCCTCTCTCGCAGGTACAGGGGAAGGCTCGACAAGGACGCGGACGAGTTCATCTTCTACGCTGTCGACGGCGTCGCGAGGATGCAGAGGCTCATAAACGACCTCCTGTCGTACTCTCGGATCGGCAGGCTCAAGGGGCTCAAGAGGGTAGAGAGCGAGGCCGCGCTTGGAAGGGCGGTCTCCAACCTCAAGACCCTCATAGACGAGGGCCAGGCGATAATAAGGCACGGGGGCCTGCCGGCGATAGAAGCCGATGAGTCGCAGTTGGAGCAGCTCTTCATGAACCTGATCTCGAACGCGGTCAAGTACCGCTCTCAGGACAGGCCCCTTATAACGGTTTGCGCCCTGAAGCAGGACGGCGAGTGGCTCTTCTCGGTGACGGACAACGGAATAGGCATAGAGCCCCGGTACTCTGATAAGATATTCGATCTGTTCCAGAGGCTCCACAGGAACCCCGGCCAGCCCGGGACCGGCATAGGCCTTTCCATATGCAAGAAGGTGGTCGAGAACCATGGCGGCAGGATATGGGTGGAGTCCATGCCCGGCGCGGGCTCAACCTTTTATTTCACCATACCTTCGAAGGAGGCTGTAAATGCATGACGGCTCTGCAAGGCCGATAGAAATATTGATGGTCGAGGACAACCCGAGCGACATACGCCTTACCATAGAGGCTTTCAGGGACGCGAAGGTCAGAAATAACCTGCATGTGGCATACACCGGGGACGAGGCGATGGAGTTCCTGCGCCGTGAGGGCGCCCACCAGGGCGCCCCGAGGCCGGACCTCATCCTGCTTGACCTCAACCTGCCGGGGAAAAGCGGCAGCGAAGTGCTCGAAGAGATAAAGGGCGACCCTGAGCTCAAGCGCATACCGGTCATAGTCCTCACTACTTCGGACAATGAAATGGACATACAGAGGGCATACGACCTCCATGCGAACGCCTATATCACAAAGCCGGTCGATCTCGACAAGTTCATCGGCATAGCGGAAGCCGTGGAGGATTTCTGGCTCTCCGTGGCAAAGCTGCCGGCGAGGTAGACAAAAATGGTAAAGGTCAACCTTATGGAGATTCTTCTGGTAGAGGACAACCAGGCTGACGCGAGGCTCCTGAAGGAAATGCTGATGGACTCGAGCCTGAGGGACCGGTTCACGATAGCGCACGCCGAGAGCATGAAAGAGGCTGCCGAGCGCCTCGCAAAAGAGCATTTCGACGTGGCGCTCCTCGACCTCATGCTCCCCGATTCCGTTGGGATAGATACCTTCAAGAGGGTCCGCAGGTCGTTCCCTTCCATCCCTGTGGTGCTTCTTACCGGCCTTGCTGATGAGAACCTCGCGGCCCAGGCCGTGAGGGAGGGCGCGCAGGACTATTTGATAAAAGGGCAGGTGGCGCCCGGACCCCTGGCCCGTTCCCTTGTCTATGCGATCGAGCGGAGCCTCTCGGAGAGGGCAGGCAGGGGGGCTGACAGGCTCTCGCCGGGCTCAAGGCTCCGCCCGGACATGGTCGGGACGAGCACGGCCTTGAGCGACGTAAAATCCCTCATAACGACCGTATCGAAGACCTCCAATACGTCCGTCCTCATAACTGGCGAGACAGGCACCGGCAAGGAGCTGGTCGCGAACGCGATTCATTACTCGAGCAGCCGCAGCGACGGCCCTTTCATAAAGCTCAACTGCAGCGCCATACCCGACACCCTCATGGAAGCGGAGCTCTTCGGCTATGAAAAAGGGGCTTTCACCGACGCGCGGCAGAGCAAAAAAGGGCTCTTCGAGCTTGCGGACGGAGGCACCATATTCCTTGACGAGATAGGGGATACGGACATAAGGCTTCAGCCCAAGCTCCTGCAGATACTGGAGAACAGGACGCTTCGCAAACTCGGCGGCGTGGGCGACATAAGGATAGACGTGCGCGTCATAGCGGCGACGAACGTCGACCTCTCGGAGATGGTGCGCTTAAGGAGGTTCAGGGAGGACCTCTTCTACAGGTTGAACGTGATGGTAATAGAGCTGCCCTCTTTGCGCGAGCGAAAAGAGGATGTCCTGCCCATAGCCAGGCACTTTCTGAAGGACGGCGCCGAGGCCGTGGGCTCAAGCGTGCCCAAGACGCTGGGCCAGGACGCGATCGACATGCTCCTTAATTACGATTGGCCGGGCAATATCAGGGAGCTCAAGAATGTGATAGAGCGCGCAGTCATACTGGCCGGGCCCGGAGATGAGGTCAGAGCAGAGCACCTCCAGATAAACCATCTTCCTTCGGTTCGAAGCAATGAGCCCTTGGTCCCCATTGCCGGGTATTCGACCGAGATGTCGCTGGAAGAGCTTGAGAAGGCCCACATCAGGAATGTGCTCGAGAAGACACGCGGCAATATTACTCACGCATCCAGGATACTCGGCATCTCAAGGCTGACCCTCAGGGAAAAGGCGAAAAAATACGGCCTCAAGGAGGAGTAATCAAAATCGTACTGGTAAGAAGCTTATCAGATGGTAAGTTTCTTATCAGTTAAATTGGTAATTTTCTTATCACCTCTTCCTTTTTTTATCGGCTTGCCCCGGAATTCCCACGAAAATCACTATTCCTGAAACTGGCACACTCCTTGCTAAATACAACGGTATATCCAATGCGGCGCTGATGTAACGGTTTTGCAGCAAGCGTTGTTTTTTTACGATAAAGACCGGAAAGGGTGTTCTTATGGATGGCAATGAATGTTTACGCAGTGTGCTCGTTGTCGATGACGAGGAATCGATGCGGGAGGTCTGCTCCGAGATACTCGACATAGCCGGTTACAGCGTGAGCACGGCCTGCAACGGCAGGGAGGCGATGGACCAACTGGATCGCGAATGGGACCTTGTGCTCACGGACATCAACATGCCGGAACTCAACGGGCTGGACCTGTACGCCGAGGCGATACGGAAGAACTGCCTTCTCCAGGACAGGTTCCTCTTCATGACCGGTGACAGGAAGGCAATAGAGGCGGTAAGCGCGATCAACTCGAACTTCATCAAAAAACCTTTCAGAGTGAAGGAGCTCCTTTCTGCCGTCGATTCTGCGATCAACAGCTCCTATGACAAAAAAAGGACGGATACAAGGCTCAGGGTGCCTGGATGCGGGGTCCTCATCGAGGACGGCTTAAGCCTGAAGGTTAACGCCGTAACGGAGGACATCTCAAGGCACGGCATGAGGATAACATATATGGGGCGCCCGCTTGAGGCGGGCGCCATTTTCGGCGTGCGGCTTTCGGCCTTTTGCCTGAACCTTGTCAAACAGGCGAAGGTGATCTGGTCAGCCGAGGGAGTAAACAGGGCCGCCACATCCGGGCTTATGTTCACTGTGCCGCTCCAGGACTCCATGATAGCGGAGCT
>MGPL01000133.1:14780-15024 GCA_001797415.1 Deltaproteobacteria bacterium GWA2_55_10
GGCAGACGAGGAAAAGGCCCTTGCCAAGAGGGTTGCAAAGGGCGACGGCGAGGCGAGAAGGCAGATGATAGAGGCTAACCTGCGCCTTGTGGTAAATATCGCAAAAAGATACGTGAACAGGGGCCTGCCGCTGCAGGACCTGATAGACGAAGGGAACATAGGGCTCATAAAGGCCGTCGAGAGGTTCAAGGCCACGATGGGCTGCAGGTTCTCAACGTACGCGACTTACTGGATAAGGCAGACC
>MGPL01000134.1 GCA_001797415.1 Deltaproteobacteria bacterium GWA2_55_10
TTATGGTGATGGTTCCTTCCTTAGTGTCCGAATCGACTATGGTGAGAGGTATCCTCTCACCGGCCTCATTGAGCCGCAGGACCACGAACTGCCCTGCCTTCCTCTTCCTGGCGATGAGGGGGGCCTTTATCCTGTATTGATAGACCGTATGGGCCAGCTCTATCTTTTCGGTTATCTCGAACATGATGGACTCCTTGGTAAGTTTCCGGATTCTATCTATATTTTGAGCCGCTGAATATTACCAGAAACGCTTATCTTTTGCAATAATTTCGGCCGGTTCAGTTCATGAGGTATATCCAGAACTCCTTGTTGCCCTTTGCCCCTGTTATCTGTGAGTCTCCGGTTGACATTACCTTATAGCCCGATGCCTCTGAGAAGGCCTTTATCCTGTCGACCACCTCAAGGTGCAGTGCCGGGTCTTTAACTATGCCGCCCTTGCCGACCTGACCCTTCCCAACCTCGAACTGCGGCTTTATGAGGGCAAGCACGATGCCATTTTCATCAAGGAATTCACGGACTTTCGGCAGAACCTTCTCTAACGATATGAAGGAGACATCTATGACTATGAGGCCTACCTTCCCGCCGACCTCATCGGGGTCGAGGTACCTGATATTCTTCTCTTCAAGGAGTACGACCCTTTCGTCCTGACGGAGCTTCGAGTCAATGAGCCCCTTGCCGACATCGATTGCGTAGACCTTTTTTGCGCCCCTCTGGAGGAGGCAGTCCGTAAAGCCGCCGGTGGACGCGCCGACATCCATCGCGATCATGCCCGCGACATCGAGGCCGATCTGGTCGAGAAAGCCGGAGAGCTTCAAGCCTCCCCTGCCCACGAACGGCAGCTCTTCCTTGAGGGCTATGTCAGCTCCGGGGTCGACCTCCTTGCCTGGCTTATCGACCATATTGCCCGCGACAAGGACCTTCCCGGCCATAATAAGGGCCTGGGCCTTCTGGCGGCTCGCCACCAGCCCGCGCTCCACGAGCAGGCTGTCTATCCTCTCCTTTTTAGGCTTCTTCTCCTTCAATGGAAGGCCAGCTTCACCTTATCTTTTTTAAGAAGGGAAACTACTGCCGCCTCTATGCCTTCGACCGTAAGGCCGAGCCTGGCACGGAGCTCTTCCTGGCTGCCGTGCTCGATAAATTCATCAGGCACGCCTATCCTTTTCACGGGGATCGAGACGCCCTTCTCCTCGAACAGCTCGAGGACCGCGCTGCCGAACCCGCCCTGCAACGCGTTCTCTTCAACCGTGATGATCGCGCCAGTCGTGGCAGCTGCCTTGCAGATGCATTCAGCGTCCAGCGGCTTTGCGAAACGCGCGTTAACAACGCCTGTCCTTATTCCCGCCTTCTCAAGCCTCTCTGCCGCTTGCACGGCAGGCTGGACCATCGTGCCTATGGCGATTATCGTCGCGTCCTTGCCCTCTTTCAACACCTCTGCCTGGCCAAGTGGTATCAGCCGCATTGGCCCGGCGTCGTTTATGCCCAGGCACGCGCCCCTCGGGTATCTGAGCGCGGTCGGCCTTCCATACTGGACGGCTGAGTAAAGGAGATGCCTCAACTCGGCCTCATCCTTTGGCGCGGCCACCACCATGTTCGGGATGTGTCTCAGGAATGAAATATCGAAGAGGCCGTGGTGCGTAGGGCCGTCCTGGCCTACTATGCCGGCCCTGTCCATCGCTATCACAACCGGCAGGTTCTGCAGGCATACGTCATGGAAGACCTCATCGTACGCCCTCTGAAGGAAGGTCGAGTATATCGCGGTAACCGGCACGAACCCCTCTTTGGCAAGTCCTGCCGCGAAGGTAAGCGCGTGCTGCTCTGCTATACCCACATCGAAGAACCTGTCCGGGTACTCCTGCGCGAATTTAGAGAGGCCAGTTCCTTCGGGCATCGCGGCGGTTATCGCGATGACGCGAGAGTCCTGCTCCGCTATCTCAAGAAGTGCTGAGCTGAATACGTTTGTATAAGACGGCTTCGACGGCTTCCTGGGCCTGCCCGTCTCCCTGATAAAAGGCCCCACGCCGTGGAAGGCCGCCGGGTCTGCCTCAGCCGGCAGATAGCCCTTGCCCTTCTTAGTAAGCACGTGCAGCAGCACAGGACCTTCTACGGTCGAGACGTCTTTGAGAGATGTAACAAGGGCCGGGAGGTCGTGGCCGTCTATGGGGCCTATGTAGTGGAAGCCGAGACCCTCGAAGAGCATGCCCGGCGTAAGGAGCGTTATGATGGAGTCCTCCGCCCTCCTCGCTATATCGAGGAGCCTGGAGCCTATCCTGGGTATCGACCTTATGAACCTCTCGATGTCTTTCTTCAGGTTGGTCGCGAACCGCCCGGTAAGCTTCCTGCTGAGGAATTGCGAGAGCGCGCCGACGTTCTGCGAGATGGACATCTCGTTGTCGTTCAATATGACGATGAGGTTCTTCTTGAGGTGGCCTGCCTGGTTCAGACCCTCGAACGCGAGGCCGGCCGTAAGCGAGCCGTCGCCGATGACGGCTACTACCTTGTAGTCCTTGCCCTCGAGGTCGCGCGCCGCGGCCATGCCGAGGGCCGCTGAAATTGAGGTGGAGGAATGGCCTGCGATAAAGGCGTCGTAGGGGCTCTCGGTCGGCTTGGGGAAGCCGCTTATGCCGCCGAACTGGCGGAGCGTCTTGAAAGAGTCTTTCCTGCCGGTGAGTATCTTGTGAGCGTAGGCCTGGTGGCCTACGTCCCATATTATCTTGTCTTCGGGAGTATCGAGGACGTAATGGAGGGCTATGGCTATTTCAACCGCGCCGAGGCTTGACCCGAGGTGTCCGCCCAGCTCGGAGACGGTCTCTATTATCAGCTCCCTGACTTCGGAAGCGAGCAGAGGCAGGTCTTCGGCAGCGACGGCCTTCAGGTCCGTTGATTCGTAGATGGTGTCCAGCAGTCTTCTCACGCCGCCTACCTTATTTTCTCCTTGCAACTATATAGCGGGCGATTGCCCGGAGCGGCTCGGCCTTTTCGTCAAAGGCCTCAAGCGAGGAGAGCGCCAGGTCAACAAGCTCCGTTGCCCTTGTCCTCGATTCGTCGAGCCCTATTATGGCCGGATAAGTCGCCTTGCCTTTCTTCTCATCCCCGCCGGTGTTCTTGCCCATTTCCGCTGCCGAGCCCTCGACGTCGAGGATATCGTCAGCTATCTGGAAGGCGAGACCTATGGACCTGCCGTACTTGCTGAGCGCGCTGAGCTCTTTCTTTGAAGCCCCGCCGAGTATCGCGCCGGAGCGCACCGCCGCGAGGATGAGCTCGCCTGTCTTGTGTATGTGTATGTACTCGAGCACCGGAAAGGGTATGTCCATGCCTTCGGACTCGATGTCGACCATCTGGCCGCCTATCATCCCGATGGAACCGGCGGCCTTTGAGAGCTCGGCGATTACCGCCAATACCGCGCTCTTGTTCCTGGTCCCGGTCCCGGCTATCATGCCGAAGGCCGCGGTAAGGAGGGCATCTCCGGCAAGTATGGCAGCGGCCTCGCCGAATGCCTTGTGGCAGGTGGGCCTGCCCCTTCTGAGGTCGTCGTTGTCTATGGCCGGAAGGTCGTCATGTATGAGCGAATAGGTATGCAGGCATTCGAAGGCGCAGGCTGTGTTGAGCGCCGCGGACGCCTCGAAGCCTACCGCCTCCGCAGCCGCGAGCACGAGAACGGGCCTGATCCTCTTGCCTCCGGCAAAGAGGCTGTAGTGCATGGCCCTGTGGAGCGTCTGCGGGTACTCTTCCTCGCCGGGCAGAAGCTCCTTGAGCCCCCGGTTTATAAACTCTACCTTCTCTAAAATATATGTATTGAGGTTCAATGTCCCAGACCCTGAAAAGCGCAATGATTCCGGCGCTGGGCCGGTCTATTACACGCTTATACGCTAATATATTATGATATCAGAACAAAAATTGAATTACAAGGAAAGCCGGGGCGAGGAATGCGGGCGTAAAAAGACCCCCTTCTGCGCTTGGCAGAAGGGGGTCGATCGGAACTTCAGTAAGATTCCCGGCACATGGGCCGGGTGGCGTGATAACCTTAGGCCGTCTTTGCCACATTAGAGGCCTGAGGGCCCTTGGGACCCTGGGTTATCTCGAACTCAACTTCCTCACCTTCCTTCAGGGTCTTGAAACCCTCGCCGGTGATGGCCGTGTAATGGACGAATACGTCCTCGCCGGACTCCTGCTGGATGAACCCGAATCCCTTAGTGTCATTAAACCACTTCACTCTGCCTCTTGCCATTCCTGTACCTCCTTGTTTTCTGGTACTCTCTTGCAGCATAAAAAAAACCGCGGAGTTACTGCGTCCTCCACGGTCCGACTGACAATAACCCAGCCCACATACTGCAAATAAGAATCCCTTGTAGAATTTGACGCCATACTATCAACCTAAATAATTGGTGTCAAGCTTTTTTTGATAGAAACTAAACTTTTAATTTTCATGTATTTTTTAAGTTTAGCACAAAAAGAAAATACCGTTCCCTGCTACTCGGCTATTTCAGAGATGGGCACCAATTCAACTCCGTCGAGCTCCGGGAGCGCCTCGGCAAGCGCCTTTATGGTCTCGGGGTACGGGTGGCCGATTGCGACCGCCTTGCCGCGCTTCTTCGCGATGCGCGCGGCCTTGACGAGCTGGTTCTTTATGTACTGGACGTCTCTCGTATTGTCGAGGAATACGTTCCTCTCCGCGTTCCTGACCTTGAGCTCCCTTGCGACCTTCCTGCCTACCGTATCCGACGATGTGCGGCTGTCGAGAAAGAGCATCTCCTTTTTCTTGACGAGCTTCAATACCGTCCTCATGGCTTCAATGCTCTCGGTGAACTTCGAGCCCATGTGGTTGTTGAGTCCTATTGCATCGGGAACCGTCTTCAGCCCCTCTTCCATCTTCGCCGATATCTCCTCCGGCGTCATCGCGACCAGGAGCGCGTCCCCCGGGTTGTGCCCTTCCGGGTCCTTGGGCTCCATCGGCATGTGGACTATGACATCGAACCCGCTCTTGCTCGCCTCTTTTGAGACTTCCTTCGAGTACCTCATGTTCGGCATCACCGCGATTGTGACCGGCTCACCAATGGAGATGATCTCTCTGAGTTTCCTGATATCAGGGCCCATGTCGTCTATGACTATGGCGAGCCTGGGCTTCGGAGGGGTTATCCTCTTGCCGGGAGGCGTACGCTCAGGGAAAAGCGGCTTCTCGTCTGTTGGGGCCGGGGAAGGCGCGGGCGTTGGGGCTGGCGAGAGCGGCTGCGGGGCCGCTACTTGCGGAGCTGGCGCCTTGGGAGAGGGGCGCACAGTCTCTTTCCTTTCAAAGCCCATGTAGCTTATAAGCGCTATTACCAGCAGGACGCCCGCCGCGAAACCGGCTGCCACCAGCGCCCACGCAGGGCCGCCTCTTTTCCTTCTCTTTCCCACTAAGCCTTACTCCAATAAGCAAAGGCCCCTTCCGGGGCCTCGCTTCATCTATATTCTCTATTTTTCAGCTGACCTTCTGCGTAGTGCCTTTGAAAATGAACCAGCTCTTCAGGTACTCGACAGCCCTCTGAAGCTGGACGTCTTCCGCTGTCTCCTTGTCGAGCTTCGGCGCGTCCGCGGGAGCGCCCTTTATCTTCTCTATCCGCTCCTCCTGCTTCGCCTGCTTTACCTCAGGCCCTTCGGCCGCAAGGTGGCCTTCGAGGTCAGCCTCTTTCAGGTGGCCCTTCGGGGCAATGCCAACGACGATGTCAGGCTCTATGCCCTTGGCCTGTATGGACCTGCCTGAGGGCGTGTAGTATTTCGACGTCGTAAGCCTTACCGCGGAGCCGTCGGAAAGCGGGATTATGGTCTGCACCGAACCCTTGCCGAAGGTGGTCACGCCGAGGATCATGGCCCTCTTGTGGTCCTGCAGCGCGCCCGCGACGATCTCGGAGGCTGAGGCGCTGCCGTTGTTCACGAGGACTATCATCGGGTAACCGGGCTGGGACCTTTTGCCGTCGGCGTTGAAGGTCATATTCTGGCCCGCTGCCCTGCCCTTTGTATATACGATGAGGCCGGAATCGATGAACTCGTTCGAGACCGATACAGCCTCCTGCAGGAGGCCGCCGGGGTTGTTCCTCAGGTCAAGGACCAGCCCTTTGAGCCTGCCGCCGTCGGACTTGGCCGACAGCTCATTCAGAGCCTTGTCGAGCTCTTCGGAGGTGCGCTCCTGGAACTGGTTGATCTTGACGTACCCGAAGCCTTCGTCCAGCATCTTGAATTTTACGCTCTTAACCTTGATTACTGCCCTGGTGAGCGTAAAGGGCCTCGGCTCGTCGAAGCCTTCCCTCATTATGGAAATAGTGATTGGCGTGTCCTTGGGGCCGCGCATGAGGTTCACTGCCTCGGAAAGGGCCATCTCCCTGGTGGACTTGTCGCCTATCTTCACGATCCTGTCGCCTGCAAGGAGTCCGGCTTTGAACGCGGGCGTGTCCTCGATAGGGGCAACGACCATCAGCTGGTTCTCCTTCATCCCTATCTCAATGCCGATGCCGCCGAAGCTGCCCTTTGTGTCTACCTGCATCTCCTTGTATTCCTCGGGGGTCATAAAGCTCGAATGCGGGTCAAGGGCCTTGACCATGCCTTTGAGCGAATTATAGATGACCTCTTTGGACTCTACATCCTCGGCATAGTTGTCCTGGACTATGCTTAAGACGTCGGTGTATACCTTGAGGCTCTCATAAGCGGTGCCGTGCGGCGCGCTTTTGGGGGCCACGCCCCATGAAGAGAACGAAAAGACCGCTATTATGGCCAAAGCCCCGGCAAGGAGCCTGGGATTGAAGATCTTCCTCATTAAAACCCTCCTTGTTTATGCGCCACTGAAATCCAAACTGGCCCAGTCCGTCAATTATATCAAATAAAACCGCATCATTAAAACAGAAAATATAAGAAGCGCCAGCTACCTTCCGGAAAGCCACCCCATTGGATCCCTGGGCACGCCCTTCTGCCGTATCTCGAAGTAGAGCCCGGCCCTGCCTTCTGGCCCTGAGTCGCCGACCAGGCCGACCTCCGAGCCCCTCGGCGCGTCCTGCCCTACCTCTTTTGAGACCTTGCCGAGGTGGGCGAAAAGGGTATAGAAGCCGCCCCTATGGTCTATTATTAAGACTTGTCCGTAACCCTTCAACCAACCTACATAAATCACCTTGCCGTCATGGACGCTCCGCACAGATTCTCCAAGCGGGGCATCTATCGTGATGCCGTTGTTGAAGGTAACGGTCTGGAATTTCGGGTGCTTTACCTTTCCGTAAGATGATACCACCTTCCCGGCAACGGGCATTGGAAGCCTGCCCTTCATCGAGGCAAAGCCGGCGCCGGCAGGAGGCACATCACTCTCCTCAGCGGCCCTGAGCCTGTTAATGAGCTTGGTGAGCTCTGCGGCCGCCTGCTCAAGCTCTTTTACGGTGCGCTCCCTCCTGGTCTTTTCCTGCTTTACGTCATTAAGGAGAGCAAGCTTCTTTTTCTGCAGCGTCTCTGACTCGCTCTGCCTGGCAGCTGCCTGGGCCTTTGCCGATTCCAGCCCTGAGAGGAGGCTCGTCTTCTTTTCCTTCTGAGAGCTTAGCTTCGATATGGTATCCGAGTACCCCTCGATAAGCTCGGCGTCCATGTCCATTATCATGGTGAGGTACTTATGACGCCTGCCCAGCGTTGTTGGGTCTGAGGAGAAGAGCACCTCCATGGCCTCGCCCCTGTTCATCTTGTACATGGCCCTGAGCCTTGCCTCAAGCCTCTTCCCGAGCGAAAGCTTGCGCGCCTCGAGCCTGTTTATCTCTTTATTCACGGAATCGAACTCTTTCTTTATGCCGGAGATCGATTCCTTTACTGTCCGTAGCTCCTCCCGTTTGGCGGTGAGGTCCTTGCTTATGCCCTCGAGCTCTCCGAGGATGCCGGTCTCTTTCTCGGCTATCTCCCTTATGCCCTTCTTCTCTTCCCTTATCTGCCTCTGTACGTCCTCGAGGCTCTTCTCCTTCTTCAGGATATCCTGCCGCGGGGCCTGGGCGGCAAGAGCTGCCCCGCCGAAAACAAAGACCGCGAGGCATACTGCGGCAACGAGCCTCATACGTCGAGGAACCTGTTCATGGAGATGAGGCTTCCGGCCACACCCATGACAACGCCCGCCATTATGAGCGCGAGCAGGAAGACCGGGACAGGGAAAGGCATCTCAAGCGCAAATGCCAGGTAAGACGGGACCTGTCCTATGATCGCGGCCCTGCCGGCCGCCAGTATGGCAAAAGCGAGGATCCCCCCGAACAGGCCCTGGACAGCGCCCTCTATTACGAACGGCGCCCTTACATACATATCGGACGCGCCCACGAGTTTCATTATCTCAATTTCGGACCTGCGCGCGTAGACGGCAAGCCTTATCGTGTTCGACATTATGAAGAGAGTCGCGGCCCCGAGGAATACGCCCACGCCGATGGCGGCGATCTTCATGAACTTTATGAACGATGCGAGCTTTTCGACCCATTCCCTGCTGTACTGCACATCTTCGGCCCAGTCGCGGGCTTTGAGCTCCCCGACTACCTTAGCTATGCCCTCGGGCGAGTTATTCTCTTCGAGGACCTTTATCTCGAAAGAGGCTGGCAGAGGGTTCGCGTCAACTCCTTCGAGTATCCCCTCGTATCCCTTGAGCGCGCCCTTGAGCTCGGATAGGGCCTTCTCCTTTGAAACGAACTCCGCGCCCCTTACCCCGGCCACCTTCATGATGCTGTCCTTCATGGCCTCCGCCGAGGAGACATTGTCCTTCACATAGACGACTATCTGTGTCTTCTCCCCCCAGCCCTCCATTACTCCGTTGAGGTTCGAGATGACGAAGACAAAAAGGGAGAATATCGCGAGCGAAAAGCCGAGCGTAAGCGAAGTGAGCGCCGTCGTGCCCTTGCTCTCCTTCAAAGAGCTCAGGGCATCCGAGATGATGTAGACAAAATCCGCCGAGCCTGATTTACGCATTGACGAGCCTCCCTCCTTCGAGGGCAATGGTGCGCCTGGCGTACTTCTCTATGAGCGCCTTGTCGTGCGTCGCAATGACGACCGTAGTGCCGCGGCTGTTGACCTCTTTGAAGAGCTCGATTATCTGCACCGATAGTTCAGGGTCGAGGTTTCCCGTAGGCTCGTCGGCCAGTATTATGGCCGGGTCTTTTACCATCGCCCTCGCTATTGCGACCCTCTGCTGCTCTCCTCCGGATAGCTGAAGGGGCTTGAAGTTCGCGCGGTGCTGGAGCTTCACGTAGGTGAGCATCCTGGCCACGCGCCTCTTGACGTCAGAAGGCGGTATCCCCATGACCTTGAGGGACAAGGCGACATTATCGAATACGCTCTTGTTCGGGAGCAGCTTGAAGTCCTGAAAGACAAAACCTATGCGCCGACGCAGCGCCGGAAGCTCTGGCTGGGGTATCTTGATGTAGTTTCTGCCGTCGAGGATGAGCTGACCCTGGGTGGGCGGCTCTGAGCCGAACATGATTTTCAGCAGGGTCGACTTGCCGGCTCCGCTCGGCCCGGTAATGAACAGGAACTCGCCCTTGCCTATCTTGAGGGTTATGTCAGCAAGGGCAGGCACGCCGCCTTCGTAGCTCTTTGAGACATGGAACATCTGTATCATTCGATATAGTCCTGATATTCGGAAATATATTGATAATCAGCAGGTTAGACCTACGAGACGGAAAACCTGACAATTATCCCAGTTGATGAATTTCGTGTCAAGGATTATGAGCGGAAAGACCTGCTGGTTCGTTCCTCTTGAGTATCAATATCCCGAACTTTTCAGGCTCCCTGAAAGGCATGGCCCCTATCTTGCGAACTGGCGTGTACTCGGATTGTATCCATGAATAGATCCCGAACCCATAGTCCTGGCCGAAAAACCTGAAGCCGTCATCCGAGCTGTCCGTATGCACCAGGAGGATGAACCGCGGGGAAGATGACTTGAGCCTCTGAAGCATCTTTTCCTCGCCGAACATCTCAACCTCCGAGGGCAGGAAGTTCAAAAAGCCTGAAGGGTTCTCCCGTTTGCTCAGATAATTGAGCATGACCCCTTGAGGCAGCGCGACAAAGGTGTCCTCCGGCCCTATCAGCTCCTCGATCGCGTCCAGCGTGAATTTAACCCCCGTCGGCTCCGGCGTTACCCCGGTGGCATAGCCTGTTATCCGGTCAGGCCATCTGCCAACATCCAGTTTTTTTAAGAGAATACAGTTCAAATGACAGGCCCGAATGCCAGAGGAGCATCACTGTAAAGACGGCCATCACAGAGCCGTAAAAGACGCCTGCGCTCCCGGATATCTTTTTCATTACCGAAGGCGCCCATGAAAGAAGCCCGTAAAAGAGGAGCAAGGCCCCGGGCATTGCAAGCGCAAACCCGTAATGATAGATGTGGGTATTAAGGACCATCTTCAACAGGAGCATGAATGCGAAAACGGCCATGGCGAAGAACGATATATGCCTGTGCAGATCCGGCGCCCTGCCCCTGACGGTCTTAACGAACAGCACAAGCGCGGCCGTGAACATGAACAGCGGCAGCGCCCTGAAGGCCTCAAACCAGGGAATCGAGTTCCTCAACGGCCATAGCGCGAGCGCGCTGAGAGCGAACGAGATATACGCGCCGTATTGGCGCGCTACCCTTGAATCCCTTACAAGATGATTCGCAACAAGAGGGGCCGCCAGCACAAGATAAAAGGCGGCGGACAGGCCCATGAGCTTGAGATTCAGATAAAGGTTGTCAAAGCCCATTACCTTTTTATAAAAGATACCCCCGGAAACGCCGGTTCCAGCCATCATGAGCCATGAGCTGAACATCTTCTCCAGTGCCGCTGAAAACGAAGAGAGATGAAATGCGAAGTATGCCGCGAACAGGAGTATCGGCAGGAGCAGGCCTGTTATAAATGATGAAGAGATAAGGGCCAGGCGGCCTGGCTTCGGTCTTTCATGCCACACGAGGAGCGAAATCGATAAAAGGACGGCAGCAATGACCGAGACCGCCACCTCTACCTTTGTCAGCAGCGCCAGCCCTGTAAATAGTCCGGTAAGCCCCATGAGCCAAACCCGTCTGTGCCTTGAATAGGCTGATAAAAGCCAGATCGCTCCGAAGCCGATGAGTATGCCATGAGTCAACTCGTGTGAATAAGGGGTCACAAAATTATAATTGCCCATCCAGAGGAACTGCGCGAAAGCGAAGAGGACAAGGAATGATGCCGTTATGAGAGGGGCTTGCGAGGGCCGAGAGCCTCTGTTGTAAAACCTGTATACAAATACCCCTGCGGCGCAGATCAATAGGATGTTAAAGAGCTCGATCGTCAGGATGGAAGGACCGAAGAGCTTGAAGAGGAGCGCGTTTATATACGGCGACAGGGGGCCGTTCCAGTACTCTACGTCAACATAGAGAACATGCCCCTTTGAGAGGACCCATGGTACATATAATTCCCGGCCGAAATCGACCAGCACGTCAGGCCATTTGAGCCAGCCAACATAGGCCGCCACAAGCCCTGTAATTACGGGAATCAAAATCAATGCGGCATTTGCCGAAATATTCCCGAATTGCTTATTCGGGCTCGTCATTTCGTAAATCCTTCATCAATATATTTTCCCCGCCCTCTGGTAAAGGTGCCATGCCCAGCCCGAGGAACCGGAATAGGGATAGCTTGCCGCAAGGGCATATTCGACGCCTTCGTCCTTAATGGACTGTTTGGGCGCTGCTGCCGGGTCAATGTTGTGCCGGACTATCCAGTCAGGCCCGTTTGCAGGCCATTGGCCTGAGGGGGCATAGGCAATGCCTTTGCCCTCTGGCAGGAACTTCGAGTAATAGAGGAGCATCATCCTGTTCCTGAACGCGTGGTCGCTGCCGACCACGGCAGTCTGCCCAGGCGTATTTTCAGAGATGAACTGCACCGCCTTGAAGTAATCTCCCCGTCCGCCCTGAATGAGCTTTCCCGTCATATAAAGGTTCGATACGGCGAAGAAGAGCATGAAACCCGCATAAAAAGCCTTCCCTATGGAAGAGGCCCTGAAGGCGCGCGAAAGCGCGGCTGCTATGAGGATGTAGAAAAACGGGAAACTGACGAGAAAATACCGGAAGTGAGAGAACTCGGGCGTGGTGAGCAACATTACGGCAACCGGGGCTATCAGGATAGCCGTAAGCAAGAAGATCCATTGGTCCTGGCCGGATTTTCTGAGAGACGCTATCCCGGCTGAAACGAATACGATTGTAAACAACGCGCCCAGTGCCAATGAAATATAGCCGCTGCCGGGTATGCCCGATACAGAAGCAGCCGCATCGAGCGCTGTCTGCCATATCTTCGTCTCCTCTCCGCCGCCTATGTTGAGGCCGCGGATAAAGAAGAGATAGAGCAGGGCTACAACGAGAAGCGGCACCGAGTTGATCAGAAGGGCGCCTTTAATATCCTTTTGCCCCAATCCCTGAAAGAAAGACCACGCGGCAATGCCTGCAAAGGCGTAGACAAAGCTGAAATGGGAGAGCATCCCGAGCAAAGTTGATATCCAGAAGAGTATCAGTATCGGCCAGGACCTTTCCTTGAGCCATCGCCCGGCAAGTACAAAGGCAAGCAGCGCGAAAAAAACCGCTGGCGCGTATCCCCTTGCCTCGGATGAGTAGAGCACGAGCGGATACGATAGACCGGCAAGGGTGACGAGGGTAAAGGCTTCGAGCCTGCCCCTCTGTAGGCCTATGTAACCGAGGACTACAAGCGAGAGCGTGCCGGATATTATTGAAAGGAGCCTGTAGCTCAGGAATACCGGCGCGCCGTTGAGGAAAAACACGCTGTCGCCGAGTGCGCGCATATACAGGGTATTGAGCAGGTGGTTGTTGTCGTGGCGGATGAGAAAGATTTCCGACCAGGGCGACCTGGCAAAATAAAGGGACCATACCTCGTCTATATAGAGGTCGCCCAGCGCCGCCGCAAGCCTGACCGCTCCGAAAAGTAGGGCGAGCGCGAACAGGGCCGTCCATACCTTATTGTCTTTAACCCCTGGAGCCATGCGCAATACGTTAGCTCTGCCACGCTCTTGTTGTCAAGACCGAATCGTTTTAAACGGAGAAATCGGTTCTGGCCGCGTCCCTTTTATGTTAAAAATTCCTGTGGAAGAAAAAATTGCAGAACTGATAAAGACAGCGGACCTCCCTGTCAAGGAGGCCATACCCGAGCTTCTTATTGCCCTGGATAGAGGCAGGAACGCCGTGCTCGAAGCCCCGCCCGGCGCGGGCAAGACTACGATAGCGCCCCTTGCCCTTCTTGGAGAAGAATGGCTCGAAGGCTCTCGCATTATCATGCTCGAACCGAGGAGGCTCGCTGCAAGGGCGGCGGCCGCGAGGATGGCTGACCTTCTGGGCGAAAAGGCCGGGGAAAGGGTCGGCTACCGCACAAGGCTCGACAGCTCAATAGGCCCAAAAACAAGGATAGAAGTCGTCACAGAAGGAATACTCACGAGGTTCCTGCAGAGCGACCCGGCCCTGAACGGCATAGGTCTCGTCATATTCGACGAATTCCATGAACGGAGCATCCACGCTGACCTCGGCCTTGCCCTTTCCCTTGAATCGCAGTCTGTATTCAGAGAGGACTTGCGCCTGCTCGTCATGTCAGCGACCCTCGATGGAAAGGAGGTCGCCGCACTCCTCGGAGACGCGCCTGTAATAAAGAGCTTTGGCAGGGCATATCCGGTCGAGGTGCGCTACCAATCACCTTCAAGGCCGGGCCCGATTGCTGCTAACCCAATGCGGGATGTCATCTCGAAGACAGCTGCGGCCGCGTATAACGCTCTCAAGGATGATACGGGCAGCGTCCTCGTATTCCTGCCCGGAGCAGGAGAGATAAAACGGGTAGAGGCAGAGCTTCGGGAAAGGGGCCTGCCGGATTCAATCGACCTTGTCCCGCTTTACGGCGAGCTTAAAAAAGAGGCGCAGGACCAGGCAATAAGGCCCCCTGCCCCTGGCAGGAGAAAGGTCGTGCTTGCGACTTCCATCGCGGAGACGAGCATAACGATAGAAGGAGTCAACACGGTCATAGACTCCGGCTTGAAGCGCGTCTCCCGCTTTTCGCCCTC
>MGPL01000135.1:0-2007 GCA_001797415.1 Deltaproteobacteria bacterium GWA2_55_10
TATTCAAACAATTGTTGCCCTCGGCCGGCCGGGAACTCTTTTCAATCATCTTCCCGAACCTCAGCAAATAAAGCTTTGTGGCACAACACAGCCCGACACGCATTATCAGTGCCCTCCATTTTGGGAGGCAATTTTGCGGCTATATTATTGCTATTATTGCGGGAAAACTACTTGGAGCTCGATTACTTTGAAAGAAGTACTTAGATGCTCCCATTGCTTCAGCAAAGCTCTATTTGAAATCAAGGAGTGCGATGAAGGCCAGAGTGGATCATTCGAGAAAGAACAATCGACCGTATCAGTTCGCTTAAATTGTAACGTGGTTAAAAGATCTTATGAGCAGAGTTGTCCTTATACTCCACGCTGAAGAGGCCTTGAGTAGACCCCCATTACAATATCCGGACACATCGAGGAGATGTACGGAATAGAGGTCTCCCCGGCCACGATCTCAAGCGTAACCGATAAAATCATACCCGTCGTCGAGGAATGGAGGAGCAGGCCCCTTGACGCCGTCTATCCCCTGGTCTAGATGGACGCCATGCACTATAAGGTCAAGGAAGAAGGCAGGGTCGTCCCCAAGGCCATTTACACCATACTTGGCGTAAATCAGAAGGGGCTTAAGGAGGCGCTCGGCATATACGTCTCCGAGGCCGAGGGCGCGAACTTCTGGCTACAGGTCTTGACCGACCTCTCGAACCGCGGGGTCAAGGACATCCTGATAGCCTCGATAGACAACCTGAAGGGCTTCCCGGAAGCCATAACGACCATCTTCCCGGCCACGGACGTCCAGCTCTGCGTGGTGCATCAGATAAGAAACTCACTCAGGTATGTGGCGTCAAAGGACCAGAAGGCCTTCATGCGCGAGCTTAAAGAGGTTTACAGAGCCTCCACAAAGGCCTTGGCCGAACAGAAGCTCAAGGAGCTTGGAGACGCATGGGGCAAGAAATACCCTGTCGTTATAAAATTGCGTATTCCGGCCTAGCGTTTCCAGTCATTTCGGTCTAAGTGTTTCCACCCATTCCGGAGGTGTTTCCAACCGTTCCGGCCTAAGTGTTTCCACCCCCGCCGGTGCTTAGCGACTCTTTTTCCTGTACTTCCCTGATTTTCTATAAAATCTCCCGTCAGCACATCAATGATGCGGGGAGGTTTTATGTCCAGGAGGAACAAGGAGCTGAGCATGCGCAAGATCCGTGAGATTCTGAGGCTTTCAATGTGCTGCGGCCT
This sequence comes from Deltaproteobacteria bacterium GWA2_55_10, assembly GCA_001797415.1. GTDB lineage: Bacteria > Desulfobacterota > GWC2-55-46 > GWC2-55-46 > GWC2-55-46 > UBA5799. The sequence continues at coordinate 1,222 of MGPL01000135.1, forward strand.
CGGCAACCGTGAGGTGGCCAGGAGCTGCGGCGTCTCGCATACTGTCGTGAACAGACATATCGCCCGCGCCAGAGGTGCCGGACTGAGTTATCAGCAGATAGAAGGTATTGACGATTCGGAGTTAAAGCGCCTGCTCAAGGGTAAACGGCATCTGCGATCCAGGTCCGTTCGCCCCTTGCCGGACTGGGGCTGGGTGCACCAGGAGATGAGGAAGAAGAGCGTGACGCTGCAACTCTTATGGGAGGAGTACAAGGACGTTCATCCAGAGGGGTATCAGCCGACTCAGTTCTTCGAGTACTACAACCGATGGAAAGAAAAGCTCGACGTAACCATGCGCCAGGAGCATAAGGCTGGCGAGAAAGTGTTTGTGGACTACGCAGGCCAGACCGTTCCTGTAATCGACGGGAGCACCGGGGAAGTGAAGCAGGCGCAGGTCTTCGTCGCGGTTCTCGGGGCTAGCAATTATACCTATGCCGAAGCCACATGGGATCAGAGCCTGAGGAGCTGGATATCCTCTCACATAAATGCGTTCGAGCACTTCAATGGCGTAGCCGAGGTAGTGGTCCCCGACAATCTCAAAAGCGGTGTTACGAGGGCCTGCCGCTATGAACCCGACCTTAACCCTACGTACCAGGAGCTTGCGACTCATTACGGGGCGGCCGTCATCCCGGCGCGCGTAAGGAAGCCCCGTGACAAGTCCAAGGTGGAGGCCGGGGTGCAGATGGTGGAGCGCTGGATACTGGCGGCCCTTAGGAACCGGACCTTCTTCAGCCTCTCCGAGCTCAA
>MGPL01000135.1:2030-4525 GCA_001797415.1 Deltaproteobacteria bacterium GWA2_55_10
AAGAGGGCCCGCGTGAACATAGATTATCACGTGGAGCTGGATGGGCACTACTACAGCGTTCCTTATCAGCTTGTCCGCGAGGAAGTGGAGATCAGACATACCATCTACGGTGGAAGTCATCTGCCGCGGCAAGCGCGTTGCCAGCCACAGGAAGAGCGAACATAGAGGCAGGCACACCACCTGCAAGGATCACATGCCGAAGAGCCACCAGCGCCACCTGGAATGGAATCCGTCAAGGCTGATACGCTGGGCCGCGACCGTAGGTGGGTCGTGCTCGAAGATGGTGGAGACCATAATGGGCACCAGGAGGCACCCTGAGCAGGGTTTCAGGAGCTGCCTTGGGATACTGAGGCTGGAGAAGGCGCACTCAAGGGAGCGGCTGGAGGCGGCCTGCACAAGGGCGGTGGCCATAGGGAGCTACAACTACAGGAGCGTGAAGAGCATCCTGGAAAAGGAGCTCGACCGCCAGCCCCTGCCGGAGGCCAGCCCGGACAGACAGCCTATCGTGCATGAGAACATCCGCGGGCGCGGATACTATCACTGATAACCTACAAAGGAGACAAAATCGATGCTGAATACTCAGACTATGGACAAGCTCAGGGAGCTTAAGCTTACCGGCATGCTCAGGGCCCTGGAGGAGCAGACCTCTTCTGCCGGCTACGATGACTTGGGCTTTGAAGAGAGGCTTGGGCTGCTTGTGGACCGCAAGGTCACCGAACGAGGCAACCGCCGCCTGCAGGCCAGGCTCAGAAAGGCCAAATTACGCCAGCAGGCGTGCATGGAGGACATAGACTACAGGCACTCCAGGGGGCTGGACAGATCGGTCATGAGGTCCTTGGCAACATGCCGATGGATTAAAGACCGCCACAATGTCATCATTACCGGCCCGACCGGCGCCGGCAAGAGCTTCATCTCCTGCGCGCTCGCCCACAGGGCCTGTCTCGAAGGCTATGCAGTCGCATACTACAGGGCGCCTCGTCTTTTTCAGGAACTCTCCGTTGCCCGTGGAGACGGGCGTTACGCCAGGCTCATGAATGCTATATCCCGCGTCCATCTGCTCGTCATCGATGACTGGGGGCTGTCTGTCCTTACCGAACCTGAAAGAAAGGACTTCCTTAAGATACTTGAAGACCGTCATGGCGTGCACTCCACCATCGTGGCCGGCCAACTCCCCGTGGACCACTGGCATGAGACCATAGGCAATCCAACCTTGGCCGATGCCATCCTCGACCGCCTGGTCCATAACGCTTACAAGATCAATCTGAAAGGAGAATCCATGAGGAAGAAAAAGAACTCCCTTGACTCCAAAACCGACAAGGGGTAAAAACAGGTCAGGAAAGCGTCGCTTCGCTCCGGCCCGGTGGAAACGCTAGACCGGAACAGGTGGAAACACCACTCCGGAATGAGTGGAAACAATCACCGGAATACGCAATTCACTTCATAATTCGAAAAGGTTATTTCGACACTGAAATTTGACCCTTTTTCATGACACCACCCCTAAAAAGCGATACTAAATTCTGCAGAACAAGCAATATTATTCGTTTGTGCTATAATATTAGTGCTTCGATTTACCCTTCCAGAGCTTATCGTTCCACCATCGGGAAATTTACTCGCCGAGATTTTAAAAAGCCGCAAATCAGCATCCGGTATGGTTCTGCCGTTTAAGATTGGTTCACCTGGACTTTTCCGAACCATTTTTGAGCATGAGAGCATACCCTTACATGAAAAAAACGATAATTGGCGTCCTCTTTTTTATATTAATGCCTCTCGGCAATGGATTTAGTCAGGAATTTGCTTCAGAAGGCATATTAAATTCGAACCTAACCGGGGCCGATTCTTTATCTGAAGTCGATATCTACAAACCATCATATGGCATTCTCCAATATAGAGATAATGAAGTCGATAAATTCGGCTTCATCAAATTTCAAATAAATATAAACAAGCCAATCATACATGGCACTCCCTTTAAGATACCAATTGAATTGGGGGGTGCTTATACATTTAGAGCTTTGTGGGAGGTAATGGCGGATTCGGCACCATTTGAAGATTATTTTCATAATCCAGAACTGTTCTTAACCCTCTACAAGGAGAATCTGTTAAATCTGAGAATTGGAATTGAGCATGAATCGAATGGAAAAGCCAAAGCCGACTCAAGAAGCTGGAATAAAATATACGTCCAGCCGAGATTATTGATAGAATTGCCAGATAACCAGTTGGGCTTTCATACGGTAGGTATTTATCTTAAGAGCTGGTATAAACTGAATGAGAACAGAAGGAATAAGGATATTACGGATTTTGCAGGCTATGGAGAAGTGCAATTAAAGCTTTATGGCAATAATCATAATTTTTTTCTGACCCACTCTCGAGGGCGAAAGTTGGAGTTAGGCACAACTATTCTGGAATATATGTATAAGCTCAAAAATGGTTGGGCTCTTTACATTCAATACTTTGACGGCTATGGAGAGATGCTGGTAGACTACGATAAGCACAGCAGT
>MGPL01000135.1:4541-5006 GCA_001797415.1 Deltaproteobacteria bacterium GWA2_55_10
TCTCCCTGCTTTATTTCTGAATCAATCTGAATGCAAGCTCCTTGTTTTTCAAATTCCGCTCGCATATCTCTGGGATGTTAACAGGATCTTTCCTGTCAACATTTTCAGGCTCCGGGTAATTCGTTTCCTTCCAGCGTATGCCCGAATGCATTTTATTCAGATGCAAGCGCTTGTAAAAGCTCCCATTTAGCTGAGTCCGCCTGATGATAAAACTTCTAAATCTCACGTATAGGCCGTGATTCGAGGCAAACGAGCTGCTTTCGTTCCAGAATCTGTCGAGTGAACCCTGATAAGTCAACCCCTTGATATCGTATATTGCTATGCCGCAGACCTTGACCGGGGCTCCATGGTGAATCGCGGACAGCCCCACAGTGCTATTGATCACCACGACCCCACGTGTTCTTTTCAGTAAAGCAGGCAGATTCTGGTCGTGAATATAGAAACACCTATTCTCAAGGCAATATT
>MGPL01000136.1:0-21521 GCA_001797415.1 Deltaproteobacteria bacterium GWA2_55_10
GTCCCGCTTATAGCCGAACTCGCAAAGGCGTATTCGGAGAAACATAAAGACTTCAGCGCCGAGGTCTCTTCGTTCAGCTGCACGCTCGGGGTCTACAAGGCAGCCGACGGAGAGGCCCAGATCGGCGTAAGCACCCAAAACGGCCTTTACGGGAACCTGCCCAAGGGCGCGGTGAACAGGGTCGCAGCCAGGTCGCCTATCGTCCTTATAGTGAACAAGGGCAACCCCGTGGACGGCATCACATACGCCCAGCTCAAGGGCATATTCTCGGGAAAGATAAAGAACTGGAAAGAGGTCGGCGGGCCGGACCTCAAGATAGCGAACGTCATGCTCGCGCCTTGCGTGAAGCACACGATGGGCAAGCAGGTCGCCATGTATGGAGAGATCGACCAGCTCCTTCCCGATGGCAAGGTGAACCCGGTGGAGCACACTAACAAGCTGGTCATCCGGAACGCAGGCGCAATCGGCCAGCAGATTTACGGCTATGAGTCAGGCGATGTGAAGATATTGAAGATAGACGGCGTGCTGCCTGAAGAGTCGACTCTCGAAAAAGAGTACACCTTCTACCAGGATTTCAATGTGGTGACCAGGGGCGAGCCCACCGGCGAGGTAAGAGGGTTCATGGATTTTATCGGCTCTGACGAGGGGGGCCGCATCATGAGGTCGCTCCGTCACATACCTGTAAAGGCCGAGCGGCCGTAATCAGCCAAGTAGCTTTTCGACGAGGGCTATTATGTCCCCTGCCCTGTAAGGCTTTGCTATGACGCCCGAGAAGCCGAATTTTCTGAACTCCGACATGGCCGGGTCGTTCGAGTAGCCGCTTGAGACGGCAACTTTCGCCGCAGGGTCTATTTCGAGTATATGGCGGACAGCCTCCTTGCCGCCCATGCCTGCCGGGATGGTCAGGTCCATTATCACGAGGTCAAAGGGCTTTCCGGCTTTTATGGAGGCCCTGAACGCCTCTATGGCCTTTTCCCCGTCCTCTACCGCCTCCACCTCGTATCCGAGATGGCTTATTATCTCCCCCGCAGCCTCCCTTATCATCTCCTCGTCGTCCATGACCAGCACCCTTCTCGTTCCCGGACAAGGGCGTTTCCTGGATCGCTCTTCCTCAAAGGCCTTATAGGCAGGCAGGTATACGGAGAAGGCAGACCCCTGTCCCGGCCTTGACTTCACTTCAATGAGGCCTCCGTGGCCCCTGATTATGGAATAGGCAGAGGCCAGCCCCAGCCCGGATGAGTCTTTTTTGGTCGTGTAATAGGGGTCGAAGATCCTCTCAAGCTCGGCCTCGCTCATCCCTATCCCGCTGTCCTCGATCCGTACGCACACGTGAGGGCCGTCAAGGGGCCGGCCCTGGGAATCGACGGATGTATTGAAGACGCTCACTCTTATGACCCCGCCGTCTATCATGGCCTGGTCTGCGTTAACGACGATGTTCTGTATGGCCTGTGAGATGAGCCCCTCGTCCGCGTCTATCGGAAGGATGTCCTGGTCTATCCGGAAATCGCATCTGGACCTCGATCCCGATGTCACGAACGAGCACCACTCCGGCGCAACGCTCTCAAGTATGACCGGGTTCTTTACCGGTGCGCCGCCCTTCGAGAAGGTGATGAACTGCTTTATCAGGTCTCTGGCGTGATTACAGGCCTTCTCAGCCTCCACGAGGCGCTTGGCGGTCTTCTCGTCAGGCCCGAAGAGGAGCGCAAGCGAGATATTGCCCATTATTCCCGTGAGCAGGTTATTGAAGTTATGGGCTATTCCCCCGGCCAGCAGGCCAAGTGATTCGAGCTTCTGGGACCTCAGTTGCTCCCGCTCGATATCCTTCCTGTAGGTTATGTCCTTGACCGTGGCGCAATAATTTATGACCTTGCCGTCGGCGCCCCTCAAGACGAACGGGCTGACGATGACAGGGAACTCCGCGCCGTCCTTTTTCCTGAACATGAACTCGCGGTCGCCGATCGCCCCGGAGCCGATCTCATCGAATATATCTTCTATCCGGCCTGCATCTTCCGGCCAGTAGGGCATGGGCGGAAGGCGCCGCTGAAGCTCCTCGCGCGCAAATCCTGTCATCCTGAAGAACGCCGGGTTAGCGTCCACGAACCTGCGCCCGCCGTCGAATATGCTGAAGCCGTCGTGCATGGACCTTATGAGGCTCTCGGTAAAACGCTTGCTTTCAAGCAGCGCCGCCTCGTACCTCTTCCTTTCGGTTATGTCCCTGAATATGCCGAGGATGAGCCGCATGCCGCCGATCGTAAGCGGGGCGGCGCTTATGTGGACATCGACTATGGTCCCGTCCTTTTTAACGACCAGCCCGTCATAATCCGCTGCCCTGCCTTTGGCTGTGTGCGCGGCGAACTTCTCTCTGTATTCCTGGGCCAGCTCAGGCGGATGGATCCGGCTCTGGTGCATGCCGATTATCTCATGTCTTGGCCTGCCCAAAAGCGTCTCGCCCTGCCTGTTCGTCTCAACCAGGAGTCCGGTCTCTACGTCCGCGAGCAGGGCGGCGTCATTGAGGTTTTCAAAGAGATGCCTGTATTTCTCTTCCGACTCCCGCAGCATCTCTTCGGAGATCTTGTAATCTGTGATGTCCCTTGAAATGACGACAGCGCCATTTATGGCGCCGCTGCTGTCGAGGTAGGGGTAATAGGTCACGTTCATGAACATGCGGCCAGTCACCTTGAAGTCGAACCACGCCCTGTAGTTGACGACCTCCCCGGCAAAGCAGCGGTCGAGGTAGCCTTTTACAAAGCCCCTGAAGACCTCTTCTCCAAAAAGCTCAGGGACAGAGTGTCCTACTATTTCGTCCTTTTTTCTGCCGTGGGCTTTGAGGTAGGCTTCGCTTACGACAAGGTACTTGTAACCCCTGTCTACAATAGAGATGTGGTCCGGGGACGGCGAGATGAAGTGCTCGTAAAGATTAAGGAATTCCTGCGGCATAGGCGGCTCTCCAAAGTTGATCGATTGATATTATATCATATTCAGCAACATATCGAAGAATCAGCGAACGGCCTTTTGGTGTTTTGCATATTTGCCTGAAACTCCAATATTGCAGGCTGCTCAAAAATTCCATATGCGAGGCGTCGAGGAGCGAGGAATGAGGCGTACTCTTTTTGTACGTCGCAGTGACGAGCGACGATGACAACAAAGCAGACGGAATTTTTGAGCAGCCTGCAGAAAAAATCAGATATACTCGGAAAGAAATGGCAGAAGACATATCAAGACTGAAGATAGAGAAGCCTGCTGGCCGGAGGGGCTTCCGAAGACGCTCCAGAAGATTTCAATTATGGGCGGCTGCGGCAGCCCTGCTCGCCCTTGCAGTTTTCCTGGCAAGAGGCGCGCTCACAGCGCCGGAGGTCAGGGTCGGAGAGGCCGCGCTTACCTACCCTTCCCAGGGGCTTACGGTCCTCAACGCGAGCGGCTATGTCGTGGCCGAGCGCAGGGCCGCGCTCGCCTCGAAGATAACCGGCAGGCTCGTCTGGCTCGGCGTCGAGGAAGGCAGCCTGGTCGAAAAGGGGCAGGTGGTGGCAAGACTTGAGAACGCCGACCTTGAGGCAACGCTCGACCAGGCATCCGCGGGCCTCAAGGCAGCCGGTGATAACCTCGATGCAGCGCGCGCAGAGTACGAGGACTCAATGCAGGATTTCGAACGCAAGAGAGGGCTTCTGGAGGGAGGCTTTGTCTCAAGAAGCGTCTTTGACATGGCTGAGGCGCGCTTCAAGAAGGCCTCTGCGGCGTTCGCGGCCGCCCAGGCACAGGTCAACTCGGCCCGGGCGGCGCTCCGCGGCGCAAGGGCCTCGCTCGGATATTCGGAGATCAGGGCCCCGTTCACCGGGGTCGTGCTCACGAAGAACGCCGACATCGGCGACATAGTGACGCCGCTCGGCGCGTCAGCCGGGGCAAAGGCCGCTGTCGTCACCATAGCCGACATGGACACCCTCCAGGTAGAGGCCGACGTATCAGAAGCGAACATAAGCAGGGTCTTCAAGGGCATGCCCTGCGAAATACAGCTCGACGCGCTGCCGCTGGAAAGATCCGACGGCTTTATCCACATGATAGTGCCCACCGCCGACAGGACCAAGGCCTCCGTGATGGTCAAAATAAGGTTTTCGGATAAAGACAGGAGGATACTGCCGGAGATGAGCGCAAAGGTATCGTTCCTCTCCCGGGCCATAGCGCCGGATGAGGAAGAACCCAGGACAACAGTGCCCATCTCTGCCGTTACAGAGGACACCGGCCGCAAATTCATATTTACTGTCGAGGACAACAGGGCAAAAAAGGTCCAGGTCTCAACGGGCGTTCAGATAGGCGACGCAATGGAGGTCAAGGGAGTTGAACCGGGCTCCCGCGTCATAATAGCTCCTCCAGAGGGGCTCGACGACGGCTCGAAGATAAAGGTACAGGAGGAGTGATGAGCGCCCCTTTCATCGGAATACGGGGCTTGAGCAAGTCCTATATGCGCGGCGAGCGCGCCCTTCCTGTCCTCAAGAATATAAACCTGGACATAGCAGAGGGCGAGTTCCTTGCGCTGATGGGGCCTTCCGGGTCAGGCAAGAGCACTTTACTGAACCTCATAGCAGGGATCGACAGGGCCGATGAAGGCAGCATAGATATCGAAGGGGTCGATATAACAACGCTTGGCGAGGCAAGTCTTACCGCGTGGCGCTCCGACCATGTCGGCTTCATATTCCAGTTCTACAATCTGATACCGGTGCTCACCGCCCTTGAGAACGTCGAGCTGCCCCTTGTGCTCAAAGAGATGTCACGAAAAGAGCGCAAGGAGCGCGCAAGCCTTCTGCTTGGGCTCGTGGGCCTCTCGGAAAGAGTCGACCACTACCCCGGCCAGCTCTCCGGCGGAGAGCAGCAGCGCGTGGCGATAGCCAGGGCAATGGTGACAGACCCTTCCATACTCGTCGCGGACGAGCCGACGGGCGACCTCGACAGGGCGTCAGCGGAAGAGGTGCTGAACCTGATGAGGCGAGTAAACGAGGAGTTCGGCAAGGTCGTCATAATGGTCACGCACGACCCCAGGGCAGCTGAAAAGGCGCACGTCATAAGGCATCTTGAAAAGGGAGTCTTGAATGCCGCTCCTCATTAAGATGCTCCTGAAGAACGCCTTTCGCCACGGGCTCCGCACCGGCCTAACGATCGCCGGCATGACAATAGCCATACTCGCCTTCGGCATCCTGACGACGGTCGTCGACGCCTGGTACGCCGGAGTCGAGGCGTCCCGCGCAAACAGGCTCATCACAAGGAACGCCATCTCGCTCACCTTCGAGCTGCCGTTATCCTATTACGACAAGATAAGGCAGGTCGAGGGCGCCACGAAGGTCTCGTACGGCAACTGGTTCGGCGCATTCTACAAGGAAGAGCGGAACTTCTTCGCCAACTTCGCGATGGAGGCCCAAAGCCACCTCGATATCGTGACCGAGCTTGTCTTGAGGCCTGAAGAAAGAGACGCCTACATAAAGGACAGGAGGGGCGCCATAGCCGGAAGGAAGCTCGCCGAAAGGTTCGGCTGGGAAATAGGCGACCTCGTAACCCTCACGGGGACCATATTCCCCGGCGACTGGGAGTTCGTATTGAGGGGCATCTATAAGGGGCGGGACGAGACAGTCGATGAGAGCATCTTCTTTTTTCACTGGGACTACCTCAATGAGAGCCTGAGAGAGACCATGCCTGAGCGCGCCGGCCAGGTAGGATTCTATATCATCGAGATAGCGCGTCCTGAGCTTGCCGGGGCGGTATCGAAGCGCGTCGATTCTCTCTTCAAGAACTCGCTTGCCGAGACACTGACCGAGACCGAGCGGGCATTTGCCATGAGCTTTGTTACAATGACAGAGGCGATCATGACGGCGATCCAGCTCGTCTCCATAGTCGTCATCGTCATAATCATGGCTGTCACGGCCAACACAATGGCAATGTCTGTCCGCGAACGTCTCTCCGAGTTCGCGGCGCTGAAGACCCTCGGCTTCAATCGAGCGCACCTTTCCTTCCTGATATTCGGAGAGGCCATGGTAATAACCTCTCTCGGCGCGGCTTTGGGCATTGCCCTCACTTTTCCGGCAGCGCAGCTCTTTAGAAGCGAGCTCGGCCAGTTCTTCCCGGTCTTCAACATAAAGCCGGCCACTATCTACATGGACATTGCAGCGGCCGTTATCGTGGCCTCGGTCTCGGCGGTCATCCCGTCTTACAGGGTCGCTGCCGCGCCCATAACGGCGGCGCTCCGCAGGATCGCCTGATGGCCATCCCCATCTCATACAGCATCAAATCCCTTGTCACCAGAAAGCTTACGACAGCGCTCACCGCCGGAGGCATGGCGCTGGTCGTATTCGTCTTCGCGGCAACGACCATGCTCGCCGAAGGGCTTGAAAAAACACTCGTCGAGACAGGCTCGCGGCAGAACGCCGTTGTAACGAGAAAGGGCGCGCCGTCTGAAGTGCAGAGCAGCGTCACGCGGGAGCAGGCATCGATAATAGAATCCATGCCCGGCATAGCTGCGGGGGCTCAAGGGGGAAGGCTCGCCGCAAAGGAAATAGTCGTCCTCATCTCCCTTACAAAGCGCGGAACGGATAAACCATCGAACGTTGTCATCCGGGGCATATCGTCCGCGTCAGCCGCGCTCCGAGAGCAGGTAAGGCTTACAGAGGGCCGGATGCCCAGGCCCGGCACCTACGAGATAATCGCGGGCTCTTCGATTGCCAGGAGGTTCGAGGGCGCGAAGCGTGGCGAGACGCTCGCCTTCGCGACAAGGCAGTGGCGGGTCGTAGGCATATTCGACGCGGGCGCGACCGGCTTCTCTTCCGAAATATGGGGAGACGCGGACTCACTTATGCAAGCCTTCAGAAGGCCGGTCTATTCATCGGTAATATTGAAGATGGCGGACCCATTGATGTTCGAGGATATAAAAAAAGCTGTAGAGTCTGACCCGAGGCTTACGCTGGAGGCAAAGAGGGAGACGGAATTCTATGCGGAGCAGTCAAAGGCAATGTCCACCTTCCTGCGCATAATGGGCACGAGCCTCACCGTCATCTTCTCCCTCGGCGCGATAATAGGCGCGATGATAACCATGTATTCGGCGGTAGCGAACAGGATATCCGAAATAGGCACTTTGCGGGCCCTCGGCTTCCACAGGTCGAGCATACTCACGGCGTTCCTCGCGGAATCCCTCATAACAGGACTCATCGGCGGCACAGCCGGACTCGTCCTGGCCTCGTTCCTTCAGTTCTTCACCATCTCGACCTTGAACTTCCAGACCTTCTCCGAGCTCGCCTTCTCCTTCGAGCTATCCTTCTGGACAGCCCTTAAATCAATCTCGGTCGCCCTCATAATGGGCCTCGCCGGCGGCCTGCTCCCGGCCCTCAAGGCATCACGCATGAAGATAGTCGACGCGCTTCGGTCCGTGTAGCAAGGGCGCGATTTCTTGAGAGAACCTTTTTTGTAAAAAAGGTTCTCTCAAACTCTCTCCAAAAAACTTTCAGTTCTTCCCGTCCTGCCCCCCAATTACTACAGGGGGCAGGACGGGAACTAAAAGTCTTTGAAGGGGGTCTGGGGGAAACTTTCTACAGAAAGTTTCCCCCAGGAATTCACTGCCCCGTGCTGCCGAAGCCATTGGAGCCTCTTGAGCTGTCGTTGAGGTTTTCGGTCATTTCGATGGTGACATCCGGGACAGGGAGGAAGATCATCTGGGCTATCTTGTCGCCGGGATGGAAGGCGAAGGCTTGGCCGCCGGGCTTGTTGCCGTTTACGACGACCACTCCGACCTCGCCGCGGTAGGTGCAGTCGATGACGCCGGCTGTGACTATTAGGCCTTTTGCGCCGAGTCCGCTCCTCGATTTTATCTGGCCGTACCAGCCGGTCGGTATTTCGAGGGCCATGCCTGTCTTGATTATCCTGGTCTCGCCGGGATTGACCTCTGCGTATTCTGAGGCGAAGAGGTCCCATCCGGCGTCCCCGGCATGGGACTTGTGCGGGGCTTTTGCGGCAGGATCGAGGAGCCTTATTTTGATCTTAAGCGTCGGTCTTTCCATATATTCCTCCCAAGTAAGGGCTATTATTAACATAATCGGTAGGGGGCCCGCAAAATTATTTGTATTCAAAGCCGCGATGATATAGAATATCCGGACTATGGAAAACAAAAAACAGACCAAAACACCGCAGGAACTTGATAATTATCTTAAGGACCTTCTTCATTTCATCGCGAAGTCCACGCAGGCCTTTGACATGGGCTTTGATGGAGAGGTACAGAGGATGGCAGTCGCCATACGGGCGATAGTCGACGACCCGGACGGCACAGGGTCGCTTCTTAAGAAGATCGGCATCGACATCGAATTTTACGACAACTGCCCTGAGTACGACGCGAAGCTCGCGTTGCCGATGAGCGGGATAGCCCTCTTCGCGCCCACGAACAAGGACAAGAACAGGTACGTGCCCAGGCTCGGCAGGAACCCCGGCGTACAGCTCAAGAAGGTGAGCTTCGAGCAGTGGTGGAACAAGCATGTCATTATCGACGAGGGACAGGGCGTTCGCATAACGAGGAAGGATATCGTATACAGGGTATCCAACACCACGCCGCCGACCTCGGCCAGGCCGATGCTGAACGAAGAGTTCAACAAGCTCATAAAGGAGAACCCGATCGGCTGGGTCGATGACAATGCCGGACTCAAGAAAGCGCCGATGCAGCTTGCGGCCATGGAGCTTGCCAGCACCCGCCATATAGCCTTTGAGCTGCTCCTTACCTTCGAGGAGCAAAGGCCCCATTACTTCGAGGGCTTCTACCCGGAACCGAATCCGAACCTTCACTGATTAATCCGGAAATGAGAAAAGCCAGGCAGAACCTGCCTGGCTTTTTTATTTTGATACTGGATAATTCAAAAGGGCTTTCCCGTTTCCGGAAAAGCCCCCTTCCATGCAAATCCTATTTGGGCTTCTTTATGAACTTGAGGAGCCTCTTCAAGAGCCCGCCCTTTTTCTCCTTGGGCTCAGAGAGGATTATGGGCCTGTGGACTCCTTCAGGCTCTGTGCGCATTGGCTGCTGCTTTTCGACAGGTTTTGACGCCTGGGCCGCGTTCGGATTGTGCCTTTCGGTCCTGGGCCCGCCTCCAGGCCTGCGGTGTTTGCCAGGCTGACCAGGCCTCTTCTCATCTCCTTGCCTCGGCCTTCTATGCTGTCCGGGCCTGTTCCTTTGTTCCTTAGTGGCCTGCACCTTGGCCCCTTCCACATTGGCCTGCACCTTGGCCCCTTCCGCGCCTTCGGCCCCTGCCGGGGCGTTGCCAGCTGCCTGCGCCGGCTTTTTCCCGGTGTGCGCGCGCCTTTCAGCGTGGGGCTGGCCTTCTCTCTTTTCCTTCTTGAACGGAGGGCGCTTCTGCCTTGGTCCGTCGTGCCTCTGCCCGCCCTGCTTCCTGTCCCTTTCAGTCCGCCTCGGCCTATCCCTCTCTTGTGAGGCGACGACCTCTTTGACAAGCTCCTCTTCCTCTATCCATTCGACTTCGAGCTTGCGCTCAATGTACTTTTCTATCTCAGGCAGGTTAAGGACATGGTCTTCGCAGGCGAGGCTGAAGGCCTGGCCGGTCTTCCCTGCCCTGGCTGTCCTGCCGATGCGGTGCACGTAATTGGCCGCGTCGTCCGGCAGGTCGTAATTTATGACGTGAGTGACATCTTCTATGTGGAGACCCCTTGCGGCGACGTCGGTCGCGACCAGGATATTGAGCGTGCCGGACTTCATGCCGTCTATTATCTTCTGCCTCTTCTCCTGGGTAACGTCGCCCGTCAAGACCTTAGCCTTGAAGCCGTTCGCGTCAAGGCTCCTGCCGAGCCTCTCGGCGGTTATCTTCATGTTGGTGAATATTATCGCGCGCTGGAGTGCCTGCCTCTTTAAAAGCGTGAGAAGGACCTTCACCTTCTCTTCGTTCGAGACGTATATGATCTTCTGGTCTATCGCGTTTACGGTTACCTGCTCCGGCTCTATCTCTATCATTACCGGGTCGGGTTTCATGTAGCGGGCCGCAAGCCTTCTTACGTTGGAATCTATGGTGGCCGAGAAGAGCATGGTCTGCCTCGGGGCCTTCTTTGGGAGCTTCCCCGCTATGTACATTATGTCCGGGGCAAAGCCCATGTCGAACATGCGGTCAGCCTCGTCTATGATGAATATCTCTATGCCGTCGAGAGAGAGGCTCTTGGACTTGTACAGGTCTATCATGCGGCCCGGAGTTGCCACGACAAGGTCGACGCCGGTCTTGAGCGCGCCTGTCTGGGCGCCGTATTCCACGCCGCCGTAGACCGCGACCGAACGGATCGGCAGGTGCTTGCCGAGCTTTGCGGCGTCGTCTATTATCTGAGTGCAGAGCTCTCTGGTGGGGACCATCACGAGGGCCTTTGGCTTGCCCGACGGGTCTGGCCCTGAGGCCATTACCTTGTTGAAGACGGTGAGGAGGAAGACCGCTGTCTTTCCCGTGCCTGTCTGGGACTGGGCTATTACGTCCTTACCTGCAAGGCACTCTGGCAGGGACTGTTCCTGTATGGGGGTGCATTCCTCGAACCCGGCGTCCTTTACCCCCTGCAGGATATCCGGGTGCATATCTAAACTATCGAATTTCACTCTTCCTTAAACTCCCTCTTTTTCCGGCTCGCGTTAATTCAGCGGCGGACATATAAAAACAATACAATATTACACCATTTATAGCCCCCCTGAGTCAAGAGTTACTTGAGGCAGGACTATTACGGTCAATTTGAATCATTTTATCAAATCTGTTTTTTTGCTCAAGAAAGTGTGATGAACTGCTCTGGATTGGGCTTGACTACAACATCCTTATCATGTATTTTTATCTCTCGTGATCATGCGGGCGTAGTTCAATGGTAGAATGAAAGCTTCCCAAGCTTTAGACGTGGGTTCGATTCCCATCGCCCGCTCCAGATAAAAAAGCCAACCGGATTAATTCCGGTTGGCTTTTGATTTTTAGAATTCATGTCAGCTCAAAACCTCCTGCACGCCTCCATCTCGTCCGGCTTGGGCTGCATGAAGGTCAGCTCTATCATCTTCTGGCTTATCCAGCCGAGGTAGCCGCCCTCGCCTTCAGGGGCCTTCACCTTCAGGAAGCCCTGGCTCCTGCCGAGCACCTCTACCATTGCTCCGGGCCGCAGTTTCCCGACTATCTTGACCATGCCCGGCGAGTCCCAGAGGATGATATTGACCCTCCCGTTCGTCCAGTTCGTGGTGAAAAAATCCATGTCCCGGATAATGGCGCGCTCGACGCATGCATTTGCGCCCGAGGCCATCATTAGCATGAACAGGATTGTCAGGAAAATCCGTCTCATAGCTTATATCTCGGATGAGATCTTTAAGACTTTAGCCGAAGTCCTTGTTTTCATGATTATTTTCTATGTGACCAAAGTCACATTTCCACAGTCCGTACCAGCCTTATCCACAGGTTTTTCCACAGATGTTGCCAGAATAGAACGCCTTGCCCGCTGATTTCCACTCTGATATACTCAACACACCCCCGGAATCGCCACAGGAGGATGCCTTTTGAAAGAAAAACACCTGAACCTCATAAACGGCAAATGGGTCAAAGCGGCATCCGGCAAGATCCTTCAGAGCACGAACCCGGCTGACAGCGACGATGTTGTCGGCGAGGTGCCGGCCTCAGGCAAAGAGGATGTCGACGCGGCTGTTGCCGCGGCCAGGGCTGCCTTTGACGGCTGGCGGCTTACGCCTGCGCCCAAACGGGCAGAGTTGCTATTCCGGGCGGCTGAGCTCCTGCTGAAGCACAAGGGAGAGCTCGGAAGACTCGTTACCCGCGAGATGGGCAAGATCCTGCCAGAAGGGCTCGGTGACGTGCAGGAGGCCATTGACATGGCCTATTACATGGCCGGAGAAGGCCGCAGGCTATCCGGCGAGACCGTCCCATCAGAGCTATTCGCAAAGGACTGCAAATCAGTCCGGGTGCCCATCGGGACATTCGCCCTCATCACGCCCTGGAACTTTCCGACAGCCATACCCGCGTGGAAGATATTCCCCTGCCTCATATCAGGCAATACGGCGGTCTTCAAGCCGTCGAGCTATACGCCAATAGCAGCTGCGCGCCTGGTCGAGATAATAACCGAAGCCGGTCTGCCGCCCGGCGTGCTGAACCTCGTGCAGGGCACAGGCGAAGAGATAGGCGAGTACCTTGCCACGCACCCCGGCATAGACGGCGTATCGTTCACAGGCTCTTCGGCAGTGGGCGAGCGGCTCGCCAGGCTTTGCAGCGGCATTGAAAAGGAGATCTCATGCGAGATGGGCGGCAAAAACCCCATTATCGTCATGGACGACGCGCGGCTCGACCTCGCCATAGAGGGCGCGCTCTGGGGCGGCTTCGGAACATCCGGCCAGAGGTGCACGGCAGCGAGCAGGATAATCGTCCACGAGAAGGTCTATGACCGCTTCGTCGAGATGTTCACGGCGATGGCAAAGAGACTGAAGATAGGCAGCGGCCTTGACCCGAGTGTCCACATGGGCCCGGTCATCAACAGGGCGCAGATGGAAAAGGTGCTCGGCTATATCGAGATAGGAAAGAAAGAGGGCGCGAACCTCGTGCACGGGGGCCGGGCCTTGAACTACGGACTCCTCGCAAAGGGCTTTTTCATAGAGCCGACCATATTCGCGGACGTAAGGCCAGAGATGCGCATAGCTCAGGAAGAGATATTCGGCCCGGTAGTTGCGATATTGAAGGCAAAGGATTTGAAGCACGCCATAGAGATGGCGAACGGCGTCAAATACGGCCTGTCTTCTTCAATTTATACCCAGGACGTCAACAACACGGCAATAGCCGAGCGCGACCTTGACGCGGGCATCGTCTATATCAACGCGCCTACTATAGGCGCGGAGATACAGCTGCCGTTCGGCGGAACGAAAAGGAGCGGACTGGGCCGCAAGGAGGCGGGCGGCAGGGGCGGAAGCCTCGATATGTTCACCAAATGGAAGGTCATCTACCGGGACTTCAGCGGCCGCCTTCAAAAGGCGCAGATAGACAAGGAATGAGCAACCGGATTTAAC
The DNA here is from genome assembly GCA_001797415.1 of Deltaproteobacteria bacterium GWA2_55_10. Classification (GTDB taxonomy): domain Bacteria; phylum Desulfobacterota; class GWC2-55-46; order GWC2-55-46; family GWC2-55-46; genus UBA5799. The sequence goes on from MGPL01000136.1 coordinate 13,031, forward strand.
GGGAATCGGCTGTAAACGCTTCGAAAACATTGTAAACTCGTCTGTTCTTTTGATATAATTCGGCGCAAATCTGACCAGGAGGGTGTATGGACCCGGTGCATTTCACAGGCAAGGAAATCCTCGACATGGCTGTAAGGATAGAAGAGAACGGCATGAGGTTCTACGCGGATGCCGCCAAGGGCGCCAAGTCAAAAGACCTTAGGGAGCTTTTCAAGGCGCTCTCAGAGGACGAGGGCACGCATATAAAGATGTTCCTCGATCTTAAAAAACTTCTCGTGGACAATACGACGGAAGGATTCGACCCCTACCTCGATGAAGCGCAGAGCTACCTGAGGACAATGGCAGATGCCGAGGTATTCACCAATCCGGAGGCAGGCAAGGAGACCGCCCGCGCGCTCAAAAGCGAGGAAGAGGCCATAAAGCTCGCGATAGGCATGGAAAAGGACTCTCTCCTTTTCTATTACGAACTCGAGAGGATGATAAGGGAGAAGGACAGGAAGTTAGTGGAGTCCATAATCGAGCAGGAGAAAGATCACGTAAAAAGGCTCACTGCCCTGCAAGCTAATCTTTTCGGCGGATTATAAGGAGAACCCATATGACGACCCAGTACGTAAAGACATATTCATGCCCTACCTGCCAGGGCCTCGCGAGCGGCAGGGGCCACCTCTGCCACCCGAGGACGGACGGGCTGCCATTTGTATGCGAGTACTGCAACAAGGAGACATCCGACCCCAGGCACGTCTGCACTGGAATAGTCGACAACATCGAGTACGTCTGCAAGAAGTGCGGAAGGCTCGCGGTCTATGACTCTCTGCTCTGCGAACCGGCGCCGATAGACGGAGAGTAATCATACACTGTCGATGTCCAACGTAATAGAATGCTGTAAAACTCCGATATTACTCAGGCTTCAAATAGGCTCCATATGCGAGGCCCCGGTTAAATCGGGGAGCGAGGAATGAGGCGTACTCTTCTTGTACGCCGCTTCTGCCGCGACGATGACAACAAAGCAGATGGACTTATTTCATGCCTGCTGTTAAAAAGAAAAACATGACAGAAGACCTCAAGGAGCGGGGGCGCAAGCACATCACCCCCGCCCTCGTTTTTCATACCGACATCGAAGTGCGCAAGGCCTATGGCATCCATGTCGAAGGCTCTGACGGGAAGACCTACATGGACTTCTCATCAGGCCTCGCCACGGTGAACATCGGCCACTGCCCGCCTGAGGTGCTCGAAGCGGCCAAAAGGCAGATGGACTCGCTCGTCCATTCGGGCTGCATCTTCAGGTATTCGTCAGAGGTCGAGCTTGCCGAAAGGCTGTCCCGCATAACGCCCGGCAGCATAGACATGTTCTTCTTCTCTAACAGCGGGGCAGAGGCAGTCGAAGGGGCCGTAAAGCTCGCCCGCTACGCCACAGGCAGGCAGGGCGTAATCTCCTTCATCGGCGGCTTTCACGGCAGGACAATGGGCGCATTGAGCATCACGACTTCGGCGGCCAGGTACAGGCAGGGCTTTCACCCGCTCGTGCCATGCGTTTACCACGCGCCCTACCCTTACTGCTTCCGCTGCCACATGGGCCTCGAGCGCACCACATGCGCGACCGATTGCCTTGAGTACCTTGAAAGGATACTGCGCTACCAGATTACGCCGGAAGAAGTCGCCTGCATGGTGATTGAGCCTGTGCTCGGCGAAGGCGGCTATATCGTGCCCCCGGCTGACTTCATTCAAAAGATCCGCGATCTCTGCTCAAAGCACGGCATCCTCCTTATTGCCGACGAAGTTCAAAGCGGCTTTGGCAGGACCGGCAAATGGTTCGCCTCAGAGCACTTCGGGCTTGAGCCGGACATCATAGTGATGGCAAAGGGCATTGCATCGGGATTTCCCCTTAGCGCCTTCGGCGCGTCGGCCGCTCTCATGAGCAAATGGAGCCCTGGCGCACACGGCACCACCTTCGGCGGCAACCCGGTCTCGTGCGCGGCTGCCGTCGCAACGATAGACAAGATAGAAAAAGATCGGCTCCTTGAGAACGCGGCCGCCATGGGCGGCTACGCCATCTCAAGGCTTCTTGAAATAAAAAACAGGAATAAGGGCATCGGCGACGTACGGGGGCTTGGCCTCATGATAGGCGTTGAGTTCATAAAAAATGATGGAAGCGCCGACAAGGAGAGGTTGGAATCTGTGATGAACAGGTGTCTGGATAACGGATTGGTAATAATAGAGTGCGGGATAGACAAGAACATAGCGCGCATCATGCCTCCCATGATCGTGACAAGGCAGGAGATAGACAAGGCCCTCTCAATATTCGAGGAGGCCGTTCGTTGAACAACAGCCGTACCTTCGCGATACTCATCTCAATAGCAGTCCTCGCGCTTTTTGCAATCCAGCTCGACTACCTGCTTGCCGGAAGCATACCAAAGACCGAGCCGCTCCTGTCCGTATCGAAATTTCTCACGCTCGTAGGCGACGGCATGGTCCTCTTCGGCGTCTGCGCCGTCATCTTCCTCATGGGCAAGACCAGGGGCGACTCGTTCCTTAGAGATACAGGCAAAGAGGGCATATTTGCCCTGCTCCTTTCGAGTGCGGCGGTACATCTTCTAAAGGCCGCTTTCGAGCGGCCCAGGATTGCCCACAGCAACGACGCCATATTCCAGCTGCTTCAGAACACTTCGGTATTCGACCTCGAAGGCAAATACAACTCATTCCCGTCCGGCCATTCGGCCGCGAGCTTTGCCGTAGCCTATGTCCTGGCCAGGAAGTTCCCCAGGTACGGCATATTCTTCTATATCGTCGCCATGCTCGTCGCGGCATCCCGCGTGACGCTCGGCTCCCATTACCCCACTGACGTACTAGCTGGCGCGCTTCTCGGAGTTGGCGCAGGCTACCTCATACTGACAAAGACCGCCGTAAAGGAGAAATGGATAGCAGCCGGGCTGGGCCTGCTCGTGGTATTCGTCTCCTTTTTCAAGACAGGCGGCTTTCTCCTCTTCGATGTCGACGAGGCGGTCTTCTCTGCCGCAGCAAGGGAGATGGTCGAGACAGGGAACCTCATCACGCCGACATATAATTACGAGCCCAGGTACGACAAACCCATTCTCATCTACTGGTTCATGTCCTCTGCCTTCAAACTATTCGGCACGACCGAGTTCGCGGCGCGCTTCACATCGAGCCTCTTCGGCGTGCTGCTCTCGGCAATGACCTTCCTTTTCGTGAGAAAGGTCAAGGGGCTCAACGCCGCCATATTCGCGACATTGGCCCTTGCCGTAAACCTCGAGTTCTTCGTCTATTCGCATTCCGCCGTAACGGACATGACGCTCGCGTTTTTCATAACGGCGTCGATATATTCGTTTTACCTGGGCACGCTTGAAGGAGGCAGGCGGTGGTTTATCGGCTTCTGGATAGCCGCGGCATTGGCGGTATTGACCAAGGGCGTCGTGGGCCTGCTCTTTCCGATGGCCGTCTCCTTCCTCTATCTCGCGCTCTCGAAAAACCTCAGGACTCTTAAAGGGCTCTACAGGCCGGCATACATCGGCATCTTCCTGCTCATAGCCGCGCCGTGGTTCATAGCGCAGTTCATGATAAACGGCTGGGAGTTCTTCAACGCGTTCATCATCAAGCACCACATTAAGAGATACTCAGGCGTCATATCGAGCCACAGCGGCCCGTTCTATTACTATATCGCCGTGCTCCTTCTGGGGTTCTTTCCCTGGGCAGCCATGCTGCCTGCGGCGGTCTTCAGGGGAATCAAGAGACGGCTCGACCCTGCATCAGGCCTCTATCTCCTTTGCGCCGTCTGGTTTCTCTTTGTGCTGATATTCTTCTCGATTGCCCGGACAAAGCTTCCGAACTACATATTCCCGCTCTGGCCTGCGTCAGCGATACTGGCCGGGCTGGTGGCCTCTGATATGATCGCGGGCTTGAAGGGACGCAGCTTTGCCTGGATACTCCTCGTCCTCTCCCTTGCGTTTGCCTCCGCGCTCTTTATCCTTCCGTCGCTCGAACTCAAGATGGACGTATACCTGCCGCCCAAGTTCTTCTATGCTCTCGGGTGTGCGTTCCTGGCCGTCGCCGTATTCGCGCTCTTCTCATTCAAGAAGGCGGCTCCTGCCTTTATCGGCATCGTCGGAGTCATGCTGCTGCTAATTGCATTCCTCCGCCTGAACGCACTGCCCCAGGCAAATATATACCTGCAGATGGTCCCCTACGAGTACGCCAGGTACGCGAGAGAGGCGCTCCCGGCTGACGGGGTCCTTGCCACATACGAAATAAACAAGCCGTCTATCGCCTTCTATTCGGCCCGCAAGCTCATCCGTGCCGATAAGTCCGACAACTGCAATATAAAGGAGTACGCCAAGACCAGGCCGATGGTCGTCATCACCCGCACCGCGGTCTATGACGAAATAAAGGAATACAACCTGAAGGTACTGGACTCAAGAGGCGGCCTCATGCTCCTCGGAACCGTTGGGCTTCCGGCGTTTTACGCCCGTTAGCTTGATATCTTTTTTATTTCCCATATCCTTTCATCCGGGGGCCTATGAGAAAACGCGTCATCATAATGGGCGCCGCAGGGCGGGACTTCCATAACTTCAACATGCTCTACAGGGACGACCCGGCTTCAGAGGTCGTCGCCTTCACAGCCGCACAGATTCCCTTCATCGAAAAAAGGGCCTATCCCGCTGCCCTTTCAGGCCCGCTTTATCCTGACGGCATACCAATCTATTCGGAAGAGAAGCTACCGGAGATAATAAATAAATACAAAGCCGACGAGGTAGTATTCTCTTACAGCGACGTATCGTACGAATACATCATGCACAGGGCGTCTCTGGTGACCGCGCTCGGAGCGAGCTTTGTACTGCCTTCGCCTGAGAAGGCCATGCTCAAATCAGGCAGGCCGGTCATTTCAATTACAGCCGTAAGGACCGGCAGCGGAAAGAGCGGCGTCACAAGATATATCGGCAGTCTCCTCCTTGAGGCCGGGAGAAGGCCTGTCGTAATACGCCATCCGATGCCGTACGGCGACCTTGAAAGGCAGAGGCTTCAGAGGTTCGCAAATATAGCGGACCTCAAGGCGCATGACTGCACAATAGAGGAGATCGAAGAGTACGAGCCGCTCATCAGGGCCGGGCTCGTCGTCTATGCCGGTGTCGATTACAGGGCAATACTCGACGAGGCTGAAAAAGAGGGTGCGATCATCCTGTGGGACGGGGGCAACAACGACCTGCCTTTCATAAAGCCTGACCTGGAGATAGTCGTCGCAGACCCGCTGAGGCCGGGCCATGAACTGCTCTATTACCCGGGCGAGGCAAACTTGAGGCGGGCGGATGTCGTAGTCATAAACAAGGCGGAGGGCGCGCCCCAGACCTCGATAGAGCTTGTAAGATCGAATGTCCTTTCAGTCAATGCCCGGGCTAAAATCATTAAGACCGCTTCGGCCATTTCAGTGGATGGCGACATCAGGGGCAAAAAGGCGCTCGTCATTGAAGACGGCCCTACGCTCACTCACGGAGGCATGAAGTTCGGCGCGGGTATGGTCGCTGCAAGGCGTTACGGCGCAGATCCGGTTAATCCGAGGCCGTATGCGGTGGGAACGATAAAGGAAACACTTGCAAGATACCCGGACCTCGAAGACCTCCTTCCGGCAATGGGATACTCCGACGAACAGAAAAACGAGCTTGAGGAGACGATACGGAGGACCCCGGCTGATATCGTCCTCATCGCTACACCAATCGACCTCTCAGGCATTCTGAAGATAGAAAAGCCCTGCGTACGGGTCAGCTATGAGACAGCAGAGATGGAAACAACGGGGCTCAAGGACATCATCATCGATTTCATGAAAGGGCTTGGATGAAAGGCCTTCTCCTCCTCATTGCCCGCAGGTATATAGCAGGCGCTGAAAGGCAGGACGCCATACGAGCCGCGCTTAGCCTCAACAGGCTCAACATCAAGGCGACCATCGACAACCTCGGCGAGAACGTAAGGACAGAGGCTGAGGCTGCCGCCACTGTTTCCGAATACCTCTCCCTCCTGGACGACATCAAAAGATCAGGGGCCGATTCGCAGGTCTCGCTCAAACTCACGCACATGGGCCTCGACATCTCGGCCGAACTCGCGAAAAATAATGTCGAGACCGTAATCAAAAAAGCCGTTGAGCTGGATAACTTCGTCCGCTTCGACATGGAAGGCTCGGCATACACTCAGGCTACAATCGATATATTCCATAAACTGAGAAGAAAGTATCCCAATATAGGCATAGCTTTCCAGAGCGCGCTCAAGAGGAGCAGGCATGAAGCGGAAACAATAACAGCCGCGGGCGGCAGCATCCGCCTTGTGAAAGGGGCTTACAAAGAGCCACCGGATCTTGCCTTTCAGGACAAGAAGGATGTCGACCGGAGCTTTGAAGAGATAATGAAGATGCTCCTGGTTTCCGGCACCAGGCCTGCCATAGCTACCCACGATTTGAAATTGATTGATGAGGTAAAACGGTTCGCAGCTGAAAAAGGTATTTCAAAAGAGAGCTTCGATTTCGAGATGCTGCTGGGGATAAAGAGGACTCTGCAGAGGACGCTCGCCGCAGAGGGCTATACAATGAGGGTCTATGTGCCGTACGGCAAGGACTGGCTGCCGTATACATTGAGGAGGCTGAGGGAGCGGAAGGAGAATATATGGTTTGTGGTGAAGAATATCTTTGATTGAAGCATTCTGTCATTGCGAGGAGCCACCTGCGACGACAATTTTTGCAGAACAGCAAATATTGAATGCTGCGCCGAAGGCGCGGCAGCCCGAAGGGTCGAGCCCCATGGACGGGGCGAGATAAGCAATCTCACGTTATCACCAAAGACCTGAGATTGCCGCGCTTCGCTCGCAATGACTCGGCTTTGCTTCCCCCTTTTCTAAAGGGGGACAGAGGGGGATTGCCTTTGGTGGGCAGTGCCACCCTGCGGCTAATCTCCCCTACCCCTCTCTAGAAAAGAGGGGTTTAAGGTAAAACTGCTGTCATCCTGAGCGGAGCGAAGAATCTGCTTCATTATATTTTCGCTCCCCTTAAATCCGCTGCTTAGAATATCGCTAAAGCCGACACCAACGCTACCACCACGCTGAGATTCGCAACCACTTCAAGGATTTCATTCCTCCAGGTCATGGTCTTCATATCCGAATCCTCCTCTGCTTTGGTTTCGTTCATCTTACGCACCCAGAATAGCAAAGGGAGGATTAGAGAAAGATTAGAGCAACAAACAAAGTTGTTGTACTTGTCTTTCAAACAGGAGGGGCATAACGCGAAGCGAGCATAAAGTTGGAGGCGGGACGAGCGAGCCGGGACAGCAGGAGCGAAGTCATCAATGTCCGGCGACGGGCTAAAAACGTCAGATGGCGGACAGCGAGCGCAGCATTATGCCCAAAGGAGTGCGGCAGCGCGCAATAGGTCTTTTATCAGAAGTGTTGGGTGATGCTCAGCTAATCCGGTCTACAATCAAGCGTATCTTTCTTTGCACATTCTTCTCTAATTACTTCAGTTTCCTTTCCAAGATGCACTAAAATCCAGGGTACTCTTTTTCGCAGAGCATCTGAAAGTGCATTCAATGATGCCTTAATCGCGTCTAATTCTGCCATCGGGTCCTGAAGCAAAGCGATTGTATCATCGTAAATACCGGAAAATGTCAGTATTTTTTTTAATAAAGAGCAATTCTTCCCCTTGAACTGGGACAGCTCTCATTTTTTGATCAGCACTTAGCCGCTTTTCAATGCTGGAAATTACGTAAACGCCCATTGGTAAGCCTTTTAAATTGCTATCTGCATCTATAATCCCCTTGCCACCGCAAAGACTTACACTGGTGTTACATCGTGGGCTCAAAATACTATTATCCGACACATCGGTTAATTTAAGAGAAAAGAAAGAACACGTAGTTATAATAGCTCTGCTTGGTAAATCGCGATTCAAATAAAGGTCTTCTTGGTAATCGAGCAGAAAATCAACGAGACGCGCGACTATCCGCGGGGTTCGCAATCTCTCGGAAATAACTATGGAGTCGGCAAAGACACTGACATCAAAGTTCTTCTTAATTATTTCTTTTTCTGAAAAATGCTCGGAAAATTTTATATCAAATTCCCCCAAAAGAACATTCAAGGCATTATCAGCTTGCTCTTCTGCCAATGTGCTGGCATAAAGGTTGCGAGTACCGAGAAGGTCTATGAAGGCGACTAATGCATATTTTTCGAGTTCACGCCTTACTATGCTAAAACGGTAATTATTGTTAGACATGATTTACGGCGTCCCGCACTCGGACGGGCTGCCCTTGATCTTCTCTATGGTATGGTTCAGGGCGGGCATCACTACGGCGAGGTTTTCACGGACTGCCTTGGGGCTTCCGGGCAGGTTTATTATAAGCGAGCACTTCCTTATTCCGCATACTGCGCGGGATATCATTGCGTTCGGGGTCTTCTTTAGGCTCTCGGCCCTCATTGCCTCTGACATGCCGGGCAACTCTCTCTCGATGACGGC
>MGPL01000136.1:21558-21832 GCA_001797415.1 Deltaproteobacteria bacterium GWA2_55_10
GTAGTTGTGGTGTGCTGCTCGGGACATCCCAGCAGTCCGCTGAAAATATACGCGAGTACGAGTGCAAGAGGGAATCTTTTCATTCCGGGCAACTCCTTCGGATAAAAACGGCCTGTACTGCGCCGCTTGTGCGTTGAGATTATACTCTTTTACCAGAAACCCGGGGGGAAGTCAAACAAAACATGGACTTGCCCGAAATCACCGGTGAGAACCTGCGGGCCGGAAAGGCCGGGAGAATGGAAAAAATGATGTTGACTCGATCTGAAATTTACTG
>MGPL01000137.1 GCA_001797415.1 Deltaproteobacteria bacterium GWA2_55_10
CCGTGCCGCCAAGGCCAAAGGGGTTGCCAATGGCAAGGACCCATTCGCCTATCTGCAGGGCTTCCGAGTCGCCTATGGTGGCCACCGGCATGCTGTCGTCGGGCTTTATTTTTATGAGAGCTATATCGAGCTTCTGGTCCTGTCCGACAACCTTTGCCTTGTATTCATTCTTGTCCTCGGAGAGGGTCACTATGATCTCGGTGGCGTTCTCTATGACATGATAATTGGTCAGTATGAAGCCTTCCTTGTTTATAATGAAGCCTGAACCCAGGCTCTGGCGCTTCAATTCCTTGCCCCTGGGCTCGTTGAAAAACCTGTTGAAGTCGTCGCCGAAGAACTCCTCGAATGGCCCCCTGAACTCGGGGAAGGGCATCGTGGGCCTCTCCTTCATGACCTGCGTGGTAGATATGTTGACGACCACCGGCGAGAGCTTCTTTGCCAGCTCCACGAAGTTGCTGGGGACAGGGCCGGTGACCTGCGGGCTCGAGTTCGCGTCCTTCCAGAAAGTCTGGGCGATCGTCTGCGTCGTCATGTCGTACCTGGCCGTGAACATTATGCCGGCCATTACGGAGATGACCGCGACCAGAACGATGGTCTTCAGACCGAATCCGGTTTTCTTCTCTTTCATTTTTGCTCCTGCCACGATGTTAGCAAATTTTGCTGAGAGAATAGGAATGGCCCGGCTGGGAATAGCCGGGCCGATTTATGCCTTTTTATGATACTACCTTTACGTACCAGAGGCGGAGCTCATGAAGGACATCCTCAATGAGCTTCGATTCCTCCTGGGTGAGATTGCCTTTTGTCTTTTCCTTCAGAAGCTCTATGAGGTCAATGGTCTGCCTGGCGACCTCAGGCTCTTTTTCCTTGAGCTTTGTGACAGGGTTTTCGACCAGGCCCAGGTTCATGAGGACAGAGGTCGAAAGAGACAGTATGAACGCGGAGAAATCAAGAGGCGGCAGCTCTATATTCTCTGCCTGCCCTTCTTCGTTCCTATCCCTGGCCTCTCCCTTTTCGCTCTCTCCCATAAAGCCCCTTAACAGAAATTATTATTGAACCTTGACCTTTATGCCGCCGATTATCGCCGCAACTGCCTTGGGCACTGTTATCTTCAGTACGCCGTCCTTGAAGCTTGCCTTGATGCCGTTCCTGTCGACAGCGTAAGGCAGGGTGAAGGAGCGGTGAAAGGAGCCGTAGAACCTCTCCATCCTGTGGTAGTTCTCTTCCTTAAAGCTCTTCTCCAGCTTCCTTTCGCCCTTGAGCATAAGCGTGTTCTCGCTTGCCTCGACGCTTACGCTCTCGGGGGAGACCCCGGGAAGTTCGGCCTTCAGTACTATGCTCTCTTCTGTCTCGTAAATATCGACGGGAGGATACCAGTGGCTGCCCTCAGCGGCCCTGTATTTAAGGAGCGTCTCGTCGAAGATGCGGCTCATCCTCTCCTGGAGGAACAGGAGGTCTTTGAAAGGGTCCCTTTTTTTCAGGGCCAAGGCGAACTCTCCTCTTTACGGCCTGGGACTGGCCGTCTTAAGCCTTCTCTGGCTATTAATCCAATTTATTTTATAATCAGGCGTTTGTCAAGGGTAGCCGGCCTGCTTACTCAAAAGAAATCCTGCTTACCTGCCGCCGGTCCTCCGCTTCTCCAGCGCCGCCGGCTCGGCCCGGCCGTCCTTCTGAAAGACCAATTTCCCGTCCACCAAATCTACCCTTATGCGGTCTCCCTCCCCGAACTCCCCTTCGAGGAACTTCAATGCCAGCTCGTCTTGAATCTCCTTCTGGATAAGCCTCTTCAATGACCTTGCCCCATAGACCGGGTCGTAGCCCTTTTCGGCGAAGTAGTCCCTCGCGCCGGGCGTAAGCTCGATGTCCGCGTTCTTGTCCCTGAGAAGCTTCTCCAGCCTCGTTATCTGGATATCGACTATCTCCTTCATCTGCTCCCTTGTAAGGGGGTGGAATATGGTGATGTCGTCTATCCTGTTGAGGAACTCGGGCTTGAAGGTGGACCGGAGCACGTCCATGACCCTTGTCCTTATCTCTTCGTACTCCGATTCCCCAAGCTCGGTTATGTACTGGCTGCCTATGTTCGAGGTCATTATTATGACCGTATTCTTGAAGTCCACCGTCCTGCCGTGGCCGTCCGTGAGCCTGCCGTCATCGAGTATCTGGAGCAGGATGTTGAAGACCTCGGGGTGCGCCTTCTCTATTTCGTCAAAGAGCACGACCGAGTAAGGCCTTCTCCTTACCGATTCGGTGAGGTAGCCCCCCTCTTCATACCCGACGTAGCCCGGGGGAGCCCCGATGAGCCTCGCGACCGAGTGCTTTTCCATGAACTCGCTCATGTCGATCCTTATCATGGCGCGCTCGTCGTCAAAGAGGAACTCGGCCAACGCCCTTGCGGTTTCTGTCTTTCCCACGCCGGTCGGGCCGAGGAAGATAAACGAGCCAATGGGCCTGTTTATGTCCTGCAGGCCTGCCCTGGCCCTCCGTACGGCGCTGGATACGGCCTTCAATGCGGCGTCCTGGCCTATGACCCTCTTTTTGAGCCCCTCTTCCATTTTGAGGAGCTTCTCACGCTCGGCCTCCATCATGCGCGCGACAGGTATGCCGGTCCATCTGGAGACGACCTCGGCGATGTCCTCGGCGTCGACCTCCTCCTTGAGCATTTTATTCCCGTCCTGCAGCTTTGAGAGCTCAAACTGGTCAGCCTCGAGGTTCTTCTGCAGCTCGGAGAGCCTGCCGTACTTGAGCTCGGCGGCCTTTCCAAGCTCCCCTGCCCTCTCGGCCTGAGCAGCGTGTATTTTTACTTCCTCTGTCTTCTTCTTTGTCTCGCGTATCCGGTTTATGACTTCCTTCTCGCGCTGCCAATGGGCCTTGAGGCCCGCGCTCTCCTCCTTGAGGTCCGCGAGCTCCTTCTCTATCTTCTCCAGGCGCTCGAGAGAGAGCCTGTCCGTCTCCTTTGAGAGCGCCTGCTTTTCTATTTCGAGCTGGATCACCTTGCGCTCTAAAGCGTCTATCTCGGTGGGCATGGAGTCTATCTCTATGCGCAGGCCGGAGGCGGACTCGTCGACAAGGTCTATGGCCTTGTCCGGCAGGAACCTGTCTGTTATATACCTGTTGGACAGGGTCGCGGCAGCTATGATAGCCGCATCGGCGATGCGCACGCCGTGGTGGACCTCGTAGCGCTCCTTTATTCCTCGCAGTATGGCTATGGTATCCTCGACAGAGGGCTCGCCGACCTGCACCGGCTGGAACCTCCGCTCAAGAGCGGCGTCCTTCTCGATGTACTTCCTGTACTCGTCTATGGTCGTCGCGCCAACGCAGCGGAGCTCTCCCCTGGCAAGGGCGGGCTTTAACATGTTCGACGCGTCCATCGCGCCCTCGGCAGCCCCGGCTCCAACGAGCGTATGCAGCTCGTCTATGAAGAGTATCATGTCGCCCTGCGCCTCGGTTATCTCACGCAAAAGGGCCTTCAACCTGTCCTCGAACTCTCCCCTGTACTTGGTGCCCGCTATAAGAGAGCCCAGGTCAAGCGCAAGGAGCCTCTTGTTCTTAAGCGTCTCGGGCACGTCTCCGGCGACTATCCTCTGGGCAAGGCCTTCGACTATGGCCGTCTTGCCCACGCCTGCCTCGCCGATGAGGACCGGGTTGTTCTTGGTCCTCCTGGAGAGTACCTGTATCACGCGCCGTATCTCATCGTCCCTGCCGATGACAGGGTCGAGCTTGTTTGAGCGCGCAAGCTCTATCAAGTCCCTCGTGTACTTGGAGACGGCCTGGTATTTCTCCTCAGGCATCTGGTCTGTGACGCGCTGGGCGCCCCTTATCGAGGTAAGCGCTTTGAATATGTTTTCCCTTGTCGCGCCCTGGGAGGCGAGGAGCCTTGCGGACTCGCCCGCAGATTCGGCCGCGAGCGAGAGGAGCAGGTGCTCGACCGAGACGAACTCGTCTTTCAAGTCCCTGGCCTCTTGCATGGCACTATCGAGCACGGCCTTCAATCTATGCGAAACATAGACCTCGCCGGAGGCGCCGTAGATCCTGGGGAGCCTCTTGAGCGCGTCCTCTATCTGGCCCCTCAAGAGCCTTGTATTGACCCCTATCCTCTGGAGTATGGGAGAGACCACCCCGCCCTCCTGGGAAATGAGCGCCAGAAGCAGGTGCTCTGGAGAAACCTCCTGCTGCTCCATGGCCTCTGCCCTCTGCTGGGCATCCTGCAGGGCTTCCTGGGACTTTATCGTGAACTTATCGAGCCTCATCCGCATTCTCCTTTCCGGCACGTCGGGCGTAAACCCTGGCGGACATCTATTATAATGTAGGGGCAAGGCCTGTTTTTGTCAAGGAAAGGGCGGGTTTAGGCTGGAGTGGCTATTGCCTTTTTTAAATGGATGTCATATCATGCCTTTTCAGATGAAAGACATCTTACGTAAGGGAGAAAAGGAGGCCTCCGAGAGGCTCGATTCCCTCGGCTTTGCTGACGGCAGTCTTGCCTTCAGGAACCTGCTCTCTCTTTCCCAAGGCCCGCTCTCAGGCAGAATAGAAACGCTTTTAAATCTTTCGCTCGTCTCCCCCTCGCCAGACGCGGCCCTCAATAACCTCGAGACTATAGCAGTTGCTTCAGGCCCGTTTACCGGAAGCCTTACCGACGATGAGCTCGGGAGCCTCGCGACCATCTGCGGCTCGTCGGCTTTCCTCACCGGCATAATATCCAGGAACCCCGATTATCTGGGCTGGCTCTTCAGCGGCGGCCTCTTTCAGGAGCGCGACGCCGGATCACTCCAGAAAGAAATTATACGGAGGACAAAGGCACTCTCTACGGTTGATGAGGTCTCAAGGGAGATACGCCTCTTCAAGCAAAAAGAGTATCTGAGGATAGGCTCGAGGGACCTGCTGAGGATTGCTGATGTAATCGGCACAACGAGGGAGCTCTCTGACCTCGCGTCTGCCTGCCTTGAAGCGGCCATAGAGTTCTCCTTAAGGCACCTCAAGGCCTCATACGGCTCTCCTTTATATTCGGAGGCCGAAGGCGAAGAGCCGAGAGAGGCTGAGTTCGTCTGCATGGGCCTCGGAAAGCTCGGCGGCAGGGAGTTGAACTTCTCATCCGACATAGACATCCTTTACATCTATTCGTCCGACAAGGGCGAGACAACAGGCATAGAGGGAAATGAGCAGTCGAAGATAAGCCTGCACGCCTTCTTCGTCAAGCTCTCCATGCTCGTGACAAAGCTCATATCGAACGTCACTGACGAGGGATTTGTCTTCAGGGTGGACCTTGACCTGAGGCCGGAGGGCAGGAGCGGGGACGTCGCAAATTCACTGCGCAGCGCGGAAATATATTACGAGTCATGGGGACAGACCTGGGAGCGCGCGGCATTAATAAAGGCACGGCCCGTTGCCGGGTCGATCGCGCTCGGAGAGGAGTTCCTCTCCATGATACGCCCCTTTGTCTACAGGAAGTACCTGGACTTCACGGCAATAGAAGAAATAAAGACCATGAAGGAGAAGATAGACCTGAGCCTCCTTCGTAGAAACCCGGACGCCATAGACGTAAAACTCGGCGCAGGCGGCATACGGGAGATAGAGTTCTTCTGCCAGGCCCTGCAGCTCATACACGCGGGCAAGGACCCGGAGGCAAGGGAGCGCAATACCATTTCGGCCATAAAAAAGCTTACCGCTAAGGGCCATATAAAAAAGGACGAGGCACAGAGGCTTACCAATGGGTACATCTTTCTGCGCGATCTCGAGCACAGGATACAGATAGTCGAAGGCGCTCAGAGCCAGGCCATACCCGCGAAGGAAGAGGCCCTTGAACGCCTCGCAAGGATGATGGGCTTTACTGCGCGGGCTGGCACAAAAGCTGCCCCTGCCTTCCGGGATGAGTACAAGGCAGTTACATCGGGCGTGCACAATGTCTTCAGGTCGCTCTTCTACAGGTCGGAAGAGGCTGAGGAGACGCCCAGGGAATTACAGATGCTCCTGTCGCCTGAGCTGCCAAAGGAAGAGGCGCTCTCAAGGCTTGGTGAGCTTGGCTTCAAAGACCCCGAAGGGGCATATAAGAATATGGCCCTTCTGCGGGAAGGCCCGCAGTTCGTCCACTTGAGCGCAAGGGCGCGCGTAATACTCCAGAAGCTTGCCCCGGTATTCCTCGCAAGGGCAGCATCATCGCCTGACCCTGACAGGAGCCTCATACATCTTGAGAGGTTCCTGTCTTCCATCGGCGCGAGGACTACCTTCTATTCCCTTTTGTACGAGAACCCCGGGGTATTGAACGAGCTTGTGAAGCTCTTCGGCACGAGCGTCTTCCTCTCAAGGGATCTGATAGAGCACCCCGAGAGCCTCGATCTCCTCCTTTCAGCCGAGCTCTCCATCCCCTATAAGAAGCGGGAGCATATATTCGAGGCCTTCATGCAGGAGGCCTCGTCAGGCAAGGAGTACGAAGAGGTCCTCGACGGACTCCGCAGGCTCAAGAGCCAGGAGCTCTTCAGGATCGGCCTTAATGACATCGCGGGAGCGATTAACGCCAGACAGGTCTCCGTCCAGATGACCTTCGTGGCAGAGGCGAGCCTCGAGGCGTCTATCAGGATAGCGCGGGACAGCTTGAGGGAGCGCTACGGAGCGGCGCCCGAAGGCGCACAGTTCGCCGTAATCGGCATGGGCAAGCTCGGAGGCAGGGAGCTTATCTACGGCTCTGACCTCGATATCATATTCGTCTACTCTGCCCCGGACGAAGCGAAGACGAACGGGCCGAAGGAGATATCGGCCCACGAGTACTTCGTCAAGCTCGGCCAGAGGATAATAAGCGCGCTCACATTGCGGACCAGAGAAGGCTTTGTCTTCAACGTGGACGCTCGCCTGCGGCCTTCAGGCAGCGCGGGCCCGCTGGTCGTATCTGAGGAGGCGCTCCTCAATTACCATTCGGGCCAGACCCTTGTATGGGAGAGGCAGGCCCTGACCCGGGCGCGCGCAGTGGCAGGAGATCTCGCATTCGGCTCTGTACTTGTGCGACAGCTCTGGGAGGCGCTCTATCAGAAGCCCCTTACCTCGGCGGATGTCGAAGAGATGCTCCGCATAAGAAAGCGCATGGAAGGAGAAATTGCCAAGGAAAACGCGAAGCGGTATAATATCAAGACCGGCAAGGGCGGCATTGTCGATGTGGAATTCCTTGTCCAGGCCCTGCAGCTTAAACATGGACACGGCAAGGCAGGGCTCCGTACGCCATATACCCGCAAGGCCCTGCAGAGGCTCAAGCGGGAGGGTCTTATAGACGAAGAGGCCTACAGGTTCCTCACAGGGGCTTACTCCTTCATGCGCCTCATTGAGACCAGGCAGCGCATAGTCCATGACAGGCCCGAGGGCTATTTATATAAGGACTCGGACGAGCTCCTTACCCTGGCGCGCCGGACCGGCTACGCGGGGGCCGATGCCGCCGATGCATTGCTCAAGGATTACGCGGCTGCCGCCGAAAGGGTAAGGGA
Source organism: Deltaproteobacteria bacterium GWA2_55_10 (assembly GCA_001797415.1). Lineage (GTDB taxonomy): Bacteria > Desulfobacterota > GWC2-55-46 > GWC2-55-46 > GWC2-55-46 > UBA5799. The sequence goes on from MGPL01000137.1 coordinate 7,461, forward strand.
TATATACAACAGGACTTTGGAAATATTAAAGTAGGTAGAAGGTCCCGGCCTCAAACCGGACGGAGGTTTTCATTTGAAGGACAGACACGGCGATCTGGCTGATATCGGCCTGCCCCGGCTGCTGCACAATATCTTCCTCAGGAAGGATGAGGGGGCGGTGCTCGATATAGCGAAGGAGCCCGTAAAGAAGAGGTTCTTTTTCAGGAAAGGCTTCCCTGTCGCGGCTTCCTCGAACATACTGGGCGAGGTGCTCGGCAGGCTCCTCATGCAGGAAGGAATAATAACCCAGAAAGAGTACGAGAGCTCGCTCGAAGTAGTCTTGAGGGATAAGAAGAAACACGGAGAGGTCCTCATATCGATGGGCCTCATAAGCCCGCAGCAGCTGGGGGAGTTCCTCCGCCTTCAGCTCAAGAGGAGGCTCCTTAAGATATTCGACTGGGAGGAAGGCTCTTACAGGTATGTGGTGACAGACCTCCCCCTTCCACTGCCCGCAAACCCTCTCCACCCGGCTGAGCTCATCCTTGAAGGCATAAGCCTCGGATTCTATCCGGTCTCGCGGATAAAGACCGACCTCAAGCCATATCTTGAAACGAAGCTCATAGCCGCGGGCAGCCCATATAAGCTCGACGACTTCCGCCTTAATCTGCAGGAGAAGCGCTTCATAGAATCTCTCTCGGCAGAGGCCTCTCTCGGGGACGCTCTCTCATCATCCGACCTGCTGCGCCACAGGGCGCTCTCCATAGCCTTGAGCCTCATCATAACGAACGTGCTTACAGACAGCTTCGGGGCCCAGGAGACGGCGCCGGAGATAAGCGTGGAGGAGCACGGCGCAACTCAGCCGCCGGAGGCGCAGGTAGATTCAAAGCTCAATGCCGAGCTCCTTTTCATGAAGGCGAAGACCTCGCTGCAGAAAAAGGAATTCCGGCATGCGATAGAGATACTCGGAGAGATAACGAACCTGAGCCCCGGCGAGGGCGAATACTGGGCTCACCTTGGCTGGGCCATATACAATGACGACCCGGGCAGGATCGCAGAGGCTGAAAAGCTCATCAAGGACTCCATCGACCTCAACAACGATCTCGATGCCGCGTGGCTGTACCTTGGCAGGATATTACTCGCCCAGGGCAGGACCGAGCCGGCAAAAAAGGCCTTCGCAAGCGCCCTGCAGAAGAACGCCTGGAACACGGAAGCCCTGTCCGAGCTCAAGAGGCTCTATATAAACAGCGCGATAAGCGACCCTTTCAGCCACTATCCTTCAGAGCCGGCCCTCTCCGGCGCCCAGTCGGCTGCTCTCGAAGCGCTCCTCAAGGCCGTCAGGAAGCATACAGGACCGGTCCTCATCGAAGACGCGGAAGGCTCCGGCAAGACGACGGTCCTCCTCGAACTCCTTAAAAGGCTTTCCCAGGACAAGGTCCTTGCGGCCGTGCTCCTTGCTTCCCCTGCGAGGGAACTGGAGCTGATAAAGGCCATAAACGCAGAGGTCGGCTCGCAGAGCGAGGCGGCGACCGTAAAGGAGCAGCTCCTGAACCTCGGCATGAGGGTCTCTCAGAACAAGATACAGGGAGGACAGAACCTTATAGTCATCGACGAAGCGCACACGCTCTCTCCCGGATGCTTGAAGCTCATCCAGTACCTCACGAGGCTCAAGACCTTGCAAATTGCGCTCTTTTCGGCGCCGGGCCTCTCAGAGAGGCTTAAATCACCTGACTTCAAGGAGCTCGACGAGAGGCTCGCGGCAAGACTCTCCCTCGGGGGCTTCTCAGCGGAGGAGGCCTCTGCCCTCATCGCATCCCGCATCCCTGAATCTGTACCGCTGGATGCGGCAAGCATATTCAATAAGACAGGCCCAAACCCGGCTGCCCTCCTGAAAGAGGCTTCTGCCGTCTACGAGAGGAAGAAGGCGGCTTCAATGGAGATCCCTGAGGAGCCCTCCTTTGACGCCCCTGCCCCAGGGCAGGAAGTAATAGAAATAGGCTATGATGAATTCGCATTCCAGCCAGCGCCTGAAGAGGAAAAGGCCATAGAACCTGAACAGAAGCCAGAGGCAAAGCCAATCGAAGCGCCTCCGGCCGCAATAGAGGCCAAGGCACAAAGACCGGCTCCTCCTCCACAAAAGGAAGCATCGCTGCCCCGGCCAGTAGAGACGCACAGGGAAGAGGCAGAGCCTGCCGAAGCTGAAAAGCCCCGCAAAAGAGGGATGCTGCGGCTCATATTCTGGATAATAGTGATGCTCGTCGCGGGACTCGCAGCCGGCTCACTCATCGGGACCTACTGGTTCAACCAGGGGCCTGCACAGGAGGAACGCGCGCCGTCACCCCCTGAACCGGCCCAGATAGAGCCGCCTCAGACTGTCAACCCCCCTGCTGCTCCGGCCGAGATATCCGTGCAGGGCCCGGCAGAGACAGCGGTACCGCAGGAAACAGTGGAGCCCCTTGACACAACGCGGGATAATCGACAATAGTTATAGCAGGCATGAAATAAGTCCATCTGCTGCGTTGTCATAGTCGCGGCAAAAGCAGCGTACATGAAGAGTACGCCTCATTCCTCGCTCCTCGACGCAAAAGCATATGGAGCTTTTTGAGCAGCCTGAAAATGCTTAGATCTTTTCAGATTTTCAAAGCTTTTAATCACATTACAGCTAAGGATACCTATGCCCGGCGTATTCAATGACGTGCTCCTCTCACTTGAGAAGGCGAATATGCACCTTAACCTTCCCGATGGCATATACAAAAGGCTCCGCACGCCAAGGCGCTCTCTCATAGTCTCGGTCCCCGTCAAGATGGACGACGGGACAGTGAGCTTTTTTGAGGGCTACCGCGTGCAGTACGACTTTGCGCGCGGCCCTGCCAAGGGCGGCGTCCGCTTTCATCCCAGGGTAAACCTCGACGAGATAACCGCGCTTGCGGCGCTTATGACCTGGAAGTGCGCCCTCGTGGACATACCCTTTGGCGGCGCAAAGGGCGGAGTCGCCTGCGACCCGACGGTGATGAGCAAGGACGAGCTGGAGCGCCTTACCAGGAGATATACCTACGAGATAGGCATGCTCATAGGCCCTGAGTCGGATATACCCGCGCCGGATGTGTACACCGACGAACAGGTGATGGCCTGGATGATGGACACCTATTCCATGATGAAGGGCTACTCCGTTCCCGGCGTAGTCACAGGCAAGCCTGTCTCTCTTGGCGGCTCGCTCGGCAGGGGCAAGGCGACCTCCTTCGGGGTCGTAATAACCGTGCTCGAGGCGCTTGCTCACCTCAACATGAAAGTCGAAGACCTCACTGTCAGTGTCCTGGGCTTCGGAAAGGTCGGCTACAACGCGGCCAGGATACTCTCGGACGCGGGCGCGCGGATAATCGGCCTCGCGGATTCAAAAGGCGCTATCTACAACCCGCAGGGCCTCGATATAGACGAAGTAGTAAGACACAAGCGCGAGGCAGACTCTCTCCACGGCTTCAAGGGCGCGGAGGACCTCACCGTAGACGAGCTCATATCCATAGAAACCGACGTGCTCATTCCCGCTGCGCTGGAAAACCAGATAAACGGCTCGAACGCGAACTCCGTCAAGGCCCGCATCATCGCCGAAGGAGCTAACACGCCGCTCACCGCAGAGGCCGATGAGCTCCTCACATCCAAGGGCGTCTTCATAATCCCCGACATCCTCGCAAACGCCGGGGGCGTGGTCGTATCTTACTTCGAATGGGTGCAGGACCTGCAGAGGTTCTTCTGGGACGAGCCGGCAGTCGATGCGCGCCTTACCACGATAATGAAAAGGGCCTTCAAGGAGGTCGCCTTGATATCCGCCTCAAAGAAGATAGACATGAGGACGGCCGCAATGGTCGTCGGCGTAAAAAGGGTCGCGGAGGCTGTGGAGACAAGAGGCCTCTACCCCTGACCAAACGGGGATAAAGGGGAAACGGTCGAGCACAAAAAACAGAAGGCTGCTATTCCGACCGGCCCAACTGCCTGAATCTACAGCCTTTTCAAATTTCTTCTTTTTTTCCGCTCAAAAACCTTGAAATCCTTGAACCACTCTGATAAATTGGCACCCTACTAAAAGACCCCAGTTATCAACATCTGTGAATAACTCTGTGAATATCTTCCGGCAGTGATGCGTTCTGGTAGTCGTAAATAGATTCGCTACTCAGTTCCTCCCCAGACGCCGGAGCCCTTGGTGCATGATGGATTCCGAAGCTATCTGGAAAAACTGCCTTTCAACCGTTTCAGCCCACGTAAGTCCCCAGCACATAGCGACCTGGTTTAACCCCATAAAGGCGACGGGCTCTGTACCCAACCGCCTCGAGCTCGAGGTGCCCAACCGCTTTTTCCTGGAATGGATAAAGGACCATTACCTCCCGCTCATCGAAGAGGTGCTGCGCAAGGTCTCCAAAAAGGAGATCGAGATATCCTGGAAGATCGGCGACGAGCCCGCTGAGCCGGCCGCCGCGCCGAAGAAAAAAGAGAAGGATGCAGGCAAGGTCCCCAAGCAGGCGGGCCTTAACCTGAACCCCAAGTACACCTTCGACAACTTCGTCGTGGGCAAGGCCAACGAGTTCGCGCACGCGGCCTGCTCTGCCGCGGCAAACCACCTGGGCAGCAAGTACAACCCCCTTTTCATCTACGGCTGCGTGGGTCTCGGCAAGACCCATCTCCTGCAGGCCATAGGCCAGAAGGTCCTTCTGGCAAACCCCGGCGCAAAGGTCTGCTATTACACCTCCGAGCGCTTCGTAAACGACTTCATAAACTATGTCAGCCGCCAGAAGATGAGCGAGTTCAGGAGCCGCTTCCGCAATGTCGATGTGCTGCTCATAGACGACATACAGTTCTGGGCAGGCAAGGAAGGCACCCAGGAAGAGTTCTTCCATACCTTCAACACGCTCTACGAAAACCACAAGCAGATAGTCGTCACGAGCGACAAGTTCCCTAAAGACCTCAACGGCCTGGAAGAGAGATTGCGCTCGCGCTTCGAATGGGGCCTGGTCGCGGACATCCAGCCGCCTGACATGGAGACAAAGATAGCGATACTGCGCAAAAAGGCAAAGGTCGAGGGCGTGCGCCTCGCCGACGACGTCGCGGGCTGGCTCGCCGAGATAAGCGAATCGAACGTAAGGGAGCTCGAGGGCTTCCTGAACCGTATAATAGCCGTATCGAGCCTCACAAACAGGGACATCGACCTCAACATGGCAAAGGACGCCCTCAAACACCTCGTAAAGGAAAAAGAGGAGAAGGTCGTCACAATAGACGAAATACAAAAGGCCGTAGCCTCATTCTATGATATAAAGTTCTCGGAGATGAAGAGCAAAAAAAGACACAAGAACATCGCGCTCCCAAGACAGATAGCCATGTATATGGCCAGAGAGTTCGGCGGCTTCTCGTTCCCGGAAATAGGCTCGTCCTTTGGCGGCAAAGACCACTCGACCGCCATACACGCGTGCCGTAAAATAGAACGGGAACTCAAAGAAAATGCCGAGATCAAACAGGCGGTACGCTCCCTTAAGCAGAATATAGGGATCAGGTGAAAAAAGAACCGGGGGAACCTTTCTGTAGAAAGTTTCCCCCATAATTCAGCGACTTAATGCTGCTGCCAACAAGTTACCCACATTCGGCCTCAAGGGTGTTGACAGGCGGTTGTTTGGTGTTGGTAAGTGTGGTTGGGATGTGGAGAGAATCTGGAGGGTGTGGGGAAGGTGTGCGGGGGAGCGGATTTATAAACAGGGAAGTAGGGCGGATTCAGTACTGATATCCTTACCTTTGCGTGATATCAACATACTCACAGCCCCTACTACTATCTACTACTAAGTATTTAAATTCTTTTATAGGAGAAGATGATGAAGTTCACTATCTCCAAGCATGACTTTATAAAGGTGCTCCAGAGGATACAGGGCATTGTCGAGAAGAGGAACACGATGCCTATTCTCGCGAATGTGCTTTTGGACGCATCGGGCGGCAAGGTCAACGTGATGGCGACAGACCTTGAGGTATTCATTAAGGACGCTGCGCCCGCAGGAGTGACTGAGGACGGGTCAGTTACCGTAAACGCGAGGAAGCTCTTTGAGATAGCGAAAGAGCTTCCCGGGGACAAGATAGACGTGACCGCGGGGAAGGACGACAAGATAACCCTGAAGGCGGGCAAGGCCAGGTTCAATGTCATGGGCCTTCCGGCAAAGGACTTTCCTGTATTCCCGGCAATCGATGAGAGCACGCTTGAGGCCATAGACGGAGAGGCCTTGAGGGATATGATAGACAAGACTTCGTTTGCGGTGTCGACGGACGAGACCAGGTACAACATAAACGGGTTTTTGCTTGAGAGGGAAGAGGGCAAGATAAAGATGGTGGCCACAGACGGCCACAGGCTCGCCCTTGTCGTGAGGAACGGGGATAATATAGCAAAGGGCCAGAAGG
>MGPL01000138.1:0-432 GCA_001797415.1 Deltaproteobacteria bacterium GWA2_55_10
AGTTTCTGAGGCCCGCGGAGGTCGAGCTCCTTGTCGGCGATCCCGCCAAGGCAAAGAAGAAGCTCGGCTGGGAGCCGAAGGTCTCCTTCCGGGAGCTTATCAAGATGATGGTCGACGCCGATATCAAGGGGCTCAAAGGTGCCTAAGGTACTCATAACAGGCATTGCCGGGTTCGCCGGCTCCCATCTTGCCGAAAGGCTCAAGGGACGCTTCGAGATATCAGGCACTGTGATAGACGACAACGTCCGCAACCTATCGGGCATAGACGGGCTCGATCTCGTAAAATGCGACCTCCTTGACCGGGCCGCGGTCGAAGGGCTCATCTCAAGGCTCAAGCCGGATTTCATATTCCATCTCGCCGCCCAGTCGATGCCGTCTTTCTCATTCGGCCATCCGGCAGAGACGCTTCATACGAACATATTTTCGACCCTG
>MGPL01000138.1:492-5637 GCA_001797415.1 Deltaproteobacteria bacterium GWA2_55_10
GCCGATGAGTACGGGGACGCCCCGCCGGAGTGCCTTCCGGTGAAAGAAGGAGCGGAACTGCGCCCCCTCAACCCCTATGCCGTAAGCAAGGTCACGCAGGACCTCCTCGCGTTCCAGTACTGGAAGAGCAAGGGGCTCAAGGTCGTCCGCGCCCGTCCGTTCAACCATTTCGGGGCGCGCCAGGCAGAGAGCTTTGTCGCGGCCGAGTTCGCGAAGCAGATAGCCGAGATAGAGGCGGGCATAAAGAAGGAGAAGGCATTGAAGGTCGGCAACCTTGACGTTGCCAAGGACTTCCTCGACGTCAGGGACGTGGTCGCCGCGTACGAGCTCCTGGTCCATAAAGGCAGCTACGGCGAAGTATATAATATCGCTTCGGGCCGCGCCTTAAGCATAAGGGAGATGGCCGAGAAGCTCATCGCGCTCTCGCACGAGAAGATAGAGATAGTGCAGGACCCTTCCAAGAAGAGGCCTACCGATATCGTGGCTATGTACGGAGACGCATCGAAGCTAAAGTCACTTGGATGGTCGCAGCGGTACACGCTGGAAGAGTCCCTGAAGGCCCTCCTCGAATACTGGAGGGCCAGGGCCGGAAAATGAGGATAGGCATAAACGCCCTCTATCTTTTGCCTGGCAAGGTGGGCGGAAGCGAGGTATATCTCAGGAACCTTGTGAGATGCATTGCGCGCGTTGCACCGGAGAACGAGTACCTGCTCTATGTGAATAAGGAGTCAGCCGGGCTGATAGGCGGAGTAGGCGTAGAGGTAGTGCGCTGCAACGTAAGGGCCGAGAGCCGTCCCATGAGGATATTGTACGAGCAGACAGCGCTGCCAATATTGGCAAGGAGGCACAGGCTCGACGCCCTGCTCTCAGCCGGCATGACGGCGCCTTTTTTCTGCCCCGTTACTTCTGTCCTTACGGTCTATGACCTGCAGCATATAAACGAGCCGCAGAACTTTAACAGGTGGTATCTCCTTTTTCTGAAGACCATAATCGCTTTGAGCGCGAAGAGCGCTAATGCCGTGCTGACCTTATCGGAGAAATCCAGGAGGGACATCGTCCGGTTCTACGGGTTGAGCCCTGAAAGAGTGGCCGTAACTTATCTTGCCGCTGACAGGTCGGTCTTCTACAGGAGGACCGAAGAGGAGATAGCCGCCCTGAAGAAGAAATACGGCCTGCCCCCCGAGTTCATCCTTTATATAGCGTCTTCTTTGCCGCATAAGAACTACGAGAGGCTCCTCAGCGCTTTCGTTGAGATAAAGAGAAGAAGGCCTGATATCAAACTGGCGCTCATCGGGGCGCGTGATTACGGCGATGAGACGATAAGGGCGCGGATAGCGTCGCTCGGATTGAACGAGGATGTGGTCTTCCTGGGCTGGCTGCCGTTCGAGGACATACCGGCCATATACTCGGCTGCAAGCCTCTTCGTATTCCCGTCCCTGCACGAGGGCTTCGGCATACCAGTGCTGGAGGCATTCGCGTCAGGCGTGCCTGTCGTATGCTCGAAGATCGAGCCGCTGGACGAGGTCGCCGGAGACGCGGCGCTTTTTATCGACCCGTTGAGCGTTGAGGCAATAGCAGAGGGCATCTTGAAGGTACTCGGAGACAGGCAGTTGAGGGACAAGCTTGTGGCAAAGGGGCTCAAAAGGGCAGGGGAGTTCAGCTGGGAGAGGATGGCCTCCCAGGCGCTTTCATTTATCGAGCGCGCGCAAAAAGGATTCGTCCAATGAGAACGCCTCCGAGGATAACGATAGTGACCCCTTCCTTCAACCAGGGGCACTTCATCGAGGAGACCATAAGGAGCGTCCTTGACCAGGGCTACCCTGACCTCGAGTACATCGTCATGGACGGCGGGTCAAAGGACAATACCGTCGAGATACTGAAGAAATACGATTCCAGGCTCAAGTGGACATCAGAGCGGGACAAGGGGCAGTCCGACGCCATAAACAAGGGCATAAGGATGGCTACGGGCGACATAATCGCCTACCTCAATTCAGACGACATCTACGAGCCGGGCGCCCTCAAGAAGGCCGCTGATTTCTTTGTTAATAACCCGGACAAGATCTGGCTTACAGGCAGGTGCAGAATAATAGATACCGAGGGAAAAGAGGTAAGGCGCCTCATAGCGGAGTATAAAAATTTTTTGCTTGGCAGGTACAGTTATAATATACTCCTTATCACGAATTTCATCTCTCAGCCGGCGACTTTCCTTAAGCGGGAGGCCTTTGAGAAGTTCGGGCTCTTTGACGAGACCCAGCACCGCGTGATGGACTATGAGTACTGGCTGAGGGTCGGGGCGGCAGAGGCGCCAGGCATACTCGATGACTGTCTTGCGTCATTCAGGGTGCACCCGGCCTCCAAGACTTCGAGCTCGTTCCACAGCACCTTCAAGGAGGAACTGGAGGTCGCCAGGAAGTATTCAGGTTCGGGCCTGATAAACGGGCTTCATTATCTCAGCAACCTGGGCATCCGGGCCGCTTATACGGCCCTTGATTCGGCCGCAAAGCGAAAGGGCGCATAGGAGACTCCCATGTCGAAGAACCAGAACATCCGCAGGAAAAAACAGAATGTCCCGAAGGCGGCTTCAGCTGCCCGGCCAAAGCCTATAAAGAGGAGGCCGGCAATAAAGGCAGCTTTACGGAAGAGGCCAAACGGCAAACTCTATGCGGCCATACTCGCGGGCGGCATAGGCAGCAGGTTCTGGCCCTTGAGCAGGGAGACCACGCCGAAGCAGCTCTTGAAAGTGGTCGGCGACGAAAGTCTCCTTAAATGCACCATCAAAAGGCTCCAGCCCCTGGTGTCGCCGGAAAGGGTCATGATAGTCACGAACGCCAGGCAGGCCGAGATTATAAGGCTTCACCTGACCTGCGACGGCGGCTCGCAAGTCTCTCCCGGCTACGTCATAGAGCCCATGGGCAGGAACACCGCGGCTGCCATAGCCCTTGCCGCCATAGACCTTTACAGGAAAGACCCGGACGCGGTCATGGCGGTACTTCCCGCTGACCATGTCATAGAGGACGGCAAGCCGTTCAGGGCAGCCTTGAAGGCAGCGCTCCAGGCAGCGAGGGACGGCCATCTCGTCACCTTCGGCATAGTGCCCACGCATCCTGAGACAGGGTACGGCTATATCAAATCCGTTCCCAGGGCCTTCAGGAAAATAGATGGGTTCAGCATCAAAAACGTCGAAAGGTTTGTCGAGAAGCCGGATATAAAGCGGGCCAGGCAGTACCTCAAGGACGGCGGCTACTACTGGAATTCCGGCATCTTTCTCTGGAAGGCATCGAGGATACTCGAGGAGATGAAGCAGCACCTGCCCGGTACTTATGAAAGCCTGACATCTTTCAGGGATGCGGAGGGGCTCTCTGCCGCTTACAAGAATTTAAAGGACGTCTCGATAGACCACGGCATACTGGAGAAGGCAAAGGACGTGGTCGTGATACCGGCGAACTTTCCCTGGTCTGACATGGGAAGCTGGAGCTCCTTCAATACGGTATTGAAGCCTGACTCCGAAGGTAACATCGTAAGGGGCCGGGTCGTCGACATAGGCTCGAAGAACTCCATTGTCCTCGGCTGCGACAGGGCGGTCGCAACTATAGGTCTCAAGGACATGATAATCGTCGATACTCCGGATGCGACGCTGGTCTGCCCGAGGGAGCGCGCCCAGGAGGTAAAGGAAGTAGTAAAAATCCTCAAGAAAAAGGGCTACACGGAGCACGAGATACACAGGACCGTGGAGAGGCCGTGGGGGTCGTACACGCTCCTTGAGACAGGCGAGGGCTACAAGATCAAGAAGATAAGGGTCGAGCCGAAAAGAAGGCTCTCTCTCCAGCTCCATCACCACAGGAGCGAACACTGGGTCGTCATCTCCGGCATTGCCCGCGTGACCAGGGGCGAGGAGATAGTCGACATAGGCATAAACCAGTCCACTTATATCCCGAGGGGAGTGAAGCACAGGCTTGAGAACCCGGGGGGCTCGCCGCTTGAGATAATAGAGGTGCAAAACGGCGAGTATGTGGAAGAGGAAGACATAGTCCGCTTCGAGGACGACTTTCAGAGGAAGTAAATGGCCCTTAACTCAGGCATTGACGTTATATCGATAACGAGGATAAGGAACGCCGCTCGGAGCGCGCGATTTCTTGAGCGGGTCTTTACAAGGGGCGAGCTGGACTACGCCTATTCAAAGAGAGACCCGCACAGGCACCTTGCCGGAAGGTTCGCGGCAAAGGAGGCCTGCCTGAAGGCCCTCAGGGGAAGCAATCAGGGGGCCGTCAGCTTCAAAGACATAGAGGTGGTCAAGAGGGACGGGGGTAGGCCTGCGATTACGCTCGGCCCAACTGCAAAGGAGCTCCTTGGCACAAAAAAGGCGCACCTGAGCATCTCATATTCAGGAGACATCGCACTGGCATTCGTGTCTATCGCCTGAATATTTTTTTCTGAAAGATCTTCCAAAAAAAATCCTGAGCAGGTCTAAATGAAACAACGCGAACAGTGGGGGTCGAGGATAGGCCTTATCCTGGCGATGGCCGGGAACGCCATCGGCCTCGGCAATTTCCTGAGGTTTCCGGTACAGGCGGCGGACAACGGGGGCGGGGCGTTCATGATCCCGTATTTCATATCCCTCATCATCCTCGGCATACCGCTCATGTGGGTCGAGTGGGGCATCGGCCGATACGGCGGCTCCCTCGGGCACGGCACTGCGCCAGGCATGTTCGACGCGCTCTGGAAGAGCAGGCTTGCCAAGTATGTCGGCATACTCGGCATCTTCCTGCCGCTCGTCATCGTCATCTATTATACATATATATGCTCCTGGACCCTGGCCTTCAGCCTCTTTTCCATATTCGGGAGCTACCCGAGCCCGGAGGGCATATCGGCCGCCTCGTCGGCATCCGAGTACCTCAAGCCCTATCAGGCCTATCTCTATGACTTCATAGGCGCGTCAGGCAACGGTACGCTTCTTTCGCCCGAGCCGATCGCCTATGTCTTTTTTCTCGTTACTCTCTGTATCGGACTCTGGATACTGGGCAAAGGCGTGTCAGGCGGAATAGAGGTCTTGAACAAGCTGGCCATACCCGCGCTCTTTGCGATGGGCCTGATACTGTTCATAAAGGTCTTTACGCTCACTTCCCCGACCGACCCGTCAGTCGGGAT
>MGPL01000138.1:5715-32169 GCA_001797415.1 Deltaproteobacteria bacterium GWA2_55_10
GTTCGACAATAGCCCTCGCGTCGGCGGTCATATTCTTCGGCATGTCGGGTGCGTCTGAAATTGCCGCAGGCGGCGCGTTCAAGCTCGGCTTCATAAGCATGCCCGCCATATTCACGCACATGAGCTACGGGCAGTTCTTCGGCTTTATCTGGTTCATGCTCCTGTTCTTCGCGGGGCTTACTTCGGTGGTTGCGCTCTCGCAGCCGGTCGTCGCCTTCTTCGAGGACGAGTTCGGCTGGGAGAGGAAAAAGTCGGTCATAGTGCTGGGAGCCGTCTTCTTCGTCTCGGCGCACCTGCCCATATTCGTGAACGGCGCGCTCGACGAGATGGACTTCTGGGCCGGGACTTTCGGCCTGGTAATACTGGCGTTAATGGAGATGATAATCTTCTTCTGGATATTCGGCGCTGACCGGGCATGGGAGGAGATAACGAGGGGGGCGCACATAAAGATACCGCGGTTCTTCTTTTATATAATGAAGTACGTCACGCCCGCGTTCCTTATCCTTATTCTCGCCGCGTGGTCGTACCAGCAGCTGCCTTCGGTGCTTGCAAAGGGGGACACGGGCGTCTGGGTCACCAGGGGGTTCCTTGCGCTGCTTCTCCTGGCGCACATCGTGGCGGTAAGGATCGCCTGGAAAAGGAGGAGGGCATGACAGCAGGCGGCTGGATATTCCTGGCGCTCTCCTGGGGCATCGTCTCCGGGTTTGTCGTCTTCTGCTTTTACAGGATCTTCAAAAAGATAGGGTTCCGATAAGCTGTTTCAGCTCAATGCCCGCGCTCTTTTTTCCGGGCGAGCCTTTGGGCCTTTTTTATCCTGTGGCGTATTACCGCGTTTCTGACCAGGTAATATGACGCGGCCGTGAACGCCACGGTAACTACCGCATTGCCTACCAGAAATACGACATAGGCCCATCCCGCGCCGGAGAGAAGGCCCTTGTCCTTGACCATCCCGTAGATGGTCGAGTAGTCCTCCCGCATTATGAAGCTCCCGACGACGACGCTCAAAGTCCAGAAAAAGGGAGAGGTCAAGGGGTTCGCCGCGAAGGTGCCGAGAACGGCCGCGGCCTTGTTGGCCTTCAGGATAAATGCGGCGGCAAGAGAAAAAAGCGCGCCCAGTCCAAAGGTAGGCAGCACGCCCATCGCGACCCCGATGGCAGCGCCGCGGGCTATGCGCTCCGGCGGGTCGTCTATCCGCAGGATCTTCAGATAGATGAGCTTCACCCTCCTGCCTATCCTCGCGAGAAGGCCCTTCTTATCAGATGCAATTTTTGGCGTTCCGTTTGTTTTTCCCATTTTCGATATTTAAGTTATCACACGACTTTTCAACAAGTCAATCGGATGCGGCGCATGGAAAGGATAACATATTGATAAATAACAGAAATTTTCAATCGGCCTTGATTCGTGGAGAAAATAAGCTAAAAAAGACCTAAATAGTCCAAAATATTCCTTGCACTCCTTTTTTCCTTGTGTATAATTACACGTATGCTGCTCTTTGGGGCGGCGTAAACCTGAATACAAAAAAAGATAATCACTTGGAGGCAGAGTATGCAGCAGGCAAACGTAGGGGCGGCAAAGGAGTTCAAGGAAGACGCGGTAAACAAGGTAACCTTCATAAAGACCGAGCAGATTGTGCAGGATACCTATTACTTCAAGCCCGGCCAGGTGCTCGATTATCACAGGCACCCGGGCGGAGACCAGATATTCTTCGTGCACGAGGGCGAGGGAACCTATTATCTCGACAACGGCCAGGAGAGCACCACGGTATTGAAGCCCGGCGTGATCGTGCTCGCGCCCAAGAATGTGTGGCACAAGATCGTCGCCAAGGGCGAGCTCGTCGTTTCCCAGGCAACCGGCCAGCCCGCAGGCTTTGAGAAGAGGGCGTAGGCTTCAGCGGTAAGCGAATCTGGAAGGGCAGGGGAAAGTTCCCTGCCCTTTTTTATTATATTTGATAGAAATTACCGTTGATGCTTTTTTATATCCTCTCCCCACGGGGGAGAGGAGTAAGGTGAGGGGGATTTTTAATTCCGTTTCCCCTCATCCCAACCTTCTCCCCGGCGGGGAGAAGGAGAAAAGCACCGACATTTAGCAGGGTGTTGAAAAACACCCTGCTAAGACAATCCATGGATGGATTGCCAAATTGCGAGACTTGAAAAGTCGAGCAATTTGTAAGACTTGGACGAATTCACTTCGGCCAAGTCGTGTTTGAAAAAGTCCAGGACGGACTTTTTCAACATCCTGTTCGATATCCCGCAGCTTGCTGCGGCGTAGTTCATTTCATTCCACAAGCCCTATCACAATATCCATCACATTCGTGCCGGTCGGCCCGGTGATGAAAAGCCCGCCTGTCTCTTTGAAAAAATTGTATGAATCATTGGCCGAGAGGTACGCAAGCGGGTCAATCCCCTTTTTCACGGCCCTCTTCAACGTATCGCGGCCTATAATCGCCCCTGCCGCGTCAGTGGGGCCGTCAGTGCCGTCCGTTCCTGCCGAAAGCAATGATATGCCCTGCGCGCCGGCAAGCTCGATGGCAGCCGTGAGCGCGAACTCCTGGTTCCTCCCGCCCTTGCCCCTGCCGGTTACCCTTAGAGTGGTCTCCCCGCCCATGAGCACGCATGCTGGCGGGCGCACAGGATTTCCCGAGCTTCTTATTTCCGTCAAAACCGATGCAAAAAAACGGGCTGTCTCGCGCGTATTGCCTGTAATGGTCGAGGATAATACGAGAGGCCTGAACCCGAGAGAGGCGGCTTTGTTCCGGGCTGCTGTAAGAGACAGGAGGTTGTCGGCGATGATCACGTTGTCGCACCTTTTAAAAACACCGCTGCCCGGCTTGGGGGTCTCAGGTATGCTTGGAGCGCCGCGCCTGAGGAGCCCTGTTATGCCCTTCGAAGCAGCGGAAGTGAGTCCGTATTTTTTTAGAATCCGAAGAGCATCATCGAATGTAGAAGGGTCAGTTGCGGTAGGGCCGGAGCCTATTGAGGACAGGTCGTTGCCGACTACGTCTGAAATGATCAACGTGATGACACGGGCAGGCCAGGCAAGCTCCGCGAGACGCCCTCCCTTTATTTTTGAGAGGTGTTTCCTGACCATATTGATTTCATTGATCGACGCGCCCGATTTGAGAAGAAGCCAGGAGATCCGCTGCTTCTTCTTAAGGCTTATGCCTTCGGCGGGCGCGCTGAGGAGGGCGGATGCCCCGCCAGTGAGGAGGAATATGAAGAGGTCGTCCTCAGACGCTTCTCTTGCCATATCCATTATGGCTTGAGTTGCCTTTACGCCTTTTGTATCAGGTATCGGGTGTCCAGCCTCTGAAACCTCTATCCTCTTGAGAGGGATTGAGTGGCCGGACTTGGTTACAACAAGCCCCTTCGATATCTTCCAGCCGATGACATCTTCGATTGCCCTTGCCATGGGACAGACGGCCTTGCCAGCCCCGGCTACGAAGACGCGCCTGTACTTGCTGAGGTCAAGCGAGATATTGGCGGATCTTATAGAGAGTTTTTTTTTGGAAGGCGAGAGGATAAGGTTCTGTCGGAGCGCGCCGTATGGAGATGCGGCCTCGAGAGCCGCAGTGTAGACCTGCTTGAGTATGAAGGAGCTATTTGCCCCGGTTCTCATAGCGGTTGGTGATGGGCATGCGCCTGTCCTTGCCGAGAGCCCTCGGGGTTATCTTCACGCCGGGGGGCGCCTGCCTTCTCTTATACTCGCTGCGATCGACCATGCGGGCGACCCTCTTTACAAGAGGCTTCGGGAATCCGGCAGCGGCGATCTCCTCAATAGACCTGTCCTCCTCGACATAGGCCTTCAATATCCTGTCGAGCACATCGTAAGGCGGCAGCGTGTCCTGGTCTGTTTGGTTCGGGCGGAGCTCCGCAGTAGGGGCCTTGGTAAATACCCTTTCAGGGATTGCCTGCTTGCCTAAATACTCGTTCACCTCTTGAGAGACCCTGTAGACAAGCGTCTTGGGCAGGTCTTTTATTACGGCGAAGCCGCCTGCCATGTCCCCGTAAAGCGTGGCATAGCCCACGCTCATCTCGCTCTTGTTGCCGGTGGTAAGGACCAGCCAGCCGAACTTGTTGCTCAGCGCCATAAGGATATTGCCCCTTATCCTCGCCTGCATGTTTTCCTCTGCCTCGTTGGGCCTCGTGCCCCTGAACGCCTTCTCCATCATCCTGAGATAGGCATCGAAGGTCTCGCCTATGGGAATTGTGAGCGTCTTTATCCCCAGTTTTTTAGCGAGCGCCAGGGCGTCGTCGACGCTCTCCTTTGAAGTATACCCCGAAGGCATGAGAACGCCAGTTATGTTCTCTTTCCCAAGGGCGATTGCGGCCACAGAGGCCACAAGAGAGGAATCTATGCCTCCGCTCAGGCCCATGACAACGTGCCTGAATCCGTTCTTTCTCACGTAGTCGCCTGTGCCGAGCACAAGTGCCTTCAGGACCTCCTCTGCCTCTTCCATCGGTTCAGGCATGGCATGGCGGATTTTCGCTTTAGACGGCTTTTTAGAAATCGGCCCCAGGTCTATTGTCCTGACATTGAGGTCAGCGGCCCGTTTTGCCTCCCGCCTCCTTGGGTCATGGAGGCGCGCCATTTCTATGGAATCAATGTCGAGGTCCACGACGACAAGGTCCTCTTCAAAGGCCCTGCCGCGCGCGATTATGCCGCCCCTTTCGTCAATGACCATGCCCCTGCCGTCAAAGACCAGCTCGTCCTGGCCGCCGACAGTGTTGTTGTATGCGATTATGACCTCGTTATCCCTGGCCCTGGTGATGAGCATCTCCTCCCTTATCCCGGCCTTGCCGATGTGATAGGGAGAGGCGTTTATGTTTACGATGACCTCGGCTCCGGCAAGGCACTGCGCCCTTGCCGGCCCTTCCGGGTACCAGATGTCCTCGCATATCTCGATTCCTATGGTAATCCCGCCCAGTATGAAGTTCAGGGGAGTGGTGCCGGTCTGGAAATACCGCTGCTCGTCAAAGACCCCGTAGTTGGGCAGGTACATCTTGTGATATACGCAGGCGACTTTGCCGTTGTGGATTATGGCGGCCGCGTTGTATATGTCAGCCTTCCTGTCAACGAAGCCTGTTATCGCCGTTATGCCCCGTATCTTTTTCGCGAGGGCCGAGAGCGCCTTCAAGTTGTCGTCGATGAAACTCGGCTTCAGGAGCAGGTCTTCAGGAGGGTAGCCGGTAAGGGCAAGTTCGGGGAATAGCACGAGCCCCGCGCCCTTGCCTTTAGCCTCTTCCGCGTATGATAATATCTTTTCAGCATTGCCCTTTATATCCCCGACAGTCGGGTTTATCTGGGCCATGGCCAGCCGCAACTTACGCATGGCTAAAAGATTAGCAGAAGGGGTAAGGCATGTAAAGAGGGAGATTCCAAATATTGTATTTAAAACTAAAGGGGGCATAATGCGTAGCGAGCCCAGGGATGGGGGAGGGTCGCGCGAGCCGAGGCTGTCGGGGCGAGCGCGGAGGATGGAGGAAGAAAGCGAGCGAACCCTTATGCCCAAAAAAGCCCGGCAGCGCGCAAAAGGTCGTTTCCTCTGAGTATGCAAATTTAAATTCTAATTGGTTATCCCTTTACAATTGCGCCGCAACAAGTCTATAATTTTGAGATTATGAGCAACCCATACTCCATTTTCGACAAGGCTGAGCAGAAAAGGTCCCTCTCCAAATTCCTCCAGGCCATCCCCCTGTATCTCGAGGCCAGGCGCCTCTCAGGGATCGACGACGAGCTCAAGAGCGCATGCTATTTTTCGCTCGGAGACACTTACCGCATGGTCGGGGACTTCACAAAGGCGGGGAGGTGTTATACCCAGTCGAGGAAGATACTCCTTGCGATGGGCGATGAGATGAGGGCCCTCGACGCGATGGTCGGCCTGGGACTGAGCCTGCGCGCGACCGGAGAGGTCAGGGAATCCCTGGCCCTCTTCAACAAGGCGCTGAAGACCTATATTAAATTCAATGACAAGGCAGGGATTGCATTTACCCTCTGGGCAAGGTCAGGGGCGTTGCGCCTCAAAGGAGACCTGAAGGCAGCCATTGAGGGCTTCAAGCAGGCCAAAAAGGGCTTCTCCGGCCTGCGGGATAAGAGCGGCGTCGGATACTGCCTCACAGGCCTTGGCGGCACCTCCCGCGTGCTCGGCAAATACGATGACTCAAAAAAATATTATACAGAGGCCAACAGGCTCTTCACAAAGCTCAAAGACACCTTCGGAGTGGCCTATTCGTACTGCGGCATAGCCAATTCCATGAGGATGACGGGAGACTTCAAGGGTTCTCTCAAGTTCTTCAACAAGGCGAAGACCAATTACAGGAAGATAGGCGACAAGGTCAGCTACGCATACACGCTCTGGGGCGAAGGCACTGCCCTGCAGATGCTCGGGAAAAACAAAGAAGCCCTGGCTGACTTCAAAGAGGCGCAAAGACTTTTTAAAGAGACAAGGGACAGGAGGGGGCTTATCTACTGCGCCCTTTCCTTGGGCGAGCTTGAGTGCAGGCGCGACCTTAAAAAGGGATCGAAGGCCTTCGGCAATGCGCTTAAAAAAGCTCAAGCGCTTGGACTGGGAGTCGAGGCATCCTACGCGAAGAGGCTTATCGACGCCGCCAGAAAAGACCCCGGCAAGATCCCCATGAACCTTGCTTAGAAAGAATGAGAACAGCCCTAAACCCGGCCGCTATTTTAACTCTCCCGCAACACGGCTGTAACAATCCCCCAGTATATTCAGATCAAGAAACCGAATAAGGAATAAAATAAAATGGATATAGTACAGGCCCTGGTCCTCGCAGTCATACAGGGCATAACCGAATTCCTTCCCATATCATCGACAGCGCACCTCATCCTCGTGCCGCTCTTTACGGGCTGGCCTGACCAGGGGCTCTCTTTCGATGTCGCCCTCAATACGGCGACCTGGCTCGCCGTGGTCGTCTATTTCAGGCGAGACATCGTATCCATCTCAAAGGGTTTTTTCAGGACGATAAAGGAGAGGAAGCTCAAGGGCAACCACGAAGGCCAGCTTGCGTGGATGGCGCTCTTTGCGACCATCCCTGTCGGGCTTGCGGGCATCCTCGCGCACGATTTAGTCGCAAACGATCTCCGTACCCTTGAGGTCATCGGCTGGTCTTCCATAATATGGGGCGTCGTGCTCTGGGTCGCTGACCGGAACCCCGGAAAGGTAGATATAAAGGCGATGGGCTGGAAGGCCGCCATCGCCGTTGGACTTGCCCAGGCAATAGCCCTCATACCGGGCACGAGCCGCTCAGGCATTACGATGACGGCCGGGCTTTTTATGGGCCTCTCAAGGACAGCCGCCGCCCGCTTTTCTTTTCTACTGGCGATGGTCGTTGGCGCGCTGGCCGGAGCAAAGGAAGGGATCGATATGGTCAAGGCCGGCCTTGACACGCCCTGGGCCGCTGTCTTTGTTGGAGCTATTGCCGCCTTTGTCTCGGCATATATCGCGATACACTACTTCATGAAGCTCATCTCGCGCTCCTCGATGGCGCCGTTCGTTCTCTACAGGATAGCGCTCGGCGCCGTTATCCTTGCTTTCGCCTATGCCAGTATTTGAGATTTATTGAGAACTAAAAAGCCCCGCCAATGCTCCGGCGGGGCTTTTTAGTTTCTATATCGTTTACTTTACAGCCCTTTCATCGCCTTGTCAGCGGCCTCAAGGGTCTTTGCGATATCTTTGCCGGTGTGCGCGAGTCCCACGAAGACCGCCTCGAACTGCGAGGGCGGCAGATATATCCCCGCCTTTAGCATCCTGGTGAAGTACTTGCCGAATTTTGCGGTATCAGCGCCCCTTGCGTCCTTCCAGCTCGCAATCGGCCTCTCTGAGAAGAAGACCGTGAACATCGAGCCTGCCACAGCGGTGCGCACCGGCACTCCGCGCCTCTTTGCTATCTCCTCCAGGCCTTCCACGAGGGAGTTCGTGGTCTTGTAGAGCTTCTCGTAAACGGTCTTCCCCTGAAGGAGCTTCAGCGTCTCTATTCCGGCGGTCATGGCAAGGGGGTTTCCGGAAAGCGTCCCGGCCTGATAGACCGGGCCTGAGGGCGCGAGCTGCTCCATTATCTTCCTCTTTCCTCCGAAGCCGCCGACAGGCAGGCCGCCGCCAATGACCTTTCCAAGGCAGGTAAGGTCAGGGTCTATCTTGTATATCTTCTGCGCGCCGCCGTAGCAGAGCCTGAATCCGCTCATTACCTCGTCCATTATAAGGAGCGCGCCGAATTCCTTGCAGAGCGCCTTGAGGCCTTTAAGGAAGCCCTCTTTGGGGAGCACCACGCCCATATTGCCGGGCACGCCCTCGACGATGACGCAGGCTATTGCCTTCGGCTTCTTCTCGAATATCGCCCTTACGGACGCAAGGTCGTTATAGGTCGCGTTATAGGTGTGCTTCGCGAGGTCAGCGACGACTCCCGGGCTGTCCGGAACGCCCAGAGTGGCCGCGCCCGAGCCTGCCTTCACCAGGAGGCTGTCGGAGTGGCCGTGGTAGCAGCCTTCGAACTTTATGATGCCGTCGCGGCCTGTGTATGCCCTGGCGAGCCTCAATGCGCTCATCGTCGCCTCGGTGCCGGAGCTTACGAACCTGACCATATCCATCGAGGGAAAGGCCTTTAGCGTATGCTCGGCGAGCGTGACCTCAAGCTCTGTGGGCGCGCCGTAGCTCGTGCCCCTGTCGACCGCCTTTTTTATGGCAGCCGACACCTTCGGATGTACATGGCCCAGTATCATCGGCCCCCATGAGCCTATGTAGTCTATATATTCGTTGCCGTCTACGTCGTATATCTTCGAGCCCTTGGCCCTGGAGATGAAAAGGGGCCCTCCGCCGACCGCCTTGAAAGCCCGTACCGGGCTGTTAACGCCGCCTGGAATGAGCTTCACTGCTTTTTTCAGGATCTGAGCCGATCTTCCGGTGCCCATCTCGATTTCTCCTTTATAATTGGGTTCTTTGGCCCTATATCCTACCCGAACGGCTGAATCCGTGTCAACGCCAATTTTATAATCAAACATGGGCTTCTATTTACATTCCGCCGTTTTTTGTGCAATAATCCGCCCACAGTTTAAAGGAGGCCCGCTATGAAAAGACAACTGATCTACGCGACTGTATTCGCAACACTGGGCATTGCCCTTCCGGGGCTCGCATCCGCCGAGGGCTTCTATTTCGGCGAAGAGACGAAGGGCATTACATTCACACAGGGCGACAGCGACCTCACTATCAGGGTAAGATTCCAACCCAGGTTCGATTACGGGGAAATAATCACCAGCAAGGACGGCACTAACTATGAGAGCGACGGAGACCTTTACCTCCGCAGGGTACGCCTCGAGTTCGCGGGCCGGATCGTCCCCAAAGTAAAGTACAACCTCACCCTTGACGGCGACAGGTGGGACCAGGCCGGCAATTCAAACAAGGTGTCTGTAAAATATGTTTTCGTCACATGGGAGCCGGACCCTGCCTATTCCTTCTTCTTCGGCAAGCTCAAGCTCCCGTTCTCACGGGACCAGCTCACCAGCGACTCTACAGGCCTCATGGTAGAGACAGCCGCAGCGGTGGACAACGCCAAAAACATATTCGGGGCAAGCAACGGCTACTTCCAGCCCAAGATAGCCGTATTCGGCAAGCTCATGGAGGGGTCAATAGCATACGAGGTCGCGCTTGCCGATGGTTGGCAGAACGGCGAGACCATACAGAACGGCAGGACTGTGTATAAGGCGCCCCCGCTCGTCGCGGCAAGGGGCGAGCTCTCGCCGCCAGGCTGGGCAGAGCCAAAAAAGCTGGGCTCCCACCTGGGCAAGGGGCAGCACCTGGCAGTGGGCCTGAGCTATGCCAGGCAGGGCAGCATAGAGTACCAGGAGAACGGCTTTGAAGAGGACAGGTCGCTGTGGGGCATGGATGTCTCAGGCCACTTCAAGGGTATAACCGCTCAGGCAGAGTACATAGCCTGGGAGATAGATTCCAGCGAACCAGCAATCGGAGAGACAAAGCCAGAGGGCTGGCATGTGCAGGCAGGGTACTTCATTGACGGCCTTAATATAGAGCCGACCTTGAGGTACGAGGTCTATGACGAGGACACGAAAGTAGACGAATCAAAGGAGAAGTCCACGACGCTTGGAGTGAACTGGTACGGCAAGGGCCACAGCCTCAAGGTCCAAGCCAACTGGGTGCACACCGATTTTGAGGATAACGCAAGCGGCAGGCTCACGAATGACGATTCGAAAGATGTTATCCAAGTGCAGGGGCAGGTATTTTTCTAGCAGGCTGCTGAAAAAGTCCATCTGCTTTGTTGGACTCAAAGCTCGTCACTGCGACGTACGGAAAGAGTACGCCTCATTCCTCGCTCCTCGACGCCTCGCATATGGAGCTTTTTGAGCAGCCTGAAGTAGGTGTTTTTCTTAAATAATATTAGGGGCGGGACATCCCGCCCCTTTTTCTATTTCGAAGCTTAACGCTCCTGTAACACTCCTGTAACATTCATCGATTAGAGTCTAAACAAAAAACAAAAAGGAAAAAAGATGAAGAAAATAATGATGCTTTTCGCGGCGGTTTTCCTCGCGCTCTCGATCGGCACAGCAAGGGCCGAGCTCATTAACGGGGCAGGGGCCACTTTCCCGTACCCGCTCTACTCAAAGTGGGCCTATGAATACGCCAAGAGCACAGGGCTCAAGCTCAACTACCAGTCCATAGGCAGCGGCGGGGGCATAAAGCAGGTGGCTGCCAAGACGGTCGACTTCGGCGCGTCTGACGCCCCGCTCGGCGCAAAGGACCTTGCCAAGTCCGGCCTCATGCAGTTTCCCATGGCAATAGGCGGGGTCGTGCCTGTAGTCAATCTGCCGGGTGTAAACCCCGGCCAGCTCAAGCTCACGGGAGATGTCCTTGCCGACATCTATCTTGGCAAGATAACGAAATGGAACGACCAGCGCATAGCCAGCCTCAACCCCGGAATCAAGCTTCCGGACAACAAGATAACCGTCGTGCACCGCTCGGACGGCAGCGGCACCACCTGGATATTCACCAACTACCTCGACAAGGTAGCCGCCGACTGGAAAAAGGGCGTGGGCTTCGGCACAGCCGTGAACTGGCCCACGGGCGTGGGCGGCAAGGGTAACGAGGGCGTTGCCACATACGTAAAGAGGATAAAGAATACCATAGGCTATGTCGAGTACGCCTACGCGACGCAGAATAAGCTCATCCATACCCAGCTCAAGAACAAGGCCGGGAACTTTGTGGACCCGGCCATCGAGACCTTCTCCGCGGCTGCCGAGAGCGCGGACTGGAAGAACACCCCCGGCTTCGCCGTCGTATTGACCGACCAGGCAGGTAAGAACGCCTGGCCCATAGCAGGGGCCACTTTCATACTGGTTCAGAAGAACGCGACTGAGTGCGCCAAGGCAAAGGAGGTCTTGAAGTTCTTTGACTGGGCGTACAGGAATGGCGGCCAGATGGCGACCTCGCTCGAATATGTGCCTATCCCGAAGGCCGTCTACGAAATAATGGAGGCGGCCTGGACGCGAGAGATAAAGTGCAACTCCCAGCCAATCTGGGGCAAGTAGCAGTTTGCTGAAAAAGCAACCTGCTAAGCAATCCATGGATGGATTGCCAAATTGCGAGACTTGACGAATCCCATTCGGCCAAGTCGTGACTGAAAAGTACAAGATGGACTTTTCAGCATTGTGGAACGGCTTTTTTCATGGAAAGAGAAAACCTTTTCGATTAACATCTATGCCGGATGGCTGAAACACTTGAGAAAAAAGAGACCCGTCTTGCGGAAGGCCCGGTAGCGATTTGGACAGCAAAAGATACGATTCGGCGAGGATAGGAGACGCGGTCTTCAAGGGCACGGCCTGGTTCTTCGCGGCCTCGGTCATTGCCCTTATGGCGCTTATCTTCGCCGTTCTCTTGAAGGAGTCCTGGCTGTCGATCAACGCCTTTGGCCTGGGCTTTATCTGGACGAGCACATGGGACCCCGTGGCGATGCAGTTCGGGGCCCTGCCGTCGATTTACGGCACGATAGTCTCGTCAGCCATAGCCATCGTCATAGCCGTACCAATAAGCATTGGCATCGCCATATTCTTAACGGAGATGGCCCCCAAAAGGCTCAAGGGGCCAATCGGCGCGGCAATCGAACTGCTGGCCTCGATACCCAGCATCATCTACGGCATGTGGGGCCTCTTCATATTCGCGCCCTTCTTATCAGAGCATGTCGAGCCGTTCCTCATAGACTATCTCGGCTTCATCCCGCTCTTTACCGGCGCGCCCTTGGGCATTGGCATGCTGCCCGCCGGGTTCATACTCGCCATAATGATAATCCCGTTCATATCGTCCGTATCAAGGGACATATTCCAGATGGTCCCTCCCATGCTCAAGGAATCCGGGTACGGCGTCGGCGCGACCAAGTGGGAAGTGATAAGGAAGATAGTCCTGCCCTATACGAGGTCCGGCGTAATCGGCGCGGTCATACTTGGCCTGGGCAGGGCATTGGGCGAGACAATGGCGGTTACATTCCTCATAGGAAACGCGCAGGAGATACACGCGTCATTGCTGGAGCCTGCGACTTCGATTTCCGCGACCCTCGCAAACGAGTTCACCGAGGCGGTAGAGGACCTCTATCTCTCCAGCCTCGTGGAACTCGGCCTCATACTATTCGTCATAACATTCGTGGTGCTCGGGCTCGCGAAGCTCCTGATATCAAGGTTCTCGTACCAGGGCGGCAAGTTCTGATGGATACTCATTACATAAAAAGACAGACTGCCAATTACGCGGCGCTGACCATTTCCGTGCTCTCAGCCGCCTTCGGCATCTTTTTCCTCTTCTGGATATTGAAAGACGTCTTTGTCTTCGGCTTCAAGGCCATAAACATTGATTTTTTCACGGAGCTCCCCGCGCCCCCGGGTATGGAAGGCGGCGGGCTTGCCAACGCCATACTCGGCACTCTCATGATAACCGTTCTGGCAACCGCCATAGGCGTGCCCGCTGGCATTATGGCTGGCACATACCTTTCAGAGTACGGAAGAAAGAGCAGGATGGCCTCCGTCGTGCGCTTCACCTCTGACATACTCGTCAGCGCGCCTTCGATAGTAATAGGCGTATTCGTTTACGCATTGCTTGTAAAACCCCTCGGCGGCTTCTCGGCCATAGCGGGCGCGGTCGCGCTTGCCATAATAATGCTGCCGGTCGTCGTAAGGACTTCGGAGGAGATGTTGAAGCTCGTGCCGGACGCCACGAGGGAGGCCGCCCTTGCGCTTGGCGCCCCGCACTGGAAGGTGACCATTCATGTGGTCTACAGGGGCGCCATCAGGGGCATAGTCACGGGAGTCATGCTTGCCGTTGCAAGGGTCTCCGGCGAGACGGCGCCCTTGCTCTTTACATCCTTCAATAACGCCTTCTGGAACTTCGACATGACAGAGCCGACCGCGACGCTTACTGTCACGATATTCAACTACGCAATGGGCCCCTATGACGACTGGCATCAGAAGGCATGGGGAGCGGCGCTTCTGATTACGGTTGTGGTATTGCTTGTTAACATGATTTCGAGGATAATAGTGAGAGGGAAAGCTTAGTAGATGAAAGACAAGTTCACGATAAAAGACCTCAACTTCTGGTACGGCGAGAAGCAGGCATTGAAGAATATAAGCCTGGTCGCGAAGGACAGGAAGGTGACTGCCCTCATCGGCCCTTCGGGCTGCGGCAAGACGACCTTCCTCCGTTGCCTCAACAGAATGCACGACCTCTACCCGGGCAACCGCTATAAGGGAGAGATACTGCTGGACGGCAGGAACATCCTTGATAAGGGGCTCGACCTCATTAAGCTCCGCAGCAAGGTCGGCATGGTCTTCCAGAAGCCCACGCCGTTCCCCATGTCGATTTACGAGAACATCGCCTTTGGCTTGAAGCTCATGGGAGTGAAGAGCAAGAGCGAGATATCGGGCAGGGTGGAGAAGGCCTTGAAGGACTCGGCCCTTTGGGAAGAGATAAAGAACAGGCTTAACGAGCCGGCGCTCTCGCTCTCCGGCGGCCAGCAGCAGAGGCTCTGCATAGCGAGGGCCGTCGCCGTCGAGCCCGAGGTCATATTGATGGACGAGCCGTGCTCGGCTCTCGACCCCGTAGCCACGGCCAAGATAGAAGACTTGATGACGGTATTGAAGCAGAGCTATACTGTCATCATAGTCACGCACAACATGCAGCAGGCAGCGAGGGTGTCGGAGTTTACGGGCTTTTTCATGCTCGGAGAGGTGGTCGAGTTCGACACGACCGAGCGGATATTCACCGCGCCGTCGAATAAGCTTACTGAAGATTACATAACCGGGCGTTTCGGATAAACAGGAGGGTAGATGACCCGCGAGGCATACCACAGGGCGATAAAGGAGCTTGAGGGCGACCTTGAGCAGATGGCCGCTATGGCGGACACCGCGATAAAGGGGGCGATGGAGGCCCTCGTCGCGAGGGACATTGAAAGATCAAGGCAGATAGTCCGCAACGACATCGAGGTCAACAGGAAGCGTTTCGAGATAGAGGAGAAGTGCATCAGGCTTATCGCCACGCAGCAGCCCATGGCCGTGGACCTGCGCATACTGGCCGCGGTAATCAACATCATAACCGACCTCGAGCGCATAGGCGACCACGCCGAAGGCATCGCGAAGATAAGCGTCTCTATCGGCAACGAGCCGCTGGTTAAGCCCCTCGTAGACATGCCCAAGATGGCGGCGAAGGCGACATCGATGCTTGAGAGATGCATGAAAGCCTTTATCGAGAGGGACATCGAGACTGCGCGCAATATCTGCAACGAGGACGACGAGGTCGACGCCTACTACGATAAGATCTACAGCGAGCTCGTCCATCTCATGATAGAGAAGCCGACGCTAATAAAGGAAGCGACATACCTCATCTGGGCCGCGCACAACATAGAGAGGATAGCGGACAGGGTGACGAATATAGCGGAACGCGTCGTTTATATGGTTACGGGGAAGATGGAGGAGATGAACGTCTCGAAGTATTAGTTCGAACGCAATAAATGGCTTTATACTGCGTTGGGCTCCTCGGAAAATCCTCGACGTACCGCAAAGAGTACGACTGCGGTTTTCCTCGTCGCCCGCCTTGTCTAAAGACCATTTCTTGCGTTCGTAATCAGGTCGATTGCTAAACTGAAAAAGGCGAGGTCTCAAGACCCCGCCTTTTCTTTTGACCCTCTCCCCGAGGGGAGAGGGCAGGGGTGAGGGGGAGTATTTGTCCGTCATTGCGAGCGAAGCGTGGCAATCTGATTTTAAAGGATGAGGATGAGATTGCTTATCTCGCCCCGTCCATGGGGCTCGACCCTTCGGGCTGCCGCACCTTCGTCGCAGCATTCAATTTTTGCTGTCCTGCAAAAATTGTCGTCGCGTACGCTCCTCTCAATGACTGCACGGCAAAGGCTGTTGGGTTACGCTCCGCTAACCCAACCTACTCAACTAATAAAAGGCGAGGTCTAAAGACCTCGCCTTTTTTATTATGGAGATTTTTGTTTTTAAAAAACAGGGGGCATAACGCGAAGCGAGCATAAGGTTAGGGGAAGGACGAGCGAGCCGGGGCATAAAGGAGCGAATGCCTGAAGGGCATCGCTCCATAAGGGGCGAGCTGCGAGCGGAGCCTTATGCCCAAAAAAGCGCGGCAGCGCGCATAAGGTCTTTTGCTGAAAAAACATGCTCCTTTTAGATAAAAACAAAAAAAACCTCTCCATTTTGTTGGAGAGGTTGATGGGACTTATTCAGCTACGCCTTTCTATTTATCCTCAAGAATCAGTTTTTTTGATCTCTCGTTGAAGCCAGCGAGATTTTCAGGATCATAGATGCAAACGGTTATTTCTTTCTGATAATCAGCGCTGGAGATATGCCTATGATTTGCATCGGTAGGCTCTTCGATAACGGCGTTGAGCGCGCCTCTAAGTTGCTTCGCTTCTGCCATTGTCAAAAACAAGGTTATATTATCCAATTTTTTGCTTCTATCATCATCAATCATGCGCATAGTTTTACCTCAAATCCACCGCCCACCCGCAGTATTCCGAATCGTAATTCGCCCCAAGTTTTACAAGTGCCTCGGTCATTCCGGCATTTGCCTCTGGCGATAGCTGGATCGACGCCTCGACCGCCCATACATCGGTGCCGTCTTCCCGCTCCGCAGGCTCTATCTCGTTTACGCGGAAGCCGCGCGCCTGAAGCTCCTTAGAGAGCTTGGCGGCCTCAAGCTGGTTTGGGGAGAGGAACTGATGTTCGGTATATAAGGGGTCCTTCTCCGAGAAGCCCTTATTCCTCACCAGCTCAAGTATCTCGTCATTCCTCTTGAGCAGTCTTTTGAGGATCTTTTCTATCCGCGCTTGGTCGAGCATCAGGCCCCTGCTTTTACCGCTTCGCCCTTGTGGAGAGGGAAGCCGAGCGCCTCCCTTGTCTTCAAATATCCTTCGGCACAACCCCTCGCCAGCGCCCTGACGCGCCCGATGAAACGGGTCCTCTCGGCAACTGATATTGCGCCCCTCGCGTCGAGCAGGTTAAAGGTGTGAGAGCATTTGAGGCAGAAGTCGTATGCCGGCAGATAAAGCCCCTTCTCCATCAGCCTGCACGATTCCTTCTCGTACATGTCGAAGAGGGTGAAGAGCATTTTGGTGTCGGCCTCCTCGAAGTTGTATTTCGAGTACTCTATCTCTGTCTGCTTGTGGACATCGCCGTATTTCACGCCCGCTGACCACTGGAGGTCGTAGACATTGTCCACGCCCTGGAGGTACATGGTTATCCTCTCAAGGCCATAGGTTATCTCGCCTGCCACGGGCTTGAGGTCGATGCCGCCAGCCTGCTGGAAATATGTGAACTGGGTTATCTCCATGCCGTCGAGCCATACCTCCCAGCCCAAGCCCCACGCGCCGAGCGTAGGCGACTCCCAGTCGTCCTCGACAAAGCGGATGTCGTGGGCAAGGGGGTCAATACCCAGGGTCTTGAGGCTCTCAAGGTAAAGGTCCTGTATGTCGTCAGGCGAGGGCTTCAGGATAACCTGAAATTGGTAATAGTGCTGGAGCCTGTTCGGGTTCTCGCCGTACCTGCCGTCCGTCGGCCTCCTCGAAGGCTCTACGTATGCGGCCTTCCAGGGCTCTGGCCCGAGCACCTTCAGGAAGGTCGCCGGGTGGAATGTGCCCGCGCCCTTTTCCATGTCATAGGGCTGCATGAGGTTGCAGCCCCTGTCTGCCCAGAACCTCTGGAGATTCAGGATAACATCCTGGAAGTGCATTTCAGTTCCTCCGGTGAGGATTTATTCTACTCTTTTTTTCCTCTCCCCGGAGGGGAGAGGGGGATAAAAATGAGACCTCGGGTGTTTATTGACAGTCTATTCTACAAAAAAGCGAGTATTGAAGTCAAAAAAGGTTTTTGTTCTTACCCCTCTTTTCTAAAGAGGGGCAGGGGAGATTAGATGTAGGGTGCTCTCAAAGCACCAAAAGTAATCCCCCTCAGTCCCCCTTTAGAAAAGGGGGAAGTAGAGGTTTTTAACCTTTAAAAAATGTATAAACGACATAGCCAGCGATTATGATAGCGAGATATACGGCGCTCCTGACCAGTACGGCTTTTATGTTTTTGGCTGTGAGTGCGCCTTCCTTGCGGCCTGTAACATCCCCCATCAATGTAAAAAAGACTATGAAGAGGTAGGCGAGGGCGAACGCCAGCGCTATATTTATATCCATCTATAGACCTTAAGCCCAGGCGCTTTTGAGCTTTGCCATGAAACGCCTGGTCTTTAGCTCCTTTCCCAGCTGGAATTTTATGAAGTCGTAGAGAAACCGCTCGCTCTCTTCGAGGAATGCCGCCCCGGGCTTGAGCCTCTCCAGCTTCCCTGCCTCAAGGCGCGCTGCCATTGAAAGGAGGCCCGCTGTGCCCGGAGATACCGGTATAAGCCCCATGATACCCGAAGAGCACCGCCTGCAGACAAGGCCGCCCCTTTCAGAGCTGAAATAGAGCCTTTCTTCCCCGGCGTGCTGCCTGCACGCCACGCAGCCGCCAAGGTGGGGCAGGTAGCCGCATATTGAAAGGAGCCTTATCTCGAAGAACCGCAGGAGCTCTTCATTCGGACTGGCTTCGAGCATCTTGAGGAATGCGACAAGCGTATGGTAGACGGCAGGGAGCACGATCCCCTCGCGCGTCATCTCGGAGGTAAGCTCAAGGAGATAGCAGGCGTCAGCAAGCCTCTCAATGTCTTCTTTTAAAGGCGCGAACGCGTCCACGAGCTTCGCGTCCTCTACCCGCACGAAATCAGTACTACCGTTATGGAAGAACATGAGGTCGATATGCGAGAGGGGGTCGAGGTTGCCGACGAACCTCTTCCTCGACCTGCGCGCGCCCTTGGCAATGCCGGAAAGCTTTCCCTGCTCAAGGGTGTAGAAGGTGAGTATCCGGTCAGACTCGCCGTAGTCCAGCGAGTTCAAAACGACCGCGCGGGCCCTGTATGAACCGCGCTTCATATTACAGAAGGCCCATCTTCATGAAAATGGTCGCAAGCCCCAGGAAGGTGAAAAAGCCGCCTACGTCGGTAGACGCGGTGACGAATATGCTCGACGATATTGCCGGGTCGAAGTTGAACCGCTTAAGTACCAAAGGCATTATGGTGCCTATGAGCCCGGCTATCATCATATTTGCTATCATGGCCAGGAAAAGGAGGAGCCCCACGATCGGGTTTGCGCCGAGCAGGTAAGCTATGAACCCGGCGGTCCCGCCCGTCAAAAAGCCGTTGCAGAAGCCGACAAGCACTTCCTTCAAGAGCACGCCCCTGGCGTTCTTGAAGTTTATCTCGCCCAGGGCCAGCGCCCGCACCACCACGGTGATGGTCTGGGTCGCGGCGTTCCCGCCCATGCCCGCCACTATGGGCATGAGCACGGCCAGGAGCACGAGCTGGGCTATGGCGCCCTCGAAGAGTTTCACGACGCTCGCGGCGACAAGGGCGGTTGCGAGGTTCAAAAAGAGCCAGGGCACGCGCATCCTTATGGCCCTCAGGGGCGGGTCCAGGGCCCTGGCCTCGGTATGAAGGCCCGCCATCTTGTAGAAGTCCTCGAATATCTCCTCCTCGAGCACGTCGACCACGTCGTCGATGGTTATCCTTCCGACGAGCCTGCCTTCGTGGTCGACGACAGGCATCGATATGAGGTCATATTTCTGGAAGAGCTTCGCGACCTCCTCCTGGTCCATGTCCGTTGTGACATGCAGGGCTTCCCTGTTCGTTATCTCGATTATCCTGGTCTTGGGCCTGGCAAGGATGAGCTTGTCGAGGGAGACCGACCCCACGAGCCTGCCATCCCTGTCCACGACGAAGACGTTCGAAATGTTCTCTATCTCCTCGGCCTTTTTCCTGACCTCCTCTATCGTCTCTTCGATAGTGGCGGTCTCGTGTACAGATACAAGCTCGGCCTGCATCTTTCCGCCGGCAGTGTCCTCGGGATAGACCAGGAGCTTCTGTACGGCGATGGCCTCGTGCCGGTCTATGCCTTCGAGGACCTGCTTGGCGTCCTCGACCGGCAGCTCCGAGATGACGTCTGCCGCGTCGTCGGTCTCCATCTCATGGACGACCTCGATGAGCTCTTCGGAGGTTATGGAAGAAATGAGCGCCTTTCTCAGGCGCTCGTCCACCTCGAGGAGCACGGCTGAGGCCTGCTCAGGGGAGAGGAGCTTGAAGACCCGCATGGCCTCCTCGTCCTCCAGGGACATGAGAAGCCTGCCGATGTCAGAAGAGTGCAATTCTTCGAGGAGGCGCGCGATATCCTCCTCGCGGTTGGCCTCGAGGTAATTCTTAACTTCTTCTGTATGGTCGTGTTTTACTTCGACAACCATTGGAGCCCTTTACGGTGAATTTCGGTCCGGAACGTCGTCTATCCGCGGATTTAAACGAGCTTGGAAGGTGAATTCCTGGTCTTGCCGGCTTATCAGAAAAAATTAGCACCGGAGAGGAGATAAGTCAACAGGGAAGAGGCTATTTTATTGTGAGACAGCCAATAAAAAGGGCGGCCTGAGGCCGCCCTTTTTAATGCCGATTGTCAGGTCTCTTATCTCTCCAGGAAAAATGGCCCCTTGACGGTCCTCATCACGTGCTCTGTCGTAGAGCCGAGGACCATCTCCACGAGCCTCGAATGGTGGGACGAGCCCATGAAAAGGAGGTCGTGGCCGTTCTCTTTGTAATAATTCTCTATGACAATGGGCGCGTCCCCTTTGCGGTGGACGAACCTGGCCTTTATGTCATAGGGCTTGAGATACGCGGCAGCCTCTGCAAGCAGGGCTTCGTCTTCCGCGGCCGAGACGGTAAGGACCGTGAGCGTCAGGTCGAGGGTCTTGACCCATTCTGCCGCCGAGTGCATGGCCCTGCTCGCGCTCGGGCTGCCGTCATAGGCAAGGAGCGGGTTGGTCGGTTCCGTGAAATGCTCGGGCACAATGAGGACAGGCTTGGGCGACCTCCGGAGCACGCTCTCCGTGGTCGAGCCCAGGAGACCGTACTCGAACTTGGCGTTCACGCCCCTCCTGCCTATTACAACCAGGTCCGCCAGCTTGGCCTTTTCGGTTATCTCGTTGGCGACGATGCCGAAGGTTATCTGGCTTTCGCAGGTCGCGTCGTTCTCCTTGCAGGCGTCTTCAAAGGCTGACAGGATGGTCTTGCCCCTGGCCTCCATAGCCTCTCTCACGCGGGTGGAGAAGTTGAGGAAGGGCTCAAAGCCCAGAGACCCTGAAATATCGTGGAGAAAAGGGCCTTCAAGGGATACGACATCGACTACATGCACTCCGGCAAGCACAGCGCCGAACTTCTTTGAAAGCCACATCGAGTAGTCCAGCGCTGCCGTGCCAAATGCGGATCCGTCCTGCGGTACCAATATGGTTTTTATCATGCCGGCGTAAGCTCTCCTGCGTGGGTCACCTCGACCATTATCTCATCGTCGCTCGCGTCTATCTTGAATAAGTCCCCGTCCTTCCACTTGAGCGTGACCGGGACCTTCACTTTTTCATCAACGTGCCTCTTGAGGAACCTGGCTCCGTATTTCTGGTTGTAGCCCTTGTCAACGAGGAGTTCCATGGCCCTGTCCGTCACTTCCAGGTGCTTGCCGTAAGCCTCCATGTGCTCGCGTATCCTGTCGAGGTACATGAGGGTGAGCTCCCGCACCTCTATCCTGGTGAGAGGAGTGAAGACGATGATGTCGTCTATCCTGTTCAGGAACTCGGGGCTGAGCGAGTTCTCGATCTCTCTCATTATGTCTTTCTTGTAGCTCCTGGCGTCCACGTCGCTGTCCGTCATGAAGCCAAGGGGCTTCACGTACTTTTTGAAGACGTCCGCGCCGAGATTGCTGGTCATTATGATGACCGTGTCGCTGAAGTAGACCCTCTTGCCCCTGCCGTCAGTGAGCCAGCCCTCGTCAAATACCTGGAGGAAGAGGTTCAATACATAGGGGTGCGCCTTCTCTATTTCGTCGAGGAGCACGACCGAGTACGGGTTTTCGCGCACCGGGTTGGTAAGGAGTCCGCCGCGCTCGGAGCCTACTATGCCCCTGGGCATGCCGATGAGCTTGTCAACCGCTACGGCAGAGTCCTTGTACTCGCTCATGTCGACGCGTATCATCTTTTTATCGTCGCCGAAGAGGAAATCCGCCAGCGACTTCGCAAGCTCGGTCTTGCCTACGCCCGTGGGGCCGAGGAAGAGGAGCACGCCGTCGGGTTTGGAGAAGTTCTCTTTCAGAGGCCCCTTGTTGAGCCTCAACCTCTTGGAGAGGGCCGTTATCGCCTCTCTCTGGCCGACCACCCTCCTGGCCAGGGTCTTTTCCATGTCCTTGAACCTGCCCACGGTGTCCCTGAATATCATGTCCCTGGGTATGCGGGTCTCCTGGGAGATGACCTCGATGACGTCGTCGGATTTGACCGGCTCAGCGGGCCTGTTTATCTCGACCTTTACGCACGAGGTGTCGAGCCATCCGATGACCTTGTCCGGCATCTTCAGGCTCCTCATGTACCTCGTGCTCATATCGAGAGCGGTGTCTACCGCTTCGTTGCTTATCTTTACCGAGTAGTTCCTCTCGAGCCTGGGCTTTATGCCGTAGAGTATCTTCCGGGTCTCCTCTACGGTGGGCTCCTGTATCTGCACGAGCCTGAAGCGCCTCGCGAGCGCCTCGTCCTCAGCTATGAACTCCTTGTACTCCGAGAGTGTCGTAGCGCCTATTATCTGCACCTCGCCCCTCGATAAGGTCGATTTGAATATATTGGCGGCGTCCGAAGGCACGCCCATGGCCGAACCGGCGCCGATGAGCGTGTGCGCCTCGTCGATAAAGAAGATGATGTTCTTTTTCTCCTTTATCTCCTTTATTATCTTCTCTATCCTGTCCTCGAACATGCCCCTGAAAATGGTCCCGGCCACGACCGAGTTCATCTGCAGGTTAACGATCTGTTTGTCACGGAGGCGCTTGGGCACCCTCTTCGGGTCGAGCTCTATCCTTCTGGCAAGCCCTTCGACCACGGCCGTCTTTCCCACTCCGGGTTCGCCTACTATCATGACCGAGTTCGACCTGTCGACATGGCAGAGTATCTCCATGACCTGGTCTATTTCATGGTCCCTGCCGATTATGACGGGGAGCTTGTCAAAGCGCGCGAGCTTGTTGAGGTTGACGGCAAAGTGCTTGAGGTTGGGCGGAAGCTCGTATTTCTTCTTGAGCTCCTCTTCCATCTCCTCTTTGCTGCGTACCTTGACCGTGATCCGCCTCATGACATAGTCCGGGTCAAGGCCGAAGCTCCGGAACACCTTTGCGGGAAGGCTGTGGTTCTCCTGGAAGATGGCGATGAAGAGGTCGGTGGAATCGAGCTCGTCGCGGCCCCACCTCTGCGCCTCTTCGCGCGCGAGCCTGAATACGTTCCTGGTGGCGGGCGGGACCTTGAGCCCGAGGCCAATGTACTGCCGGGATACGTTCAGGTGTTCATTGAGGAAGTTGATGACATGATAGACGTCGAGGTTCAGGTCTTCCATGACTTCGCGGAAGAAGTTCTCCTCGACCTTTGCGAATGAAAGGAACAGGTGCTCAACGCCGAGATAGAAATGCTGGCGGGTCTTGCTCTCCTCGATGGCGGCGTCCAGAACCCTTCGAGCAGCCGGTGTAAGCTTCTCTTTTATCTCTTCAAGTTCGGTCATGGATTAACCTCTTGAAGTCCGCGGGCCTTAAGCGCCCCGCGAACCGGGTTTTGGGCCTGACAAGCCGTTCGGCTCATTAGGTGCGGTTATCTCCCTAATCGCCTTCTTTATTGCCGTTTTTCGGCAGCAAAGCCTTTCTTTCCCGGGACCTTAAGGTCGAAGCCTTAATTAAGTCTACCACAGTCCTTTTCGGGGGTCATAGGGATTTCGCTCTTCGAATTCCTCTATAAGTTTCCGTGACTTGTCGTCGACGTTCTTTGGGACGGCTATTTTTATTTCTACGTACTCGTCCCCTCTCGCCCCTTTTGGGCCGTAGACCCCTTTGCCCCTGACACGCAGCAGCTGTCCTCCCTGGGTGCCCGGCGGGATCTTTATCCTGGCCGTAGCGTCTATGGTCGGCACCTCTATTTCGGCGCCATTTACCGCTTCCTTTAAGGTTATTGGCACGGTGACGTATATGTCCTTGTCTTCTCTGCGGAAATACGGGTGCTCTTTTACCGTGGTGAGGATGTAAAGGTCTCCAGGAGGGCCTCCGGCCAACCCGGGTTCGCCCTTTCCGGCTACCCTCACCCTTGAGCCGGTGTTCACCCCTGGAGGGATCTTCACGGTGAGCGTCTCAGCCCCGGCCCTCCCCGGCAGGCTTACCCGCACCTCGGTCCCCTTTGCGGCCTGCATGAAATCCAGGGCCAGGGAATATTCGAGGTCAGAGCCCCTCTGGGCGACCCTTCTCCTTGCGCCGCCGCGCCCGAAGAGTTCGCTGAAGATGTCCTCGTAGCCGCCTCCTGCCCCGAAGCCGAATTCCTCGAAGTTTATGCCTCCGGGCGGATAGCCCGGAGCGCCGGTCCCGGTCTCAAAGCCCACCTGTCCGGCAAGGTCGTAGTCAGACCTCTTCTTCGGGTCGCTCAAGACCTGGTACGCCTCGTTGATCTCCTTGAACTTGGCCTCCATCTCCTTTCGCTTGTCAGGGTGGAGGTCGGGGTGGAACTGCCTTGCGAGTTTCCTGTAGGCCTTCTTTATATCCACATCGGAAGCATTCCGGGGTACCCCAAGTATCTCGTAGTAGTCTTTAGCCATTTTCGCGTCCTGATCCGAAGCCCCGGAATCTCCGTCTTATGTCTCTGAGGCGTCCGCCTCTACTTAATTCTACAAGCCCGGAGCTTTCAGGGCAAGTCTCTATGAGGTAATATTTTTGGAAATGAATCGCTGTTGGGGCCGGAATGGTACGGGGCCGCTTGCGCGGCCCCGTACGTTTCAATTTTCAGGAAGGAGTTAAAGGCTGCTCAAAGAGCTCCATATGCGAGGCCCCAGTTAAATCGGGGAGCGAGGAATGAGGCGTACTCTTCACGTACGTCGCTTCTGCCGCTTTGAGGCCAACAAAGCAGATGGACTTATTTCATGCCTGGTAGAAGAGGTCACTTGTTCTGGTCATCGACAACTTCAGCCTCGACAACATCCTCCTTCTTGCGCTCCTCTGAGGGGCCGCCGGAGGGCTCAGCCTGACCCGCGCCCTTGTACATTACCTCGGCGATCTTGTGAGAGGCCGTAGTTATGGCCGTAATCGCGTTCTTCAGCTGCTCAAGTTCGTTGGATTCGAGGGCTTTCTTGCCTTCTGCCACCGCGTCCTCCACGCCTTTTGCGTCTGCGTCAGGTATCTTGGCGCGGTTCTCGCTCAGGAGCTTCTCCGTCGAGTAGATGAGGCTGTCGAGCTGGTTTCTCGTCTCGATGGTCTCCTTCCTCTTCTTGTCCTCGTCAGAGTGGGACTCGGCCTCCTTGACCATCTTCTCGACTTCGTCCTTGGCAAGGCCGCTGGAGGCGGTGATCGTAATCCTCTGCTCCTTGCCGGTTGCCATGTCCTTTGCCGAGACGTTCAGTATGCCGTTGGCGTCTATGTCAAAGGCGACCTCTATCTGCGGCACGCCCCTGGGCGCAGGGGGCAGGCCAGGAAGGTGGAACCTGCCGAGTGTCCTGTTGTCGCGCGCCATGGGACGCTCGCCCTGGAGCACATGTATCTCGACCTGAGTCTGGTTGTCGCCCGCTGTGGTGAAGGTCTCCTTCTTCCTCGCAGGGATGGTCGTGTTCCTCTGGATAAGGGTGGTCATTACGCCGCCCAGGGTCTCAAGGCCCAGCGAAAGGGGCGTAACATCGAGGAGCACCACATCCTTGACCTCTCCGGCGAGCACTCCGCCCTGGATAGCCGCGCCTATAGCCACGACCTCGTCAGGGTTCACGCCCTTGTGAGGCTCCTTGCCGAAGAAGTCCTTGACCATCTTCTGTATGGCGGGCATCCTGGTCATGCCGCCCACGAGGACGACCTCGTTTATGTCTGAAGCGCTCATGCCGGCGTCCCTAAGGGCCTGCTCGCACGGCCTGCGGCTCCTGTCGATGAGGTCGGCGCAGAGCTGCTCGAGCTTTGCCCTCGATAGCCTCATGACAAGGTGCTTTGGCCCCGTAGCGTCAGCGGTTACAAAGGGCAGGTTTAGCTCGGTCTCACGGGTGGATGAGAGCTCGATCTTTGCCTTTTCAGCCGCCTCTTTGAGCCTCTGGAGCGCCATCCTGTCCTTCGAGAGGTCTATTCCCTGGTCCTTTTTGAACTCGGAGATGAGCCAGTCGATTATCTTCTGGTCGAAGTTGTCTCCGCCGAGGTGGGTGTCTCCATTCGTCGATTTGACCTCGAAGACGCCCTCTCCGACTTCGAGTATCGAGATGTCGAAGGTGCCGCCGCCGAAGTCATAGACCGCTATCTTCTCCTCTTTCTTCTTCTCGAGGCCGTAGGCAAGGGCAGAGGCAGTAGGCTCGTTTATTATCCTCTTCACCTCAAGGCCGGCTATCTTTCCGGCGTCCTTGGTGGCCTGCCTCTGCGCGTCGTTGAAGTAAGCAGGGACCGTGATGACCGCCTCTGTTACAGGTTCGCCCAGGTATGCCTCAGCAGACCTCTTGAGCTTCTGGAGTATCATGGCCGAGACCTCTGGAGGCGTGAAGGTCTTGTTCATGTTCGAGGACCACACGACAGCCCTGCCCTGGTCGTCCTTCTGAACCTTGTAGGGCACCATCTTCATCTCTTCGTTTACTTCCTCGTAGACGCGGCCCATGAACCTCTTTATCGAAAAAAGAGTGTTCTCAGGGTTGGTTACAGCCTGCCTCTTGGCAACCTGCCCGACAAGTATCTCCCTGTCCTTTGAAAAGGCGACCACGGAGGGGGTTATTCTGCTCCCTTCCTCGTTTACGATTACTTTCGGCTCCCCGGCCTCCATTACTGCTACTACCGAGTTTGTGGTGCCGAGGTCAATGCCGATTATCTTTCCCATCTT
>MGPL01000138.1:32203-35409 GCA_001797415.1 Deltaproteobacteria bacterium GWA2_55_10
ATTCTCTAATTAAAACAGATATTTCGTATACCGTGGCCGCTTGGGGCCCGCGCTTTATGGTAAATATAGGTATTGGGAGGCCGTTTGTCAAGGAAAGTGCCAATAATCTCTGCATTTTTTAAAGTCAAACGGAACGGATGAAAGAGATGCCGGAAGGATTTATTTTTTGAGCTTGCCTTTCTGCTCGCGCCAGGTATAGCTGTTGAGCATGTATAGAACTATTGTCAGGAGCGCCATGAAGCCCACTGCCCAGGGGCCGATGGATTTCCTCTCTTCTCGGGCGGGCTCCGAGACAAGGAATAAAAAGGCCGAAACGTCCTTTGATTTTTGAGCCAGCTCCGGGTCGTCCATGGGGATGGGCGGCGGCATGGCTATCTGCCCGTCCGTATGGGTCTCCTCGGCAAAGGCCCTGTTCCTTATGCCGCCCTCTGGTGCGGTGTAATAGGTGGTAAGTATGCGATAGATATACTCCGTCCCTTCAATGCCTTTTCCACGGGCAGAGGCCATGAGGCTGAGATCTGGCGCGGCAACGCCGAATGCCTGCTCCGAGGCCGCAGCGTCCATAAGCGGAGCGATCCCGGACGGGTTTTCAGGGCCGCGGTAGTATTTTATGCCGTGGCAGGCCACGCAGTGCTGCATGAAGACAGACAGGCCCCTTGCCCTCGCATCAGCGCCAAGGTCTATCTCGACCTCATCCGCGGCAAAGGCCGGGGATGAACACAAAAATGCTATGAGGAGCAGGAGCTTAAGCAATCTCATCCCCCTTCTGTATGCTCCTCAGGAGGCGGGAGCTTGGTCTTTTCAAAGTAGGGCAGCACAGGCAATACGGCGAAATAGAGGAAGTAGATTACTGTAAATATCATGCCGAGTGTCGCCATCCTCAAGCCCACGGGAGAGATGAAATCCGGCGGATGCATTCCTACATAGCCCAGCAGCACGAAATCAACGAAGAAGATCCAGGTAAGGACCTTCTTTACGGGCCTGTATTTTGAGCTTCTGACCGGCGAGCGGTCTATAAAGGGCAGGAGCGCGAGGATAAGGATAGACCCGCCCATTGCTATGACCCCGCCGAGCTTGTCGGGTATAGAGCGCAGGATGGCGTAGAAGGGGAGAAAATACCATTCAGGCACGATGTGCAGGGGCGTCTTCAATGGGTTTGCCGGTTCGTTGTTTATGGGCTCTATGAACGCGTCAGGCCTCAAGAATACGAAGTAGAGGTATATCGTGAATATGAGGGCGATAAACCAGGCGTCTTTCGTGATGTAATAGGGCGCGAACGGGACCATCTTCGGCCCCTTCTTGCTGTATTCAATACCGTCAGGGTTGCCTGAGCCGACCTTGTGGAGGGCAGAGAGGTGGATGATTATAAGGCCGCCGAGCATTGCGAAGGGCACGATTGTCGTATGAAACGAATAGAACCGCGTGAGGGTCGCGTCCCCCACGGCGAAATCACCCCTGAGCCATACGGTCAGCTCCTGGCCGAAAAAGGGGATAGCTGTAAAGAGGTTCGTAATGACGGTCGCGCCCCAGTAGGACATCTGCCCCCAGGGAAGGAGATAGCCCATGAAGGCCTCTGCCATGAAGCCCATGAAGATAAAGAGGCCTATCCACCACAGGAGCTCCCGGGGCCTCTTGTAAGAGCCGTAATACAGGCCCCTGCCCATGTGCACATAGAGGGCGAAGAAGATGCCGGTCGCGCCAATCGCGTGGAGATAGCGAAGGAGCCAGCCGTAGTTGACGTCCCGCATTATGTGCTGGATGCTGTCAAAGGCAAGGTTGGCGTCCGGCTTGTAGTACATGGCAAGCCACACGCCTGTTATGACCTGAAGGACGAAGAATATACCGAGAACGGAACCGAAGTTCCAGGAGTAATTGAGGTTCCTCGGCGTGGGATAGCCGGTTATGTGCTTCTCCACGAACTCGGAGAGAGGGAGCCGTTCGTTTAGCCAATCCAGGTAACGGGACATTTGTACCCTTTGCAGGCTGTTTTAAGCGGGTTCAATTTTGTAAATTGAACCCGAATTTTCGTAATGCCCTGTTCGAATATTCGGGTTCAGGTTGCAAACCTGAACCCGCAACATAGTCATTCTGAGGAGCCGGAGGCGACGAAGAATCTCGGCGTATCGCATGCCCAGAGATTCTTCACTTCGTTCAGAATGACTGAGTGGAGATAATTCCCGCTTTCATATAAAGGAGAACTTTTATATTTTCGGCAGGGCCTGTATCTTCCTCACATTCTCGCCGTAGCCGCCGAAGCGCTCTGTCCCGATTATAAGCTTGCCCGGTTCAGTGACCCTGTATGGAACCAGATGCAGGTCCTCCGGGGGCGGCCCTCCGAGCCTCCTGCCGAGACTGTCGTACTTCCCGCCGTGGCACGGGCAATAAAATCCTGAGACGCCTGTTTCAGGCACCTTGTCCATGAACTTGGGTATGCAGCCCAGATGCGTGCATATCCCCAACGAGACGAAGAGGCTCTCATCAGCTGTCCTCTCCTCAGGTTTTGCCCTGTCCACGAGGCTCTCCGGGTTTATGCGCATGGACTCTTCTATCATCTGCGGGGTGCGCTTCAGGATAAAGACAGGCTGCTTTCTCCATAAGACGGTCTTTATACCGCCTTCAGGGAGGGTGGATATGTCCACCTCCTGCACGCCCGCTGCAAGTACGTCCTTAGTGGGGCTCATGGCCCTTATGAAAGGTATGGCCGCAAATGCGGCGCCCGCGGCCCCCAAGAGGGCCGCCGTACCGGTAAGGAACTTCCGGCGTGAAATGATATGGGGTTCTTTTTCCATATAGGCCGGTTTTTGAACTATTCGGAGTATAGCAGAAAATGATTGGGGTCTTGAGCAGAACCCCTCTTTTTTAAAGAGGGGCAGGGATTATATGAAAGGAGAATTAGTTTAAGGGTCATTCTGAACGAAGTGAAGAATCTCTGGGCAGAAGTAACGCCGAGATTCTTCGGTCGCCTCCGGCTCCCTCAGAATGACAGACTGGATAATCCCCCTCAGTCCCCCTTTAGTGAAGGGGGTGAAAAAGACTACGATAAATAAAAAGAGCCGGGCGGTCATACCGCCCGGCTCTGAATCGACTTATTTTAGTGCGCTGCCGGTTTTGCTTCCGAGTGTTCGGCGCCGTGCCCGCCGTGCTTCTCGTGGTCGGCGTTGGTGCGGGTCCTCGGGTACTGCGGCCGGGGTTCAGGCGCTATCGGC
>MGPL01000138.1:35424-36522 GCA_001797415.1 Deltaproteobacteria bacterium GWA2_55_10
GGCTGGTTGAAGCTTATCTCGTTGCCCCTGTGGTCGATGAGGGTGTCCCTGTTCCGGGCGTTATGGCAGTCAAGGCACCATATCGCGCCCCTGCCGTGCTGGAGGTTCATCGAGTCAGCCACTATGTCCTGGTGCATGGCAAGGGGCCTCGGGTTCTTGCTCGCGGGATAAGGCACTGTCGAGCCGTTGTGGCAGGCTGTGCAGGGCATGAAATACTTGAGCTGGCCTGTCCTGGGCTTTACGACCGCCTCTTCGTGGGTGTAGTCGGCTTCCACAGGCATCTCGCCCATTGGCTCGGTGCCCTC
Organism: Deltaproteobacteria bacterium GWA2_55_10; assembly: GCA_001797415.1. Classification (GTDB taxonomy): domain Bacteria; phylum Desulfobacterota; class GWC2-55-46; order GWC2-55-46; family GWC2-55-46; genus UBA5799. Next base: position 35,730 of record MGPL01000138.1, read on the forward strand.
AAAGGCGTCTCCCCACCAGAGCACGCCGCCGGTCTTGTTCGAGCACTTTACGTTCGGAGAGCCGGGAGAGGTCTCGGTCCTCGTCACATTGGAGTATCCATCCCTGCTCTCGAAGCAGTCCGTAGGCTCCGGCTTGTTCTTCAGGTTCTCAATGTAGGTGTCGGCCGAGTGCGTCGGCGCGGCAACGAAGATGCCGATCGCGAGGAGGGCGGCAGTTGCCACCAGAGAGGTCTTTCTCATTTCAATGCCTCCTCTGAGTGGACTATCGGCTCCCATTCGTTGGTGACCCCCCACTCCTCAGTGTACCTGAGCTCGCCAAGGAGCACGCCTATGGCGATCTTGCAGAGGATGGTGAATATGAAGAGACCTGTGGCCCAGCCGCCGAGCGTATTTATAATCTCGAATATCGAGGGCGTATACTCGGAGAACTCTCCGATGGGCGAGGGGATGAAGGCCGGTACGACCAGGCCCATGCCCTTGTCTATCCAGATGCCCGCGAAGACGAACACGCAGGCCAGAGGCAGCCAGAACGAGTGGTGCTTCCTCAGGGTCGGGCAAAGGAGTATTACGAAGCCCGCGAGCAGGAGGAGCACAGAGCCCCAATACCAGAGTACCAGGCCGTAGAGGCCGTGCTTGCCCATTATGAGGTACTTGAGCGAGAAGGCGTGCTCGGTAGAGGGGTAAAACTCGGTTACGACCTCGGATATGCCGAGGAATATGGCAATCCCTAAGCACCAGGTGACTATCTGGGCGAGCGTCTCAATGGCCTCGTCGGCGATCTTCAACTGGGTGA
>MGPL01000138.1:36549-37506 GCA_001797415.1 Deltaproteobacteria bacterium GWA2_55_10
TTATCATCGACGGACCGGCGGCGAACGCGGTCGCGATGAACTTTATGGGCATCATCGAGTGGAACCACATCGGCCTCGAAGGCATGGTGTTGATGAGGAACGCGGTGACTGTGTGTATGGAGAGCGCCCATACTATAGAGATATAGACCAGGGGCATGTAGAAGAGCTTGTTGACCTCCTGGCCCATGTACCTCTTATAGAGGTAGTAAAAGCCGCAGATGGCGTTCAGGGCGAGATAGCCGTTCAGGACTATGACGTCCCATGTGAGCATCGAGTTCGGCCAGTTGAATAGGCCTATTCCCGGAATAAGGTGCCAGGCCCTGTCAGGACGGCCCATGTGGAAGGTTATGAAGATCATGACCATGGAGACTGCGGCTATTGCCAGCATCTCTCCGAGGACCACTATCTCCTTCATCTTCTTGTGATGATAGACATACGAGGGGAAGACGACCGTCACCGCGGCTGCCGCGACACCGACCAGGAAGATGAACTGGGCTTCGTAGAGGCCCCAGCTTACCTGGTCGTTGTAGTTGGTGACTATCATGCCCTTGGTGAACTGCTCGAAGGCGCCGTAGGCCATGAGCAGCATGAAAAACCCGAGGCACAAGAGCCAGCCGTAGTATCTGGCGCTTCCCCTGGACGCGTACAGCATCGAGTCCAGGGCAAACCGAATAACAGGCTTCATTTTATTCCCCTAACAGATTGGCTGAAAATTCAGCTTATATTCAGGCTGCTCAAAAAGCTCCATATGCAAGGCCCCGGTTAAATCGGGGAGCGAGGAACGAGTCGTACTCTTCACGTACGTCGCAGTGACTCGCTTTGAGGCCAACGCAGCAGATGGACTTATTTCATGCCTGTTAATCCATGAAGTAGAAGAACTTCGGGTAAGTATTGAGCTCTGCCTTGAGCCTGAAGACCCTCTTCTTCTCCAGTATCTTCCTTACCTCGCTCTCAGGG
>MGPL01000138.1:37694-44191 GCA_001797415.1 Deltaproteobacteria bacterium GWA2_55_10
GCATACTTTAACGCAGGGCGGCTTTTCGCACTGCATGCACTGCATCGGGAAATAGAAATAGTCCATTTCAGGGACCTGCTCAGGCTCATAGTAGTGCTCGCCCTCGAGGACGACTCCGGCGTTCTGGTAGGCGTTGCCTCCGACCTGTATGCCGGCCGGGTCAGGGTATCCCTTGTCCATGTTCTCGGGCAGGAAGTTGCCCTTCTCCATCTTGAGGACGCGTATCCACTGGATCTCCGGGTTGTCCCTGGACTGGTTATTCTCTTTTACGCAGGCGTATACGCATCTCCTGCAGCCTATGCACTTCTGGATGTTGAGGGCATAGCCGAAGAGCACCCCTTCCTGCGCGGGCGTGCCGTCGACGGTCGTCTTCTTGCCGAACTCCTCGGTGTATCTCTTCTCAAGCCTGTCAATGGCCTCTTTCTTCTCTTCCTCGGTCATGAGGCGGTAGTTCTTCTGGAACCACTCGCCCCAGGTCGCCTTGGCCTGGGCCTCGTCCGAGTTCGTGAGGAGCGCGCCTGCGCCCGCAATAGCGGCTGCCGTGAGTGTGCCGGAAGCGGCCTCGCTCAGGAATTCGCGGCGGGACTTCTCGACTGGCGCCTTCTGCCCGTCTTTTTTATCCTTATCCTTCATCTCAGACACTGTAGCCCTCCAGGGTATGGAAGCATCCGGCCTCTTTGACCGGAAAAATTATACTTTTCAGCCGGTTATCAGGCCTCAGGGTTCTTGTGGAACTGGAAAAGGCGCTTCAACAGCTCGGCCTTCTCCTGTTTGCTCATAAGTACGTATTGGCGGGAAGCGAGCGTGCTGTCTCCGCCAAGGACATCCTTCAGGTATGCCTTCTGATAGTCTTCCCTGAGGAGGACCTCGCTCGTCTTCTTGGCTATCCCGGCCGTTGCCGTAACGGCCACGCCCGCGATTATGGCCTTTGAGAGAAAGCTGCGCCTCGAAGTCGGGGCAGCCGCCTTGTTCTCAATGGCAGCCGTGGTAGATAAGTCCTTATCTTTTTTATCCATTGCCAAGTACCTCCGGTCCTCAGGACCTGGTAAAGAAAGTTAAAGATTGGTGGCAGGCACTGCCCCCACCAAAGCCGCAGTATGAGCAGGGCGGGTCAGTCCCATGAAAAAGAAATCCCGATTGTAATTTGCTGTTGATAATATAACAACCGCTACTAAGTTGTCAAGCTGCTTCTTGTATACAGTATCCAATCTGAAAGGGGCCGCACGCCCCATGAGAAGGAGGCCTTCCAGCGGGCTTCAATATGATGTTATAATCTCTGGACTATGGGTCCCCTAATCCTCAAGGAAGTGGTCTCCGAGCTTATGGAAAGGCTCTCCGGCGCCGTCATCTCCAAGGTGCACCAGAGCGATGAGCGCAATATCATCCTGAAGATATTCGCCAGGGGCTCTGAAGAGCGCCTCATCATATCAGCCCATCACAGGCTCTCGCGGATGCATATAACGGAGAGGGATTACAAAAACCCGCCCAGCCCGCTGCGCTTCTGCGCGTATCTGCGCAAATGGATAACCAACGCGCGAATAGAGGCGATAACCCAGAAGGACCTTGAGAGGATAGTCTCTATAGACCTCATTAAAAAGGGCGCCGATGGCGAAAGGCAAGAGTTCAGGCTCATTGCCGAGCTTACCGGCAAGTCGGCCAACATCATATTGACTGACAGGGATGGGGTCATCCTCGATGCCCTCAGGTATTTTCCGCCGGAGATATCGATGAGGGCGGTCATGCCCGGATTGAAGCTTGAACCCCTGCCGAGCGCCCCCGGCCTCAGGGAAGAGGAGATAGGGAAGAAAGAGAATGAGAGATGGATGGCGGCGGTCGACAGGTTCTACTCAGGGCTTGTTGATGAGGAGGAGCTGACAGAGCGGAGGTCCGGCTTGAAAAAGACCGCGTCAGAGGCCGAGAAGAAGCTCAGGCGAAAGCTCGTCAACCTCGAAGGCGATAGGGCAAAGGCCACCTCAGAGGTCGAGAACTACAAGACAGGAGAGCTCCTTGCCTCGAACTTTCATCTATTGAAGAAAGGCGTGAAAGAGGCGGAGGTCATCGACTACACGCAAGACCCTCCGGCATTTGTCAGGGTCAGGATGGATGAGAGGATCGGCCCGAAGGAGAATGTGGAGAAGTATTTCAAGCGCGCCAGAAAGGGAAGGAAGGCGCTTGAGCTCCTGAAGGACCGCATCCCGTCTGTTCAGGAAGAGATAGAATATATCGAAACGCTTAAATACAATATCGAGGCTGCCGAGACGCTCGCAGACCTCGACGACCTTGAAGCGGAGCTTGCAAAAGGAGGGTATCTTAAAAAGGTGGAAAGAGTTGAAAAGAGGGAGGAGCCAAGGGCAGAGCCTGTAAGGAGGTTCTCCTCAAGCGAAGGCTTCGAGATACTCTGCGGAAAGAGCGGGGCTGGCAACGACCTTCTTGTTTCAAAGTACGCTTCAGGCGAGGATATCTGGTTCCATGTGAAGGGGCAGCCCGGATCACATTCACTTATAAAGGTGGCGGGAAGGGGTACAGAGCTTACGAAAAAGACGATTGAGGAGGCGGCTTCCATTGCGGCCTTCTACAGCAAGTCAGCCAACGCGGGCAAGGTCGAGGTCATATACACTGAGGCCCGGAATGTGAAAAAGCCCAGGGGCGCGAAGCCGGGCATGGTTACCGTGAAGGAATACAAGAGCGTGGTGGTGAGGCCGGGCCTGCCAGCCCCATCCAATGAGGGGCGCCAATGAAAATAAGGCATACCTTTCTGATGGAAGAGGGCTACTGGATGGCGACCGGAGAGTTCTTTGACCAGTTTGGCAACGCTATTCCGGTAGAGGGCAGCGCAAGGGTAACTCACGGAAAAGAGCTCTGGAGGAGCCAGGGCGTAATGAGGCTCGACGGCCAGGGCGGCCAGACGGAGATAGAGAACAACTACGAGATAAGGCCGTTCGAAGAGGGAAGGGACTACACGGGCTGGACATCGTCTAACCCGGCGCTCGGCAAGCTCACAGGCCTTTTCGTCATTGTGGACGATTCAATAATATCCACCATTTCATCAGAAGACGGACAGATATCCGGTATCGAGTACATGGTAAAGGTCTCTGACTACCACTACCGGAGCCGCGGCTTCATCTTCAGGAACGGAGAGAAGGTCTCGTCGTGGGCGGCTGAGCTGGTGAGGAAGATTGAAGGACTGCATTAGGTAGTTCTTCATCCCCCTTTTCTAAAGGGGGACTGAGGGGGATTATCATAGATTAATCTCCCCGACCCCTCTTTAGGAAAGAGGGGTTAAGGTCAAAGCTGTCATTCTGAGGAGCCGTAGGCGACGAAGAATCTCGGCGTAATGCACACCCAGAGATTCTTCACTTCGTTCAGAATGACAGCATGGGGTATGTCCCCCATCATCGCGGCAGCGCGCAAAGAGGTCTTTTTAATGAGTACGCAAAAACTGCATTTCTTATAAAGGTATGCCTGAACTATACAATTCACTTTCCAGCTACCTCAAATCCCTCTTCGGCTGCAAGGTCTTCAAGGTCACGCTCGACCCCGGCCTGTCCTGCCCGAACAGGGACGGCAGCAAGGGTGTCGGCGGGTGCGCATATTGTTCATCATCTACACTCCTTCCAAAAGATCATATCCCCGAGGCGCAGATAAGAGAGCAGCTCCTTTCAGGGATCGAATATGTAAGAAAGCGGCACAAGGCGGAAAAGTTCATCGCCTATTTTCAGGTGAATACAAATACGCACGCGCCTGTCGATGAATTGAAGAGGCTATACGAGCAGGCCCTTATCCCCGAGGTCGCGGCCATAGCGGTCTCTACAAGGCCCGACTGCCTGAGCAATGAAGTGCTCGATATTTTGTGCTGGCTCAAGACCAAAAAACACCTATGGCTTGAACTGGGATTGCAGTCTGCAAATGACGCCACGCTCGCACTAATCAACAGGGGGCACACGAAAGCTGATTTCGAGGGCGCGGCAAAGAGGGCGGCACAGAGGGGCCTGGATGTATGCGCTCATATCATAATAGGCCTGCCCGGAGAGGGAGAGAAGGACGCGCTTGAGACAACAGCATTCCTCAACAGTTTGCCAATAAAGGGCATAAAGTTCCACCAGCTCCAGATAGTGAGGGGAACTGCCCTCGAAGCGCTCTGGAATAAAGGTGAAGTCCGGACGCAGAGTCTTAAAGAGTACGCTTCCGTGATGGTAAAATGCATTGAACGCCTGAGAGGCGATATCATCATACACAGGCTCTGCGGGGATGTGCCGAGGCAGTTCCTGGTTGCCCCTGTCTGGGGCAGGAGCAAGTTCGAGGTTATAGAGAAGATAACAGGGCTCATGAAAGAACAGGGGACTCATCAGGGCGCGCTATATGCCCCAATATAAGGTGCGGCAAATGACCGAAGGTGAGAGGCTTCCGACAGAGAAAGAATTAAAAGAAGAGGACAGGCGGATACGCCATCTTAGAAGAATGGTGGATTTTACCGTGATGCTCATCATCGGGAGCCCGGAGATGCCCGCAGAGGAGGCTTCCAGGCATGTGGCGGCGCTCAGGGATTTCGCGATAAGGCTTTTCCCCGGCAAGGAGCATGTGTTTGACATGGTATACGGCCCGAGGTTGAGGCGGATACTCAATGACAAGTTCCGTATGAGCTGACAGGCTGCTACCTTATCTCCTCTCCCCGTGGGGGAGAAAGAGAAAAAAGCAAATGTTCTATATCCAGCGGCCATTTGAGGACTTCTATGCCTGCGGGCAGACAAACTAATACTTTGATAAAGTCAGAATATAAATATCCCTTTCGGAGGTTACATAAATGGCAGACCCGCGCATCAAAAAACTTGCTTCCATACTTGTAAGGCATTCCGCAAGAGTCAAGAAGGGAGATGTCGTCCTCATAGCCGCATCCACAGAGCTTGCAAAGCCCCTCGTTCTCGAGGTCTTCAGGGAGGTGTTGAAGGCCGGCGGCCATCCTCTCACCAGCATCGGCTTCGAGGAGACATCCAACATCTTCTTCGACACGGCTACGAAAGAGCAGATAGCTTTCTTCCCAAAGACCAGGCTTTTCGAGGCCAAAAATATAGACTGCTTCGTCAATATCAGGGCAGCGGCCAACAAAAAGGCGCTCTCCAATGTCGAACCAAAGAAGGTTGGCGAAAGGACAAAGGTGCTCCGCCCCATCAGTGAAGAGATCGTGAACAGGAAGCGCTGGATACTCTGCAACTTCCCGACCCACGGCCTTGCATCCGAGGCTGACATGAGCCTCGAGGAGTACGAGGACTTTGTCTACGGCGCGACGAACATCGACTGGAACAAGGTCAAAAAAGAAGAGATGAAGCTGAAGGCCGTCCTCGACAAGGCCAATGTCGTAAGGATAGTCGGCGAGGACACCGACCTCACGATAGGCATCCGCGGCAGAAAGGCAATCCCCTGCTTTGGCGAGAGGAATATGCCCGATGGAGAGGTCTTTCTCTCTCCCGAGGAGAGCAGCGCCGAAGGCTACATCTACTACGAGATGCCTGCCATATATCAGGGCAGGGAGGTGACCGGAATACGCTTGAGGTTCAGGGGAGGAAAGGTGGTCGAGGCCAGCGCCGACAAGAACGAGGACTTCCTCATCACCATGCTCGATACTGACAAGGGCGCGCGCTTCCTCGGAGAGCTGGGCATAGGGGTGAACTACGGCATACAGAAGTTCACAAAGGACATCCTCTTTGACGAGAAGATAGGCGGTACGATACATCTCGCCGTGGGCAGGTCGTACGAGTCTGCCGGAGGCAAGAACATCTCCGCCATTCACTGGGACATGATAAAGGACCTGAGAAGGGGCGGGGCAATATACCTCGACGGCAAGGCTATTCAGAGGAACGGCAAGTTTTTGATTTAGGCTGCTAAAAAAGTTTAGAACTGTCATTCTGAGGAGTCGTTGGCATTAGGCGGGTTCAATTTTTCAAATCCGAAGTCTTCTTACGAATTTTCTTCCCCCTTTTCTAAAGGGGGACCGAGGGGGATTATTTTTAAGTGCGCATGGCGCACCATACGGATAATTACCCCAACCCCTCTTTAGAAAAGAGGGGCCAGTGACTTATTGTCGGTTTGAGAATCTTTCGAGCGCGCCCAAGTGCCTGTTTCCATTCAAAACCCTTGACTCCGGGGTACCCAGAAGATAATATTAACTCATTCCTTTGTACCAATTCGCTTTAGCCAGGTGAGTCATGAAAAATGAGATAGTCTCAAGGTCGTTCACCGAGAGCATACAGGCAAAGGAGCGTTTCCTTACGCCTGAGAACGTCTCGAGGATCGTGCGTTCAGCCGAGCTTGTGGCAGAGGCCTTCAAGAAGGGCGGCAAGCTCCTTATAGCCGGGAACGGCGGCTCCGCCGGAGACGCGCAGCACCTGGCCGCCGAGTTCATCAACAGGTTCGAGATAGAAAGGCCGCCGCTTCCGGCCATAGCTCTCACTACGGATTCTTCCAACCTCACGAGCATAGGCAACGACTACTCCTTTGACCAG
>MGPL01000139.1:0-2117 GCA_001797415.1 Deltaproteobacteria bacterium GWA2_55_10
GGAAAGGCGGTTTCCATGCGCGGCACCATACAGGACATAACCGAGAGCAAGAAACGGGAAAACGAGTTGAAGGACGCGCTCGCGAGGATAAAGACCCTGAGCGGGCTGATACCGATATGCGCCAACTGCAAAAGGATAAGGGATGATAAGGGCTACTGGATGAGGATAGAGAAGTACATAGAAGAACGCTCGGCAGCCGAGTTCACCCACAGCCTGTGCCCGGAATGCGAAGAGAAGCTCTATGGAGAGGAAAAAAGGAAGTGATGACGGAGGTCAGCTTGAAGGACACTGGCCGAAGACAAACACCCTGTTCTTCCCGCGCCTCTTTCCCTCATAAAGAGCGTCGTCCGCGTTCTTTATGAGCTGGTCGACGCCTGCCTGGCTGTCGCTGTAATGCGAAACGCCTATGGTCATCGTGACATCGCCGGATGGCTGTTCCTTCTCGTTCCGGAACTCATAGGCCTCTATTGCCTTTCTCAGCTTTTCAGCCGCGATAAAGGCCCCTTCCCTGTCGGTCTCCGGCAATATGGCCGAGAACTCCTCGCCGCCATGCCTGCACGCGTAGTCGGTCGACCGCAGGTTCTCCCTCATGATATCCGCTATCTTCCTTAAAAGCGCGTCCCCCTCGGGATGCCCGTTCGCGTCGTTGTAATGCTTGAAGTCGTCGAGGTCCATTATGAGGAGCGCGAGAGGATTTCCGCTCCTTTCAGCCCTCTTGATCTCGTCCGAGAGCTTCCGGTAGAAGAAACGGTGGTTATACAGGCCGGTAAGGCCGTCCTTTACAGCAAGCTCCTCCAATTCCTTTTTCGCTGCCTCGAGCCTGCCCGTCCTTTCGATGAGCTTTAGCCGCATTATGTTGAAGTCCGCCGCGAACTCCTGCAGTTCATCGGCCGTATTCACGCCTATGTCGCTTTCAAGGTTGCCTGCCGCTATCTGCCTTGCCCACGACCTTACCTTGAGGATGGGCCACAATATCATGCTGTACAGGTTATACCAGATGAAAAGAAACCCGCAGACGGTGAGCGCGAGGACGATGAGGGTCAGATGGCTGAAATTCCTGAACGAATCCCGCACCAGTTCTACTCGCTCCGAAAGCTCCTTTGCGTGATTATTGTTTATCTCGTTTATGAGCGCCTTGGTCTCCTCCAGCCTGCGAAGGTCAAACCTGCCGTCCCTGAGATACTCATCGTAAAGCCTTCTTATCTCGCCTATCATCTCCTCTTCTTCGCCGCTCTCGTGGTGCATGCTTTCGAATCCGCCAAGGATGGACTCGAACTCCTTGCGGTATTCGTTGGAGATCAGGGTATTGAAGCGGCTGTCCCTGTAGATCAGCCGGTTTGTGCTCAGGTTATAATACTGATTGAACAGGCGCTGCAGGTTGGAGAAATCCCTTGCCTCGGTCTCGAGCTTCACGACCTGGTTATAATTTACAAGCACGACTTTGAGGCTCACATAGCCCGAATATAAAGAGATGAAGAGCAGGGACACGAACGCCAGGAGGATAGCCATCAACTTATAGGTAAGCCGGAGGGCCATCGACCTTATTATCATGTAGGAGAGAAAGAAGGCGGAGACGGCCCTTAATATCTGGATGGGCAAGCCGGAAAACTTAAGGAAGCTCTCCTGGTTGAAGTACGGCGAAAACAGGAAGGAGCTTTTGGGGGTCACCAGGCCCGCAAAAATGCCGTATATGACCAATATGCATGAACCGGCCGTCAGGTACCATGAGAAGTTCTCAGGCAATACCGCATTCAATTCTCTTTTAGAAAGCCTCCAGAGCGCCAGGCCTGAGAGCACGGCGGCGGGAAAAGCGAGAAAATACCTGATTGCTGAATCGAACTCATTGATATTTCCCTTGATGCTCCCGGACAGGAAAACAGATGCCGCGGATGCAATGAATACCGCATGAAGCAGCAATGCTATTTTTTTTACTGAACGGTCATTGAAATAAAGCCTTATCCCGAATATTAAAAGGAAATAAAATGAAAGAGCCAGCAGGAGGAGCCTCGCCTCCTTTACCCAGCCGGCTATATCCTTTCCGTAGAGGAGCAGGCCGTACTGCCGGTACATGTCGATCCATTCGACGGCCCCGTGGACAAAGGCGAAAAGCAATAAAA
>MGPL01000139.1:2237-2650 GCA_001797415.1 Deltaproteobacteria bacterium GWA2_55_10
TTATTAAATCCAGCTTTTTTTGTCAATATCTTCAGGCCCTTGGCTTAAATATATCTAAGGAAGCTCTGATTAATTATGTTTTTCTGTCATTCTGAGGGAGCGGAGCGACCGAAGAATCTCGTAACTTACTGATTTGTTTAAATACGAGATTCTTCGCTTCGCTCAGAATGACATGCTATTGCGAATTAATCAGAGGTTCCCTAACTCTTGGAGCTCATCTTGCGCCCGCCAGACTCTCCTTGAAAGGGCTCGCCCAAATGGCATTTGCCGGTGCGCCGCCCGCCCTGTTGCGGCTCCTTTATCCCCAGCTCCTTCATCTTCAACAGCAACGTGTTCCTGTGGATATTGAGGGTCCTCGCCGTATCGAGCCTGTTCCAGTCGGCCCTGTCCAGCGCGCCTATGATGTACTGCCT
>MGPL01000139.1:2680-17290 GCA_001797415.1 Deltaproteobacteria bacterium GWA2_55_10
CCTTGCCGCATCATGCGCGCCGACCTCAGAGTGGCGCGTGAACATGCCTATGGGCAGATCGTCGACGGTTATGACCTTTCCTTCCGGCGCGAGGACGACAAGACGCTCCATCAGGTTCTCAAGCTCCCTTATGTTCCCGGGCCATGCATAATCCATGAACGCGCCTATCACGTTGGGCAGGACGCCTTCTATGCGCTTGCCGCATTTTCCGCCGAGCTTCTCGATGAAGTGCTCTACGAGGAGCGGAATGTCCTCCTTGCGCTCGCGTAAAGGCGGCAGGTCTATGGGTACGACTTTGAGCCTGTAGTACAGGTCCTCCCTGAACCGGCCTTTTCTCACCTCTTCCTCAAGGCCCGCGTTAGTGGCCGCGACGACCCTGATGTCCACTTTTATCTGTGAATTCGAGCCCACCCTCTCGAACGCCCTCTCCTGCAGCACGCGCAGGAGCTTTATCTGAAGATGCATGGGAAGGGTCGAGACCTCGTCCAGGAAGATCGTGCCCATGTCAGCGTACTCGAATTTACCTATCTTTCTCTGGTGCGCCCCCGTGAAGGAGCCCTTCTCATGTCCGAAGAGCTCGCTTTCCATCAGCTCCGCCGGCACGGCCCCGCAGTTTACCGCTACAAAGGCCTTGTCCTTCCTGTCGCTCATCATGTGTATGGCCCTTGCGACAAGCTCCTTTCCAGTGCCGCTCTCGCCCGATATGAGCACGCTCGAAGAGGTCCGGCTGACAGCGCCCATCAGATCGAAAATCTTTCTCATCCGCGGGGACTTGCTTATTATCTCGCCGTAGCTGTACCTTTCCCTGTAGCTGTCGTTCAACTCTCTTTTGAGGAACTCGAGCTCGCTCTTCAATTTAAGCCCCTCGGAGAGCCTGCCCAGGGTCGAGAGGAGGTCGTCGTTGTCAAAGGGCTTGGTTATGTAATCGTAAGCCCCCTTTTTAAGGGCGGTCACGGCCTGCTCCGCGCTGTCAGAGGCAGAGAGCATGACGACGCCTATGGAGCTGTCGAACTCCTTTATCCTGTCCAGGGCCTCCAGGCCGCTCATGCCGGGGAGCTTGAGATCAAGGAGCACAATCTCTATGGGCTCGCTCCGCACCAGACCAAGCGCCTCTGCCCCGTTCCTGGCCTTGATCACGCCGTACGAACCCCCCAGGAGTATCTCCAGCGTATCGGAGACAAAATCGTCGTCATCGACAATAAGAACCACAGGTTTTTTCATATAAACTATTGTCCTCGTTGACTTTTCAATAGATTGCGCCATTGAACCCCTATAAACAATTAATTTAATATGGGTCAATGGTAAACAATCTATTTAGGATTGTCAAGTATTTTTTAAATATTTTGTTAACGATTGCTGGAGCTGAACTGGCCCTGGTCAAGCTGCGGTATCAAGGTTGGGTAAGGCTTAGGCGTTCTCTGTCATGTCATCATGCTCTATTCCATAGCTCTTTATCTTCCTGTAAAGATGGCTCCTTTCTATGCCGATGGCCTCGGCAGTCCTGGCGATATTGCCGCCGAATTCCTTCAATTTCCTTATTATGAACTCTCTTTCAAAGTGGCTCCTGGCCTCCTTCAGGAGGTCGCTCTTGAACAGGTCCCTTGTTTGAGCGGGGGCCGCGCCCCTTATATAGGCCGGGATGTCTTCGGCGGTAATCCTGTGCGAGGGAGCCATTATGACGAGCCTTTCGATGAGGTTCTTCAATTCCCTCACATTTCCGGGCCAGTCGTAGTTGTAAAGGACGTCCATCGCCTCTTTATTTACTTCGAGCACCTCCCTGGCCGTCTCGCGCGCGAACTCTCTAAGGAAGTGTTCCATGAGAAGAGGTATGTCCTCTCTGCGCTCCCTCAAAGGCGGCACATGGAAAGGTATTACATTCAGCCTGTAGAAGAGGTCTTCCCTGAACCTTCCCTTTGCAGCCTCTTCCTTCAAGTTCTTGTTGGTGGCCGCGATGACCCTTGCGTCGACAGTGATGAGCTCCGTGCCCCCTACCCTCTCAAAGCTCTTCTCCTGGAGCACTCTCAATATCTTTGCCTGGGTGCGCAGGCTCATGTCCCCTATCTCGTCGAGGAAGATCGTGCCCTTGTCCGCAAGGTCGAACTTGCCCTTCTTCTGGGCAACTGCGCTGGTGAACGCGCCTTTCTCATGGCCGAAGAGCTCGCTCTCTATGAGCTCTTCGGGTATTGCCGCGCAGTTCACCTCGATGAAGGGCTTGCCTGACCTGTTCGAGAGCAGGTGGATGTTCCTCGCCACAAGCTCCTTGCCCGTGCCGTTCTCCCCGGTTATGAGCGCCCAGCTGTTCGACGGGGCAGCCTTCATGATATCCGTATTCAGGGACTGCATGGCAGGGGACGAGCCGATTATCTGGTACTTGGCGCTCGCCTTGAAACGGAGGTTGCTGTTCTCTTCTATGAGCCTCTTTTTCTCTATGGCGTGCTCGACCGTCAGGGTCACCTTTTCGAGCGAAAGCGGCTTCTCTATGAAGTCATAGGCGCCGAGCTTGGTGGTCCTCACAGCCGTCTCTATATTGGCATGGCCCGATATCATTATTACCGGGATATTGGGGTATCTTGCCTTTATCTCCTTCAATGCCTCCGTGCCGTCCATGCCGGGCAGCCAGATGTCGAGCAGTATGGCGTCCGGGACTTTTGTTTCCAGCCGCTTCAACGCCTCTTCGCCGCTCTCCGCAGCCATGACCTCGTGCCCCTCGTCCTTCAAGACGCCGATGAGGGCTTCCCTTATGTTCTTCTCGTCATCGACGACCATCACCGTGGTCTTCATATGGTCAGAGCCTTCACAGGTATCTCTATCACGAAACGCGTTCCTCTCGGCTGGTTGTCCCTGACCCTTATGTAGCCGTTATGGTCTGCTATGATGTTGCTCACTATGGCAAGGCCGAGGCCGGTGCCCGTCTTCTTGGTCGAGAAATACGGCTCGAAGAGCTTCTGCCTGGCTTCAGCGGGTATGCCCGTACCGGTATCTATCACCTCAAGCCTTGCGAGCAGCATCTCTTCAAGGTAATGCGTCTCCACCCTTACGGTGCCCTCTTCGCCGACAGCGGCAATGGCATTGTCCGTCAGGTTTATAAGTACCCTTTTTATCTGGTCCCTGTCAATATCCAGGACCGGAAGCCTCTCGTCGAGCTGGGACTCAATATTGATGCCCCTCTGCCCGGGCTTGTAGAGGGACATCACCTCGCGGACGACCTCGTTGAGGTCATTCGGGCTTGGGTTGGCCGCGGGCATCCTCGCGAAACTCGAGAATTCGTTGACGAGGGTCTTCAGTTCGTCGACCTGTTTTATTATGGTCAGGGTGCACTCGTCAAATACGGTCTCGTCCTCAGGGAACCTGTCGAGGTACTTCTTCCGGAGCCTCTGGGCCGAGAGCTTTATGGGCGTAAGCGGGTTCTTTATCTCGTGCGCGATCCGTCTCGCCACCTCTTTCCACGCCGACATCCTCTGCGTCTTCAGCAGGTGCGTGAGGTCGTCGAGCACCGCGACCATGCCCAGATAGTTGCCGGATTCGTCCTTCAAGGCATTGAGGTTCACGAGCAATGTCATCATCTTGCCGTCCACCTCCACGCCCATCTGCCTTTCCATCGAGAGCAGGCCCATCTCGGTCATCTCCCTTATCATCTCCCGGAGCACTTCACGGTCCTCTTCACGGAGGACCTCCTTGTAATTCCTGCCGAGGGCATGATCCTCGCTCGTGGCCAGCATCTCGGCGGCGACCCTGTTTATGGAGACTATCTTGCCGGATTTGTCTATCGATACGACGCCCGCGGGCACGTTGCCCAGGACTATCTCTATGTACCTCATCCTCTGGTCGAGTTCGGTGTTCGTTCGCCGCAGGTCGAGGTTCGCCGCCTCAAGCTTCATCTTGTTCGCACGGAGGTCCTCGGTCATCCGGTTGAACGACTTGACCAGCAGTCCTATTTCATCGTCGGACTCGACGTTTATCCTGTAATCGAGGTTGCCGCTCGCCACGGCATGCGTGCCTTCCGCAAGCTCCTGTATCGGCGTCGTAAGCTCCTTTGCCAGGTACCGGCCTATCCATATCGAGAAGAAGACTATGAGAAGAGTAATGATAAGAAGTATGGTGAAATAGCTCGCCTTGACCGGGTATTTCAGGAGCTCGAGCTGCTTGTAGCCCTCGAAGGCGGCTGATATATCCTTCATCTTGTCTATGAGGCTCCGCGGGACGTAGTAGCTCACCACGATCGCGCCGGCAGGCTTTACGCCAATGGCAGCCGGTATGGGAGCCACCGCCCTCACCACGTCTCCGACCTGCAGGGTCTGTATATAGCTCGACGCCTCTCCTCCGAGCGCCTTTTTCACCGCTTCGGCCTCGATGTCAGGCACCATGTTCCTGTTTATCTTATCGGAGATGGTATAGAGTACGCGCTCCCCGCCTGAAGAGTAGAGCTCTATCGTGGAGAAATCCCCTTCCACAAGCCTCAAGGAAATGAACTTTTCAAGCCTCTCCTGGTCCGTGCCGAAGCCTTCCTTTGGCACGGATACCGCAAGGGACCTTGAGGCAGCCTCCACCCTGTCGTTCATGTCCTTGTAGTAGTTCTGCGCAAGCTCCAGCGATTCTTTCAGGGAATCCTCTATCTTTATCCCGAACCAGCCGTCGATGGACTTGTTTATGAAACCTATGACTATGACGAAAAGAAGGACGGTGGGGACGATGGAGAGGCTCACGAACGACGTGACGAGCTTGGTCCTTAAGCGAGAGCCCATGACCTTCATCTTCCTCTCCATGAAGAGCTTGACCATGTTGCGCAGGATCAGGAAGACCAGCAGTATGAGGAGGATGATATTGAGGTTTATGAGGCCGAATATGAGGATGTTCGTGGCTATCGGCAGGCCTCCGCCCGTGTCGGAGACATAGGACTCGACCAGGGTGAGGACGATAATCGCCGGCACGACGAGCAGGATTATGAAGAGCTCGCGGCGGCGCCGCTTTGCCTCTGCGTCTATCTTATGGACTTCGCTCATTCTTATGGACTTCGCTCATTCGTTATCAGGGCGTGAAGGCATGCACATACCAGTCCGTCTCGAAATCCCAGAACTTGAGAAAGAAGAAGACATAATTAAGTAGAAATGGCAGGTCGACCGGGTCCATCTGTGCCTTTATCCTGAGCTCGTACTGAGCGCCGGGAAGCAGGTGGGCCGGGGCGACCGTAACGCCGCTGCATGAGGTCATGAGGGACTTCATTTCATTAAAGTCCTTTGTCCTCACAGGCTTCTCTCCGGTCTCGTCGAGGCTTATCTCGTACTCGTCGCGCAGACTGTCATATTTGACGGTATGCCTGAACTCCCATTCTCCGACCAGCTCGTCAGGCAGGACCCTGTTGACCCTGTTGAGCTCCACCTTGAAGACGAAGGAGGTCGGCATTCCGCTCCTCACCGCCCCTTCGACGTCCTTGTTGAACGCGTTCTTTACGTTAAAAGAGAGCTTGATGGGCGGCTTCGTTACGGCAACGCCGGAGATCATGGCAGGCTCTGCCAGGGCATATATTGGCAGTAGCCAGATCGAGAATACAAGTGCGATTATGAGCTTCTTCATGGGAATTGATTAAAAAAAGGTCGCTTGTTATAGTGGTCTGGTCAGGTTAATAAAGGCCGGTATTCACCTGTTTGAGGCACCCGCGGTCAAGCCTGAAATATATCGAATTTTACTGCAAAAAGCAAGGAAAGCGCCAATGGAGGACAGAAGGAAAAGGCTCAAGGAGATACACGACGAGGTCCCGCCTGACTACTATGACAGGTCCATGGCCACTAACCCTTTCCAGTGGTTCTGGCACACGCGCAGGATCTCCGTGCTCTCGAACCTCGTCCAGGGCCAGGACGGCAGAATGCTGGATATCGGCGCCGGCGGAGGCACTCTCCTCGATCGAATCTCAAGGAAAGCGGGATTGAGCTTCTCTGCCGGCGTAGACTCGTCCTACGAGGCTGTCAGGTACGGCCACGCCTTTCACAAGGGCCCCAGGTTCATTTGCGCCGATTTCCATGAATTGCCCTTTGCGGACTCGTCGTTCGACTGCGCCACGGCGATCGAGGTATTAGAGCACCTCGACAACCCGGAGAGGGCCATGAATGAGCTCAGGAGGTGCCTCAAGGACAACGGCAAGGTCCTCATACTCGTTCCCAATGAGAAGAGCATCCTGTTCAGGATAATCTGGTACTTCTGGACAAAGGGCAAGGGACGGGTCTGGAAGGACGCTCACGTACAGCAGTTCACGCGGGAAAGCCTCGGCGCCCTGCTCCGCTCTACGGGCTTTGAGCCTGTCCAATGGAAAATGTTCCTCTTAGGCATGCTCATGTCCGTCAAAGGCGTCAAGAGGCGGGCTTAGCCCCTCTCATCTCCTCTAACCTCAGCAGGTTGTCGGCAGCGTATTTAGAAGCAGGATTGGCCTTCAATACCCTTATGAAAAGGGCCTCGGCGTCATCGAGCCTGCCCGTCTCGGCGTAGGATACGCCCAGGAGTATCTGCGAGTTCTCGTATTTCGGATTCAATGCGGCAGATATCTCAAGCTCGTCAGCCGCTTTGGCGAAAAGGCCTGCCTTGTAGTAATAAAACCCCAGACTGTAGCGGATGGACCAGTTTCCAGGCGCGAGGTCCCGGCAACGCTCCATCTCAGAGAGCGCCAGCGCTCTCTCTCCCCTCTTCTGATATACGACGGCAAGATTAAGGTGCGCAAGCGGCGCGTCAGGGGACTCCTTTACCATCGCAGTAAAGAACCTGAGGTCATCTCCCCAGAGCCTGTTCCTCTGAAACGTAAGCACGATGAATACGGCTATCACGGCAACGAGAAGTACAGAGGCCGCTTTGCTCAAGGCCCCTTTGGGCAGACCGGCGAATACGATGCCTGCAAAAATGGAAAAGCCTATCGTCGGGATGTACATGTACCGCTCGGCTATCCTGAAATCGCCCAGGGCGCCTATATTGAGCACAGGCGCCATTGATACGAACAGCCACGCAAGCGCGAATGCCAGGGCCTTTTTGCCCCTTACGGCAAACAGGATAAATGCCAGCAGCGCAGCCGCTGAGATGACAAAACCGGCTATGGCCTCGAATGAAAACGGGCTGTGCCATCTGAGAGTATAGAAGGCCTTGAGCGGATACGGCGCTACCATAAGCCTCAGGTAATCAAAGACCGCGGCAGCCGAGGATGAACCAAGCGTGAGGATGTCAACGCGCAGCTGGTGCTGTTCAACGAATACCTCCAGGCCAAAGACCCTGAACGCGATATACCCGGCAAGCACCGCGTAAAACGGGATTGCCCGCAAGGCCCTTCCTCCCCTATCCTCGTAAAGCCATGCGTAGACCGAGACGAGAAGAGGCATCATTACAGCCATCTCCTTGGAAAGGAGCGCGAGGACGAAGAGGAAGAGCGAGGCTGAATAGAAAGGCGATTTGGCCGACCCCCCAGAACTAGAACCCGAACGCATGTAGAAGATGAAAGAGCCCGTCATGAACAGCGCCGCGAGCAGGTCGTTCATCGCGGCTATGAAAGCGACTGATTCGGTATGTATAGGATGGACGGCAAAGATCGAAGCGGCCGCGAGGGCCGCCGTAGAGCTGCCGGTGAGCCTTAGAGCGAAAAAGAGTAGAAGGACGGTATTGGCGAGATGGAGGAGCATATTCGAGAGATGGAAACCGAAGGCGTTGAGCCCCCAGATCCAGTAATCGAATATCGAGAGCAGGCTCTGCATCGGCCTGAAGAAACTTTTGAACCCCGGGTTATCAGACCGCCCGCCCCACTTCTCAGGGCTGAAGGCATTCAGAACGCTCGTCCAGCCCTGCTTCAGTCCATCGTTTTCGACGATCAAGGCGATATCGTCCCATAGGAACGGGTTCGATAGCGTATTAAGGTAGGATACGGCAACAAGGAACGCAAGGAGCGCTACCTGGACCCTGCGGTCATGAATGAGTTTGAGCCACGAGCTCATAGCCGCGCCAGCCCCATCGAAGAGAGCATCTTCACGAAACGGAGCCGCCAGACAATGAAGATGGCCTCCCTCACTATGTGGCCGGACATCTTGGAAACGCCTGAGTACCTGCCCCAGAATATTATCGGTATCTCCGAGAGTTTAAACCCACTGGCGGCCGCCCTGAAGTTCATCTCTATCTGGAAGGCGTAGCCGTTGCTCTTCACGGCGTCGAGGTCTATCGCCTCGAGTACCTTTCTTTTGAAGCACTTGAAGCCGCCTGTGTTGTCGAATGTCTTGAGGCCCGTTATGACCCGTGCGTAGATGTTCCCGAAATAGCTCAAGAGCACCCTGGAGAGCGGCCAGTCGATGACGCTGATGCCTTTTTTATACCTGGAGCCGATGACGAGGTCATAGGAACTCATCTCTTCGAGGAACCTGGGTATGTCCTTGTAATCGTGGGAGTGGTCGGCGTCTATCTCGATTATGAAATCCGCCCCGGATTTGAGCGCCTCCTTGAAGCCGGCGATATAGGCGGAGCCGAGGCCCATTTTGCCCGGCCTCACGATTATGGAGACCCTGGGGTCTGTTTTCTGGAGTTCACGGACAACATCGGCTGTGGCGTCAGGCGAGCTGTCGTCCACCACAAGAACGTGGAATTCAGGGCCCAGTCCGAGTATCCTCGGGATAAGGATCCGTACGTTCTGGGCCTCGTTGTAGGTTGGTATTACGGCTACGACCTTCATAACAGGCGGCGCAAATGGTCCTTGTGTGCTGAATTTTTATCATAAAAACGAATTGTTCAGGGAGTTTATTGAGAAGTGGTCTTACCAGGCGGCAGGCGTTAGCCTGGAAGTTCAGCTGAAGTGCTCTTTTTTGGAGTAGAGTTTGGAGATCCCGGCCTTTATGATCTCTTTCCTTACCTGCTTTCTGAACTCCGCCTCATCGACCTTGTACTTGAAGGCCTTCTTGCCGTTGATAAAAATCGTAGGGATCTCGCCTACATACCTTCGGGCCAGGTCCTCGCTCAGGTCTATGTCCACTTCCTTGAACTGGAACGGCACCTCCAGGTTGACCTTGCCTACTATATTCAAGGCTTCCGTGCACAGTGCGCAGCCTCTCAGCTTGCAAAGGGAACAGTCCTTACGGGCATAGACTTCAACGATCGGCTTGGTCATAAGAGAGCGCGCTATTAGATTGTCAGCTGAGACTCGGCATCAGGCTATTCAGGTACACCGCAATAATACCAAGAGAGTTGGTAAATATCAAGAGTCCTGTTGCGATGAGGAAAATGCCCGTGACAATCGATACCGTCCTCATGTGCTTTTTGAGCTTGTTGAAGTGCTTGAGGAATGTGTTTATGCCCAGCGATGTAAGGAGGAACGGGATGGCAAGGCCGAGCGAGTAGGCGATGAAGAGGACCATGCCGGACCAGGGGCTCTCAGAGGTCGCCGCCACCGCGAATATGGCCGAGAGGATGGGGCCGATGCAAGGCGTCCAGCCCGCCGCGAACCCGATGCCTACGAGGAACGAACCAAGCATTCCGGACGGCTTCTCCCTGAAGAAGTGGAACCTCTTGTCCCGCTGGAGGATGCCGAAGTTAATGATTCCGATTATGTGGATGCCGAGGAGTATTATGACAAGCCCGCCGATCTTGCGCACGATGTCCTGGTACTCCATGAAGAGGCTGCCGAGGAGCTGGGCGGATGAGCCCAATATGACTACGAATACCGTCGAGAAGCCGAGGATGAACATGAGGGAATTGATGAGGATGACCTTCTTCAGTTCCTTGTTGTCGCCGTCCGCCGTAAGCTCCTCGAAGGAAATGCCGGTCACGAATGATATATAGGACGGAACAAGCGGAAGAACGCACGGAGATATGAACGACAGGATGCCGCCCAGAAAGGCAAGCGGAATGGAGACCTCAGTTGTCATATCAGCTCATATCCTAAGCGTATTTTTAAGCTTGCGGACCGATTACTTTGCGGCATTCGCGTACTCGCCTTTTTTCTTGGGGCCGTACTGGATGAGGTCCATTATCTCTTTTATCGAGGACGGCCCTGTCCAGTCCCTGGGCCCCCAGACCTTCAAGGCTACGACTCCGTTCTGGTCTATTATGAAGGTCTCGGGCACGCCGGTGGTCTTGTAGGTCTCCTTTATCGCGCCCTTCTTGTCGTGCAGGATGGTAAACGTGATGCCGTACTGCTTCGCGAACTCCGCGATCTTTTCAGGCGCGTCCTTGTCCACGCTCACCGCGACTATCTCGAACGGGAAGTCGTGCAGGTTCTCGTAAAGGGCCTGCATGGAGGGCATCTCCTCCTCGCAGGGCTTGCACCAGGTGGCCCAGAAGTTCAGGAATATGACCTTGCCCTTGAAGTCAGAGAGCTTGCGCATATTGCCCTGCAGGTCGGGCAGCTCGAAGTCAATCATCTCCGAGTTGGCGGTCACCGGCTCGAACTTCTGCCTCTGCCCGAACACGATGAATACGACCGCGGCTACGATAGCGACGATAATTCCGGCAATCGCTATCCTGGGCAGTCCCTTTTCGTTATCCTCGTTTACCATTTTGCTCATTCAGATTTCCCTCAATCCAGTAGTCGGTCGCACCCTGATAGGATGCTAAATAAATAACCGCGCTCAGGCTTCAAATAAGCTCCATATGCTTTTGCGTCAAGGAGCGACGAACGAGTCGAACTCTTTTTATACGTCGCAGTGACGAGCTTCTGAAGCCAACGCAGCAGCTGGACTTATTTCATGACTGCTATGCGTATGCGTGCAGGCCCGGCAATATGAAGCTTACTCCCCAGTAGAGGAATATGACGGCAGCGAACCCTATTATGGAAAGATAGGCCGCCCTCTTGCCCCTCCATCCCCTTGTGACCCTTGCGTGCAGGTACGCGGCATATATGAACCATGTGATAAGCGACCAGGTCTCCTTCGGGTCCCAGGCCCAGTATTGGCCCCAGGCATAGTTCGCCCATACGGCGCCGGAGACGATGCCGACCGCAAGGAACGGGAAGCCCCAGGCTATCGCCCTGTAGCTCATCTCGTCGAGCACCTTGGAATCAGGGAAGGCTTCAACGAACCTGTTGGTCACGTTCCTGGTCTCCGCCCTGAACTTCCAGAGGAACAGGAGCGAGAGGCCGAACGCTATCGCGAAGCCCGCGTATCCGATGAAGGTCGTGAAGACGTGAAAGTCGAGCCAGCCTATCGCGTACTTCTCAAGGCCCCATGTGGAGAGGATGTCCATCATCCACTTCCACTTGTTCTGCAGGGCCGGGTTCAACGGCTCGACGCTTTTGAACCTGTAGGGCAGGAGCGAGGCCGAGAGCATGGAGAGCGTCTCGATGGCCATGACCACCGTGCCTATGGCCTTGAACTTGTGCCTGTACTCCATGAGGAGATACCCGGCGTTGGTGGCCCATATGAAGAGCACCATCGATTCCCACAGGTTGGAGAAGGGCGCGTGCCCGGACTCCCCTGCCCTGCTTATGAGGATCATGGTCGTGGAGCCCAGGGCCACAAAGGCCATCGCCGTCGCTGTCTGGCCGAGCCATTTCTTCTTGAAGGCCCAGTAGCCTGCGTACGCGGCCGTGGTCAGTATGTAAAAGATGAACGAAAAGGTAAAAAATACAAGAGAAAGTATCATCATCTCCCCCTGGACGCTGAGTCCGAAGTTATTGAATCGGTTAGTTCCTTGATGTCCCTTTCAAAGACCAGCTGGTTCTTGTTTATAGTGCCGCCGATCTTCACCTCGGTCGAGCCGCCCTCCTCTTTTATGTATACCCATATCCTCCTGTGATAGACGAAGAAGGCCAGTATGAAACCGAAGCCCATTATGGAGGTGCCTACCCAGACGACGTTGGTGCCGGGGTCCTTGTTGATCGAGATGCCCGAGTACCAGAGGCCCTTGTGCCCGATATAGACCATGTCCACGTCCGAGTCCGGTATCGCCGGGAATATGCCCGGGTACTTCATGAAGAGCCAGGGCGTGGAGACCAGCTTGTCTCCGTCATAGATCTCGATGTTTATGGCAGGGTTGTTCGGCTCAGGCGACTTTGAGAAGACCGTGTTGGTCGCCTCGTCGTAGGCGAAGTCCCCGGTGAAGCCGACGAGCTTGACGGAATATTTGCTGCCCGGCACCTTCTCGACGCTATCCCATTTGACCCTGAAAGATTCCTCGAGCGAGTCCTTGGCCTTGAGCTTCAACGCTATCTCGGCTTCTTCAACCTTGTTCCAGGCCTGGCCGTAGCTCGACTGGTAGAACCTGATTCCCTTGTAGTACAGGGGCTCGTTGACCCAGATCTGCTTCTGGAATACGTCCTTGCCGTCTTCGACCACGGTAAGAACGGAATTATACTGCTTTACCTGTCCGGTATCGTAATACTCGATCCAGAACTTGTCCAGGCGGAGCTTGAAATCAGCCTGAGGCACGGTTATCGACTTGCCCTCGATTATGCCGGTGAAATCCTTGTATCCGTAGTAGCTGCCTATGATGGCTCCCATAAGTATCACGAGAAGGCTTATATGGGTGAAATCCGAGCCGAGCCTGCCTATCCTGCCCTTCCACGCGTAGAGATGGAACTCCTTGCCGGATCCCGAGCTATCTACCCCGTATCTCCTTTTTTTGAGCACGCCCTCAAGCTTCGCCCTTACAGTATCGGCGCTTTCATTGAGGCGCACTGTCTCGTGGTGGGAGAACTTATCGATGAGCCTGGGGTCGAACTTGTCGTTCCTGTGGTTCAGGAGGGACTTCCACTTGGGAGGGAACCTCTCGAAGGTGCAGACGACTATGTTCACCGCCAGCATGGCGAGGAGCGCCAGGAACCACCATGCGTGATACATGTCCTGGAGCCTGGCATAGTAGATGAAGCTGGTCCATTGCTCGCCGTAGGCTTCGATGTATTTCTCTATCGACTGGTTCTGCTCGACGACCGTCCCGAATATCGAGGTCACGGCGAGCCCTATCAGGATGAAGAGCGTAAGCTTGAGCGAATTGAGGAAGTACCAAATCCTGGACCCCAGGGTCCTGTACCACCTGGACTCCACGCCTCCAGCCGCTTCGTTTGCTTTTTCGGCCATTGTTTTCTGGACCCGCTTCCTTATTTTTTATTGAGCGCGGCGAGATATTCGGAGGCCGCCTTGCCTATCTGGCTCTCCGGGTTAAGCGCGCTGGCCTTCTCCCAGGCGGCCTTGGCCCCGTCCATGTCGCCGGTGCCGTAGGCGAGTATGAAGCCCTTGGTGAGCCATATCCTCTGGTGATAGGGGTTCCTGTTAATGCCGTCCTCGATGAACTTAAGGCCCTCGGCCGAGTTGCCCAGGTAGTGGAGCGAGAGGCCCAGGTCGTTATAGAGGTCGGTCTCGCCCGGCTTTATCTCGAGGACTTTTTTGTAATAGATCGCCGACTGGTCGAACTGCTTTGAATCGAAGTACGCGTCTCCGAGCCTCCAGAGGGCCTCGGTGTCCTTCGGGTTCTCCCTCAACTTGCCCTCAAGCTCGGCGATTATCGTGGCGTTGCCCATCGCCGGGTGCGGCGCGCTCTGCTGGGCTGCCTGCCCGGCCTGAGTTCCAGGCTGCTGGGCCTCCTCCTTTTTCGAACAGCCCCCGGCAGCGAGGACCGCGGCGAGCATGAATGCGGCCGTTCCCAAAATCAGGCTTCTTGTCTTCAAGGTGCCTCCTCCTTAATCTTTGTGCTCATGGCTGAGATGTGCAAATCTTTCGTCTATGGCCTTTTTAATGGCAGACTCGTCAAAGCCCTTCTTGTGCAGGTCGTGCGCCAGTATGGCCTCGTGCATGCAGATGTCGCAGTGGACCGCATGCTCGTCCACGAAGCAGCTCAAAAGGCTCTTGTGCCCGAAGTGCTTCTCGCAGTCGCAATAACAGTAGAGCTTGTCGAGGACCTGGGGTATCTCCCGGGCCGCCCTGTAGGCATCGGCCGTTATGCCGGTGAAATTGGCTGGAGAAAGGGTAGGCCTCGTCTCCCCTCCGGCAACGGTCTCGGAAAGGCCAGGGGCTGCCTTCGTCTCTTTGGCTGAATCGCAAGATGAAAGACCAAGGAATGACAGCAGGACGGCAAAAAGAGCGAGATATCTAAAGCGGCCAGAGCGCATGCGGATTTTATGCCTTATTTTCCGATTTTATACACTTTTTCGGGGTTCAGTTCAAGCAGGAACATATTAGCAGAACTGCATTAAAAATCCATTAAGTTTTTATTAGGAATTCGCAATACAGGAGTGAAAAGGGCCGGGTTTACTTGCCCGGTCCCTTCCCGAGAGAGGATAGATACGCGTCCCTTGTCACGCTCTCCTCTACGTTGCAGAGGATGCATTTGGTTGGGCATCTCTTTATGGATTCGTCGTTCTGCGGGGCGAGAGCGTGGTTCACGACCGCGAGGTTGTCTTTCAGGGCTATTCCGCCGGGTACGCTGCAGTCCTTGACGCACAGGCCGCATGCTATGCAGGAGACCTTGCAGACCTTCTTGGCGTAGGCGCCCTTGTCCCTGCTCCTGCAGTAGACGAAGAGCTTGTGGTCCTCGGGGTGCATCTCGATTATGTTCCTGGGGCAGGCCCTTGCGCACGCGCCGCAGCCCACGCACTTGTCATAGAAGACCACCGGCAGGCCGTTTTCGTTCATGGCCATCGCGTCGAACTTGCAGGCGTCCACGCACTCGCCC
>MGPL01000139.1:17319-20579 GCA_001797415.1 Deltaproteobacteria bacterium GWA2_55_10
GTCTCCGCCGATAAGATGGTCCGCCGTACAGGTCATCTCACCCTTGTAGGAGGCCGTCCTGCCGGCCTCGGCGTTGCCGCCTTTGCATAGCACGACCGCCAGCATCCTCTTTACGCTCCCGGCCTCTACGCCAAGGATGGACGCTATCTGGACTGCGGTCTCGTTCCCTCCGGCAACGCAGGCCGCAGGAGAGGCCTCGCCCTTCATGAGCGCCTCGGCAAACGACCTGCAGCCAGGGTAGCCGCAGCCGCCGCAGTTGCTGCTCGGCAGGGCGTTGGCGATGGCCTCTATCCGCGGGTCCTCCTCGACCTTGAGCTTCTTGTCCGCGAAGACGAGGAAACCCGCGAGTACGGCGCCTATTGCGCCCATGCTTATGGCTGATATCATAAGGGTCTCAAACATCTTTTACCCGTTTAACCTCTTATCAGTCCGGCGAACCCCATGAACGCCAGGGCCATCATCCCTGCGATTATAAGGGTTATGGAAACACCCTGGAACGGCTTGGGGATATCCGCGAACTCAAGCTCTTCCCTGATGCCGGACATCATGACTATGGCGAGAGTGAAACCCACGCCAGTTGCGAAGCCGAAAATTATCGATTCTATAAAGCCGTATTCCCTCAGTACCATGAAGAGCGCGAGACCGAGCACCGCGCAGTTTGTCGTTATAAGGGGCAGGAATATGCCGAGCGCCCTGTAGAGCGAGGGGCTCGCCTTCCTGATGTACATCTCGACGAACTGCACGAGGGCGGCAATGATGATGATGAAAGCGACATACTGCAGGAACGGGACATTGAACGGGACGAGGATGTAGTAGTATATGGGCCAGGTCGCGGCAGCCGTAAGGGTCATGACAAAGGTCGTCGCGAGCCCCATGTTGAGCGCGTTCTCGGTCTTGTTCGATACGCCTACAAACGGGCAGATGCCCAAAAAGTACGCCAGCACGAAGTTGTTTACCAGCGCGGCCGATATGAATATCAGTATGAGTTCCATTTACATCCCATGCGCCGCTGCTTCGGCGGCCTCCGCCGCCTTAGCGGCCTTTCTGCTGGATATGTAGTTGACCAGCGCAACGAGCCCGCCGAAGACCAGGAAAGCGCCCGCGGGAAGTATCATGATTATCCAGGGCTCGAACCACTCACCGAGGAGCTTCACTCCGAATATGCTGCCGAAGCCGAGCACTTCCCTTATGCCGCCCATGAGCGTCAGGCTCAAGATGAAGCCTGTGCCTATGCCGAGCGTGTCAGCCGCCGTCGGAAGGACGGAATTTTTCTGGGCAAACGCCTCTGCCCTGCCGAGGATGATGCAGTTGACCACTATCAGCGGTATATATGGCCCGAGGGCCTTGGATATCTGAGGGAAGACCGCGGCAAGGAACATATCAGCTACTGTCACGAGCGTCGCTATTATGACGACGTACGCGGGTATCCTCACCTGGGAAGAGATGGTCCTCCTGATGAAGGACACAAGCACGTTGGAGAAGAAGAGGACGAATATCGTCGCCATGCCCATCGCAAGGCCGTTTATCGCCGAGTTCGTGACAGCAAGGGTCGGGCAGAGTCCAAGCACCAGCCTGAACGGCGGTATCTCCTGCCAGAGCCCTTTTGTAAATTCCCTTGCAAGGCTATTTGCCATTCTGAGCCTCCACGGGCGCGGCAGCAGGCGCGCTCTCAGGCTTGTTCATCTCGTCAAGCGGGAAGTTGGCGATCACCTTCGATACGGCGTTGTTAATGTTCTTTACGACCGCTTCCGAGGATATCGTCGCGCCTGTTATCGCCTGTATCTGGTTGGGCTTCTCAGGCTTCCTGTACTTTATGTACTCCACCTTCGGCTTTACATCGAGGCCCTTGAACTGCTCCTTGAAGGCCTCCTCCCGTATCCTGTCGCCGAGGCCGGGGGTCTCGAGCTGCTCCAATACTTCCATGCCCTTGAGCTTCAGGTATTCCCTGTCGAGCCCGACCATGAGGCCGACATTGCCCTGGAAACCGCCGCCGTCAGCCTTGAAGGCGACTCCCACGGGGCTGCCAGAGGCATCGATGCCCTTATAGACGATGAGCTTCTCAGCCCCGACCGTCTTCTCGAAGACCTTGAAGTCCCTGGCATCCGGCAGGACTATGAATATCGCCTCGCGAAGCTCCTTTTCCTTGTTGGCCTTTATCATGGGGTCGGCCTTGGAAAAAACGCCCGAGAGCACGGCTCCGGAGAGCGCGCCGACGACCACAAGGTTGAGGAACATTTTAACTACGTTGTTCAATCCATTACTCCGGGGCGGAGTTCCCGCCCATGACTATTCTTTGCCCCTCCGGGCGCCGAAAATCCTGGGCCTCGTGTGCTTGTTCAGCAGAGGCACAAAGGCATTCATAAAGAGTATCGAGTACATCACGCCCTCGGGCAGTCCGCCGAAGAGCCTTATCACGACCGCCATTATTCCTGCGCATACGACGAATATCCACTGCCCCAGCGAAGTCGTGGGCGAGGTCACCATGTCGGTCACCATGAACCACGCGCCGAGCATCGCGCCGCCTGCCAGCAGGTGAAAGAGCGGGCTCGGATACTTTGCAGGGTTCGCGAGCCAGAAAATGGCTGAGAACGCGGCTATGGTGCCCAGATACCCCAAGGGAAGCTTCCAGTTTATATATCCCTTGTACCTCAAGTAAAGCCCGCCGAGTATTATGGCGATGGCCGATGTCTCACCGAGAGAGCCTGCCGTGTTGCCTATAAACAGGTCAAGCAGGTTGAAATCGACCTTGCCCTCGAACTTGGCCAATGCAAGAGGCGTTGCAGCCGTTACGGCGTCCACCGCCTTCTCGACTGTCCGGGGCTCGGCCCATGTTGTGGTCAGCACCGGGTATGTTGCCATGAGGAAGGCCCTTCCGAGAAGCGCGGGGTTGAATATATTGTAGCCGAGCCCTCCGAAGAGCTGCTTGCCGACGCCTATGGCGAATATCGAACCAAGTATGGCGGCGTAGACCGGGAAGCCCGGAGGGAGCGTAAGCGCAAGGAGCATGCCTGTTATGATCGCGCTGCCGTCATATACTTTTATGGGCTTATTTCTTATCCTCTGGAATGCGTACTCAGTTCCCATGCACGCCGCGATACAGACGACTATAAGGAGTAGCGCCCTCCACCCGAAGAAATAGACGCTCGCGGCAGCCGCGGGCAGCAAGGCCGTCACGACCGAGTGCATTATCTTGGGGATGCTCTCGGTGTTGAGGAAGTGCGGCGAAGAGGATACGACCAGCCTCGCTGCCGCCAGGGCCG
>MGPL01000139.1:20610-29050 GCA_001797415.1 Deltaproteobacteria bacterium GWA2_55_10
TTTATTTTCCATCGTCTTCTGGTCCATATCCTATTTCGGCGCCTGGGCCTTCTGGGCCTCCTGGCGTAGCTTCAACTTCCCGAGCCTTATCCACTGCAGGAGCGGCCTCTTTGCCGGGCAGACATAAGAGCAGCAGCCGCACTCTATGCAGGTAAGTCCGTCCCATGCCTTGAAATCCGCCGTCCTGTACGCCTTTCCATAATCGCCGAGCCTGTACGGCATGAGCCCCATGGGGCATACCTCGACGCAGCTCGCGCAGCGTATGCAGGGCTCGTAATCAGAAGACTTTATAACGTCAGCTGCAATGGCCGTGATGCCGGAGGTGCCTTTTACTACCGGTACGGCCAGCGTCGGCTGGGCTACTCCCATCATGGGGCCGCCGTTCAAGACCTCAATCTCCTTGCCATCGACCAGGCCGCCGCACTGGGCCACGACCTCTTCAAAGGAGGTGCCGATGCGCACCAACAGGTTCCTGGGCTCTTTTACGCCGTTTCCGCTGATGGTGACTACCCTCTCGATAAGGGGCTTGCCCCAGTTCAGCGCTTCGTAGACGGCTATTGCGGTGCCTACGTTGTTGACGATGACGCCGACGTCAAAGGGGAGCTTTCCCGGAGGGACTTTCCTGCCGATGGACGCCTGTATCAGCATCTTTTCCGCGCCCTGCGGGTACTTGGCCTCGAGGACGATTATCTGTATCTCAGGGGAGCTTGCTATTTGTTTCTTGAGCGCCTCGATGGCGTCAGGCTTGTTCTCCTCTATGCCTATGAAGCCTTTTGCCGCGCCAGTAGCCTTCATAAGGGCGCGCAGGCCCCAGACGACCTTCTCCGGTTCTTCGGCCATCATCCTGTGGTCGGCCGTGAGATAGGGCTCGCATTCGCAGCCGTTCAGTATGACGGCCTCTATCGCCTTGCCCTTTGGAGGAGAGAGCTTGATGGACGTTGGAAATGCCGCTCCGCCCATGCCCACGATGCCTGCCTCGCGCACAGCCTCGCGGATGGCCTCCGGAGTGAGCGCGTTCAGGTCAGCGCCATTGCAGGCCCGCCCCCATTCCTTCGCAGAGCCGTCGCCCTCGATGACGATGGCGGCGCACCTGTAGCCTCCCGGGTGCTGGGTAAGCTCTATATCCTTGATTTTTCCGGAGATACTGGCATGGACCGGGGCAGAGACAAAGGCCTTTACTTCGCCGATCTTCTGGCCTTCTACAACTGCCTCGCCCTTTTTGACGAGAGGTTCGCAAGGCGTACCCGCGTGCTGCACAAGAGGTATCACTACCGTCTTGGGCAGGGCCGCTCTCTGTATGCCTTTGCCTGAGGTGAGCTCTTTATAATAAGAGGGGTGTACCCCTCTATCAAAGGTCTTGTTTCCCATTTTTGGTGGTCAAGTGATACTATTTTTGACCCTTACCGTCAAGGGTATTTTTGAGCAATAAAAAACCGTCATGGCAGAGCTGTCCAGCCTTATTCAGACTGCACCACTAAGCCCAGACGGTCGGCAACTACATATATTTCCCGCTCCCCAGTGGTAGCCACCTTGATTCCGTCAGTTACGGGAAAAATTTACTGTGATTAATATCACTATGATAATGCAGGATACGCCTGGTTGTCAAGGTCAAACCGTCAAAAATGTAATCAACTACGAAAAAATCCAGGCTGCTCAAAAAGGTCCAGATGCGAGGCCCCGGTTAAACCGGGAAGCGACGAATGAGGCGTACTCTTTGCCGTACGCCGCAATGACGAGCGACGATGAACAACAAAGCAGATGGGCCTTTTTCAGCAGCCTTTTAATCCCGTCCGAAAATCCACCTGATTACATACGCGAGAGTAATCAAAAGCCCGGCTGCAACCAGTGCGATGCTGAATGCTGCCATCGGAAAGACGGACGCCTGCGCCCCGGCCTCTCCGAGAGCCGTAGTCCTGAAGCCCATCACTATCCAGGCCAGCGGGTAGAAGAAGCTGCCTGTGCCGAGGCAGGCCGCGGCCAGGGTCTTTGCCCGGCCAGAGGCTGGAAGGAACGCAAGCAGGAGAGCGACAGAGATAGTGAGCACGCCGAGTCCCATAGCGTGCAGGTGGCCCCTTGTGAGCCTCTCGTGCGCTGTCTCCATTACAGGGCCGCCGTGCTCGTGGTCAGCAGATGCCCTGGCAGCGAGCTCCTCCTTTAATTTCGCAAGCTCATTCTCACCTGTACTCGCGACATGGGCATCACCGTGCTGATGTCCCTCATGCATCTGTGCGGAGTGCTCGTCCTGTGCGGGCTGGGCATTCTGCCCGTGCCCTCCCCCGTGTTCTTCATGGCCGCCCTGGTTTATGACGAACTTCTCTTCGAGGGCAGTCCTGGCGGCAGCCTCGAACTGCCTGTGGATGGATTCGTGGTTGACAGTCAAATATACTGCCCAG
The DNA here is from genome assembly GCA_001797415.1 of Deltaproteobacteria bacterium GWA2_55_10. Taxonomy (GTDB): domain Bacteria; phylum Desulfobacterota; class GWC2-55-46; order GWC2-55-46; family GWC2-55-46; genus UBA5799. The sequence goes on from MGPL01000139.1 coordinate 23,004, forward strand.
AGTATGCCGAAAAGAAGGCATAAGAGCCCCATGAGCAGCCCTATCCCGGCATGCTTCAATTCCTGTTTCATTTCTTTTGTCCTCATCAGTATTTCCCCGGCATCTCTTCGAGTTTGACCTTCAGGGTCATTACTTTTCCGTTCCTCACCAATTTTATCAGCGCGATATCCCCGATTGCAAGGCTGTCGATTGCCTGGTTGAAATCGTCCATGGAGGTTATTTTATTTCCATTTACGCCTACTATGAGGTCGCCCCCTGAAGCTACTATAATGTTACCTGCCCTCATATTGCCGGTCGCCCCCCTCAAGCCCGCCTTCTCAGCGGGGCTGCCGCTGAAGACGTCGGCAATGAGTATGCCACCTGTTGGCAATCCCATTAGCGCCGCGTCAGCCGCGTCCATGTTCTGTCCGGCGATCCCGAGCCACGGCCTTGAGACATAGCCTTTATCCATAAGTGACGGCAGGACCTTCTTTACGGTATCCACCGGTATGGCGAACCCTATTCCTATGGATGCCCCCACAGGGCTGAATATGGCAGTATTGACGCCTATCATGCTGCCCGTACTGTCCAGGAGCGGCCCTCCTGAATTTCCCGGGTTTATGGCGGCGTCGGTCTGGATGATGCCGCCGATGAGCCTGCCGTTAGTGGCCCGCATCGTCCTGCCGAGAGAGCTTACTATGCCCACTGTGAGCGTCCTCTCGAGGCCGAATGGGTTGCCAATCGCAAGCGCCTTCTGGCCGATCCTCAGGCCGGTTGATTCGCCGAGGCGTATGGGCTTGAGTTTCGACTGAGGCGCCTTTACGCGCAATAAGGCGAGGTCGTCTCCCGGGTCCAGGCCTGCCACCTCGGCCTTGTACCTGCTCCCGTCGAAGAGCGTGACCTCCAGGGTCCTCGCGTCCTCCACGACGTGGTAATTGGTTATGATGTAGCCTCGCTTGTCTACGATGACGCCGGAGCCTGACCCGGTGGAAGGAACGGGGTTATAGAAAAAATCGTATGAGACCGCGGAAGTGACTATGTTGACGACAGAAGGGCCGGCCTCCTGGTAGATGGCGGAGTTGTTCTCCTCGTCCGCCGAGAGGGCGAACGCGGCAGAGGGGAAAAAAATGAGGATGATGAGAAAAAGAAATGCCTTCAGTATTTTTATCATCTGAAGAGGTTGAATTTTGTTATGTGCCAGAAGGCCGCCACGCCGTCCTTCCAGTTTATCTTTTTGCCTTCCTCGTAGGTGCGCCCCGCGTACGAGATGGACGTCTCGTAGATGCGCCATTTCTTCCTGGCGACCTTGGCCGTAATCTCCGGCTCAAAGCCGAACCTGTCCGATTCGAGACTTATCCCGCGGAGCACTTCGGTCCTGAAGGCCTTGTAGCCTGTCTCCATGTCCGTGAGGTTAAGGTTGGTGAGCATGTTCGAGAAGAAGGTGAGTACCTTATTTCCGATCATGTGCCAGAAGAAGAGCACCCTGTGGGAGTCCCCGCCTATGAAGCGGGAGCCGTAGACGACGTCGGCCTTGCCCTCCAATATGGGCTGGAGGAGCTTGGGATAGTCCCTTGGGTCGTACTCGAAATCAGCGTCCTGGACTATTACAATGTCGCCCGTGACAGCTCCAAAGCCGGTCCGGAGGGCTGCGCCCTTTCCCTGGTTCTTCTCGTGCATGACGAGCTTGAGCTTCACGCCCTTTTCGTTCCAGCCGGCCTCGATGCCCTTCAGGACATCCCTGGTACCGTCCCTTGAAAAATCGTCTATGACGACAAGCTCATTTGGTACGCCGGTGTCGAGCACCCTCTTTATGACCTGGGAGATGTACTCGCGCTCGTTGTAGACGGGCATTACTATCGAAATGCTCATTTTATCAGACGGCATCGGGAGGCTGCTCCATTCCAGATTTTCTATTTTTATACAATAAATCGAGATTAAAATCCACTCAGGGAATTTTTCAGGGCCTTTTGTTTTGAACTTAAGTAAAGATTAAGGTATAATCCTTCAGTTTTAATAAATTTCATTTTATGAGGGTCGAGATGAGGTCAAAAGCACTATTTGCAATAGTCATAGCAGCGCTGGCCGTGGCCGTTTTCGCGGGGCACTCCCTTGCCGGGGAGAGCAAGTTCAGGAAGAGCTTCAGGACCAGCTACGAGCAGAACAGGTTTGACGCGATGGGCTTTCTCGTAAAGCAGAACAAGGACATATTGCCGGGCGAGATACAGTCCCTTGTCGACGAGGCAAAGGCAGCGGCGAGCTTCGGCGAGAAGATGCAGCTCCTGGACCTTGCCAATACCATGGCGACCATGCACAAGGAATGGCACGGCAATGAAAAGTTCCTGGGCGAGATAGAGAAGCTGCAGAGAGAAGAGATACAGAATGAAGAGGCCAGAAAGGCCGAGGCCGAGAAGTGGAAGAAGTACGAGAACTTCCCGGGCAACCTCATAATGAAGGAGAAGGAAACGGAACTCGCTGCCATCGGGCTCTCGCCGGTCATCTTCCCTCACTGGGTGCACAGGATAAACTTCGAATGCAAGGCCTGCCACCCCGCGCTCTTCCCCATGAAAAAGACCAACTCCATAACAATGACCCCGATATTCGAGGGCAGGCTATGCGGCGAATGCCACAACGGCAAGATAGCTTTTGACGCTGCGGAGAGCTGCGAGAGGTGCCATGTAGCAGGCAGGCCAGAAGAAGCGGCGCTCCTTAACCCGAAGAAGGCCGACATTGCGAAGGTAATGGAATCTTCGGAGAGGCTCAAGACAGAGCTCAATCTCGACCTGCTTCCGAACAAGGCCCTGCCCTTCGACAAGTTCGGCAACATAGACTGGATGCTCCTCAAAGGGGCGCATAAGCCCATAAAGTCATTGAAGGAAGCTCCGGCTGACCAGACCAGGGATAATGAGATACTCTTCGAGTCCCCCATGCCTTACGTCAACAACATCGTATTCAGGCACAAGCCCCATGCAGACCTGATACTCTGCTCCTCGTGCCATACTGACATCTACAAGGAAGAGCTCGGATCCACTCCGCCCGCGAGCATGACCCAGATGGCGCAGGGGCAGTCATGCGGGTCGTGTCACGGCAAGGTCTCCTTCAAGTTCGCGGACTGCAACCGCTGCCACTCGAAGCCGGTCTCAGAGGGACCGGGCAAGGCAATGATAAGGAAGAAGTAGCAGGTTTAACCAATCTGAATCAAAAGAGAAAAGGCGGGCTTTTAAAAGCCCGCCTTTTTGTTTATGAGACTTCCCCCTTTTCTAAAGGGGGACTGAGGGGGATTACGAATCGGTCTTTACAGAAGATAATCTCTCCCCTGCCCCTCTTTAAAAAAAGGGGTTTCCCTACAGCTCCATATCCTCATACCTCTTCCACCTGTAGGGCAGGTCTATTATCGTGCCCGGCGTTGAAATCTCCTCAAGCGCTTTGAATGCGCTCTTTAAAACCGTCATCTGCTGGTCTGTCCTGCCCGGCTCTCCAAGCGGGTGTCCGAGCGGCCACCTGAGAAAGACGGACCTGGGCGCCTTTACCTCCTCGGTGAACCTCCTGACGATCGAAATGGCTATGGTCGGTATGCCCTGTTTTTCTATCTCCCTCTGTATCAGTCCCACGGACCGATTGCAGAGGCCTCAGCCGGGTGTCAATAGAACGGCATCTATCGACTGGGCCTTTAGCTTGCCTGCCACTTCGGGCGCCGTCTTTTGGACGAGGGTCTCTATGTGCCGCCCGTCTATATGGCCCATGAAGCCGTAGTTGGTCTTTGCAAGAGAGCCTATCAATCCTTCTTCCGCCATCTCTTTAAGACGGTCTATTGGGAATACGATATTCAGGTCCCTGTCAGCGTCAGTGTGGTCATAGTAATCGTGGGTGATTGTATATAGCTCTTCCGGCGTATCTGCCGGAAGCTCCCTGTATGAAGGGTCTCCGAGGGGGTCGGTCATATCAAAAGGCTTCTGAGTCTTCAAGTGAACGCCTGCCGTGGTCACGAGCGCGACACTGCAGTCATTGACCGGCTTTTTGACGGGCGTCCAGGGGATACCTTCCACTCGAACAGGAGGCGTCTTTTCCACGAACCTGTCCAGGAGCTTCGGGAACCTTGTGATGAGCTTTGCGAGTAGTATGTTCTTGAGTCTTGACATCCATCTCCCCATACAACAACTTATAAAAAAACTCTAATCGGACAGGCTGCTCAAAAAGCTCCATATGCGAGGCCCCGGTTAAACCGGGGAGCGAGGAATGAGGCGTACTCTTATTGTACGTCGCAATGACCTCCGCGACTCGACAAGCAGATGGACTTATTTCATGCCTGCTAAGCTGCCTTAAATCTTTTCAGCCGCAAAGAATTGCTCACAACGCTTACCGAAGATAGCCCCATCGCCCCGGCAGCGAACATGGGATCAAGGAGGAGCCCGAATGACGGATAGAGCGCACCTGCGGCAACCGGTATTAAAAGTATATTATAGATGAATGCCCAGAAGAGGTTCTGCTTTATATTTCTTATTGTCGCCCTGCTTAAGGATATGGCGGTCACGATGGAGCGCAGGTCGCCGCCGATGAGGGTTATGTCGGACGCCTCCATCGCGACATCGGCACCTGTGCCTATGGCTATGCCCACGTCCGCCTGTGCAAGGGCAGGCGCGTCGTTTATGCCGTCGCCGACCATTGCCACTCTCTTTCCCTCTGCCTGGAGCTTCCTTACCTCCCGCGCCTTCTCATCAGGCAAAACTTCGGCAAGCACCCTATCGACGCCAAGCTCTCTGGCTATGGCCCTCGCTGTGCGCCTGTTGTCGCCGGTGATGATGGCTATCTCAAGGCCCAGGCTCTTCAATGCGTCTATAGCTTCTTTCGAGTTCTCCTTCAAGGTATCGGCTATCGCTATCACGCCTGCGGCGTGGCCGTCTATCGCGACAAAGACAGGGGTCTTGCCCTCGTCCGATAACCGCTCCGCCGCCTTTATGCCATCGGCTATCTCTACCTTCCTTTCAGCCATGAGCTTATCGTTCCCGATAAGGACCTCTTTGCCGTTTACGCGGGCCAGGACGCCCTTGCCGGGTATTGCCTCGAACCCCTCGGGGCTGAATAGCGTCACTCCCATCTCAGCAGACTTCTTTACCAATGCCTCTCCAAGCGGGTGCTCGGAGCCCTTCTCAGCGGACGCCGCGTAAGATATAAGCTCTTCTTCAGAGTATGACAGCGGCACGATGTCCCTTACAGAAGGCTCACCTTTTGTAAGGGTGCCGGTCTTATCGAGCACTATTGCGTTTATCTTGTGCGCTGTCTCGAGAGACTCCCCTCCCCTTATGAGGATGCCGTTCTCGGCGCCTTTGCCTGTGCCGACCATTATTGAAGTAGGCGTGGCAAGGCCCATCGCGCACGGGCAGGCGATGATGAGGACCGCTATGAAGTTCAACAGTGCGAAGCTGAAGGCCGGCTCAGGGCCGAAAAAGAACCATACAAAGAAGGTTATTACCGCGGCTACGATGACCGCGGGGACAAAGTAGCCCGCTATGACGTCGACCATCCGGGCGATGGGCGGCTTGCTGCCCTGCGCCTCCTGTACGAGCTTCACTATCTGCGCGAGCGTTGTCTCCTTGCCGACCCTTGTCGCCCTGAACCTGAATGAGCCGGTCTTGTTCATGGTCGCGCCTATGACCTCGTCTCCTGCCTTCTTCTCCACAGGCAGGCTCTCGCCGCTTATCATCGACTCATCAATTGACGAATAGCCGTCGGTCACCACACCGTCGACGGGTATCTTCTCGCCGGGCCGCACGACCACGATGTCGCCCTTCAATACGTCGTTTACCGGTATGTCCCGTTCAGCGCCCTGCCGCATTACCCTTGCCGTCTTTGCCTGAAGGCCGATCAGCTTTTTTATCGCATCTCCTGTCTGAGAGCGCGCACGCAGCTCAAGCAGCCTGCCAAAAAGTATCAAGGCTATGATGATCGCGGCTGTCTCGAAATAGACATCCCCGGCAAGGCCCCTTGAGGCGAAAAAGCCGGGGAAGAGCGCCACTGCCGCGCTGAAGAAGTACGCGGCAGAGGTGCCGACCGCTATAAGGGTGTTCATGTCC
>MGPL01000140.1:0-1125 GCA_001797415.1 Deltaproteobacteria bacterium GWA2_55_10
CAGGAGTTCAGGCTGGAAATACGGAAAAAAAATAGCGTGCTGCCCGGTCCTGAGGATGAAAGGAAAGGATTACAAGGCTATTCAAGAGTCCTGGACAAAGGGCAACAGGTCTGACGTCAGGCGCCAGATAAAGAGGCTCAACGGCCTCGGAGAGCTTGGCCTCGAGGTCTTCGGGACAAGGCAGGAAAGGGCGCGTCATTACGGGCCCTTTCTTGAGATGCACGAGAGGAGGTGGCGTGCTTCCGGATTTTATGACCCGATGAGCAAGGGCAATAGAAAACTTTACTATTCAGGGCTCATAGAAAGGCTCGGCAACAGCCTGCATTTTTCAGCCCTGTGCCTCGACGGGAGACCGGTCTCGTACCACATGGGCTTTTTGTACAACGGCAGGTTCTACTACTATAAGCCTGCCTATGACATCGAATATGAGAATTATTCTCCGGGCAAGGTGCATATAGCCTCTCTCCTTGAGAGAGGATGCGCCGAGGGCTGGAGCGCGTTTGATTTCCTGAGGGGCGAAGAAGCCTACAAGTTTAACTGGACGCAGGAGAAGGAATACACGGCCACATTTGTCATTTCAACCAGCTCTGCTGGGCTCAGGTTCTGGTGGCATACAGGCGGAAAGGAGAAGGCGTATTCCCTTTTAGGCGGGAGCTACAGGAAGATGCGCCTTCTCGCAGGCAGATGAGTATCGTGAAGATGATATTTGCCCCGCTCACTATCGCGTTCTGTCTGGCGCTTGCCTCCAATATCCTGCTCCTTCGGCAATGGAAGAGGCTTTCGCAATCGACGCGTCTGGCCTGCGCCATGGCCTGTTTCGGGATGATTCTGCTGCTCGCGGCAAGCCTCCCGGCAACCGCGGACGCGCTGTACATGACCCTTTTTCGAAAGATTGCGCCATCCCCGGCAGAGGAGATACAAAGTGCCGAGGCCGTTGTGGTCTTGAGAGGGGACTACCCTTCAAGGATAATGAAGGCAGTAGAGGTATTTAAAAGCTCAAAGGCCCCGTATTTGGTCCTCTCCGGTTATGCCGGGCCTGGCAGGCCTTATACGCCGGAGAACGATATATGGCAGGCTTTCGCCATAGCCGCTGGCGTGCCGGCCTCATCGATAATCGTTGAGGAC
>MGPL01000140.1:1165-3824 GCA_001797415.1 Deltaproteobacteria bacterium GWA2_55_10
AGCTCAAAGGCTTCGATAGAGACACCATGTTCTGCATCGTGACCTCTGCCTGGCACATGCCGAGGGCGCACGCGCAGTTCAAAAAATATTTTAGCCGCGTGACAGCGGTCCCTGACGCGGGGCCTGTCGGCAAACTTGGCATGGCGTCTTTTCTGCCGCAGGCCGACGCGCTCTACAGGAGCACGCTGATGATGCAGGAGCACACAGGTTCGATATGGTACTGGTTCAGGAATGAATTGCGCTGATTATATCCTCTGCACTGCCGCTAAAGACGAGGCTGCGAGCATCGCCAGCCTTATTGAAGATGTTGTAGCGCAAAAGCAAAGGCCCGGCCTCTGGGTCATCGTGGACGACTCCAGCACGGACGGCACGAGCGCTATTGTCGAGCGATACGCGAGCCGTTACAGTTGGATAAGGCTCATCCGATACGGCGGAGAGCGGGATAAAAGCCTGCTCATGCACATCTCAAAGGTCAAATCCCTTGCAGCGGGGTCAGCCTTGGGAATGGCGGCCGCTGAAGGCATTGCCTGGTCATGCATAGGTATTCTCGATGCGGACATGAGCATCGATAAGGACTTCTATGCACTGATGCTCTCGAGGCTTGATGAGGATGCCTCAATCGGGCTCATCGGCGCGGGCATACTTAGCCGAACGGATAAGGGGCCTGTCCTTGAGGCCGCGAGGCCAGACCTGCCCGGCTCCGCGACCATGCTCTGCAGAAGGACATGCTTCGAGCAGATAGGCGGCGTGCCCGATGATATGTACCCTGAGGACGCCATAATGCTTGCCAGGGCCAAGCTCGCTGGCTGGAAGACTGAGAGGAGTACGGCAATAACGGCTGTCCAGGCCCGGGGCACCGGCTCAAAGTACGGCGAGGCAAGGGGGTATGCCCTGAGGGGTGAGAGGATATATTATCTGAGGTATCCATTGGCATATCTTATGATCAGGGCTGCGTATTTAACCCTGAAAAAAGGCCCTCATATTGCCCTGGCCTTCCTCTTTGGCTATGCGCGCTGCTGGATAAGAGGCGCCAGGAGGCTTGAAGACAGGAAGCTCATCGAATATTTTTCCGGGCAGCGGTTCAGGGAGGTGATTTCCCATAACCTGGGCCCAATGCTTGAAAAGATCCGCTTCAGGCGGCCCTGAGATATTTCCTGAAATGTGCTATACTGTGAGTACCCTTTCATCCTGGAACCCCCGGCTTATTCATCATGATATTCCCATCCAAAGCGCCGTATACCTCTTCGAATTGGAATTGAAAATCGATTCAGGCTTTTTGCGGTCCGAATGCCTAAAATGTCCATAAGCTCACGCGTCCTTAAAAAAGGGTTCAAGGCCTTCACAGCAAGTATGGGTGGGCGCTTTTCCTATGACAGGTCAGCGCAAGAGGTCTTCCATGACGACCTCAGGAAGGCGGCTGAATGGATAGATACCTTCCCCCTCTCTCCTGATTTCAGGGGAAAGAGAGTATTGGAGGTCGGGTGCGGCTATGGCGCCTTATGCGTAAGGGCCTTGCAGGGCGGCGCCGCTGAAGTCCTTGGCGTAGAGATCGACGAGGGCGCGGCAGAGGCCGCAAAAAAAATGGTGGACCGGCAATTTCCTGAACTGGTCTCAAGGGCGAGCTTCGCCGCGTACTCGGAGTTGAACGGAATAGATAAGAGGTTCGACGTCATCCTTTCGCAGAACGCCTTCGAGCATTACAGGGAGCCTGAAGAGGTGCTCGAAAATATGGTTGCCATACTCAAGCCCGGCGGCTGCATATACGCGGGCTTCGGCCCGCTGTGGAACTCGCCGTACGGCTCGCACCTGGGCTGGGTAAACCCGCTCCCCTGGGCGCAGCTCTGGGCAGGCGACCTGCTCTTGAAAGAGCATAACCGCCTGAGGCCCCATGACCCGAAGGCCGATTGGTCGAGCCTGTGCCTGAACCGCGCTTGCCTCAAGAGATACGAGGACATGCTCAAGGGCCTCAAGGGTTGCGAGATTATAGCCCTGAAGCATAACCCGACCATAAAAAGGCGCGCGCCCCTTGTATATTACTGTCTGGAGCCGCTCCGAAGTGTTGCTGTTTTAAAGGAATATCTGACCGCGTCGCTTTTTGTGACAATACGGAAAGGCACAGATGCGGGAGGGGCGCGCCTTTCATGAAGATAGCCCTTGTCTGCGCGAACGGCGGACACCTGACGGAGATGATGGAATTGAAAGAGGTCTATGCCGGGCACGAGCACTTCTGGGTGACTTACCAGGGGACAGACAGCCAGGCCCTTGGCAGGACATATTTTTACAGGGACCACAAATCGCTTTTTCTGAAGATGGCGGTGCAGCTCCTTACCGCATGGTATATCGTTATCAGGGAGAGGCCGGGCCTTGTCATAACGACAGGCGGGGCGATAGCCGTGCCAATCTCCATCTACTGCCGGGTCCTGGGCATACACGTGATCTACATGGACTGCGGGACCAGGGTATTTGAAAGATCGGGGACAGGGCGGTTCATGGTGCATCTGGCGGACGTCTTTCTCACTCAGTGGCCGGGCATGATGCAGAAGTACGGAAAGAACGCGAGGTATTGGGGAGGGTTGTTCTGAAAACCCATAGCGTGCGCATTCCCCGCAGAAAAGCTGCGGGGTCAAGCGAGCGAATAGAAATGACATTTTCCTTAGGT
>MGPL01000140.1:4120-6765 GCA_001797415.1 Deltaproteobacteria bacterium GWA2_55_10
TACGCAATGGCCTCAAATGCGCCTCAAATACGGCAAAAAGGCAAAATACTGGGGAGGGCTGCTTTGATATTCGTGGTGCTCGGGACCTCGCCGTTCAGCTTCGAGCGGCTTGTGACGCTTGCGGATTACTACGCTCAGAAGACCGGCGAGGAGGTCTTCATCCAGACCGGGAATACGAAGACGACGCCCAAACACTGCGCATGGAAGGACTTCATGAAAAAAGAGGAGTACCTTGAGAAGCTAGTCCAGGCGGATATGGTGCTGGCCCACGCAGGGACGGGCATCACGATCGATTCGTTCAAGCACGGCAAGAGGCTGGTCTTTGTGCCCAGGCTCTCAAGGCTCAAGGAGCACACCGATGATCACCAGAGCGAGCTTGCGAGGTGCCTTGAAGAGCAGGGCAGGGCAAGGGTAATACGCGAGGATACCGGCGGCGACGAGGCGGTCGCGCTCATACAGTCGGCCAAAAAGGAAGAGTTTACGGCAATCGCAAGCTCGGCAAAGCACATGCTCATAAGGAAGCTATCCGAATACATCTCCGCGCTTGAGTGCGCCAGACGATAAAAGTTTTGCATTAAGAACACTCATCCCGGCTCCGCATCCATCCCATCAAGAGAATCACCCCGGCCTGCAAAAAGAAGCAAGGAGAAAAAATGCTGCCGAATTTCGTGGTCGTTGGCGCGCCCAAGGCAGGCACAACGTCATTATACAACTACCTCAAGGGCCATCCGGATATATTCCTGCCGCACAGGAAGGAGATCCTCTTCTTCGACTCGTCATTCCACAAGGGGCTCCCCTGGTATGAAAAATACTTCAAGCACTACAGGGGCGAGAAGGCAGTCGGCGACATCAGCCCCACCTACATGAGCAACCCCTTTGTGCCAAAGCGCATGCGAAGGACCATACCTGAGGCCAGGATGATATTCATTTTGAGGGACCCCGTTGAAAGGGCTTGGTCCCATTATTGGGACCTGGTGGGCTGGGGGACAAAAGCTTCTTTCAAGGAGACTCTAAGGGCTCCTGGCATGTACAAGCGGGGACACGGCTATATAGAGTTCGACATACTCGACTTCGGCCTCTACAGCCGTCACATAAAGCGCTTTCTCGATTATTTTCCGGCCGAGCAGTGCGGATATTTCCTTTACGACGACCTCAGGGACAGGCCACAGGATTTCCTCAAAGGCATATTGAGGTTCATAGGCGTATCCGAGAGGGAGCTCCCTCAGACCGAAAGGAAATACCACACCTGCCGGGCAAACAGGTCGAGATTTTTCGGCAACCTGCTCGTGAGCGAACCGATCCGTGATTTTACATACAGCTGCGTGCCCTCAAAGCTTGTGCCGGCGTGCAGGGGACTCTATGACCGCCTCTTGAGCCTCAACACAAAAAAGATAAAGCCGCCCGCAATCGGCGGGGAGGACAAGATTTTTTTGAAGGAGCAATACAGGGACGAGATACTCTCATTGCAGGAACTCATAAGAAAGGACTTGAGCTCATGGCTTCAAAAATAAAGCGTACACAAAAAAGGTGTCTGAGGATAGTCGCCCTCAACCCGCCGTATTTTCCGAAGTTCTCGAGGGCTTCCCGGAGCCCGGCGGTCACAAAGAGCTCTACTCTCTACTATCCGTTTCTCCTGGCCTACGCCACAGGAGCGCTCGAAGACGACGGCTTCGAGGTGAAGCTCATCGACGCCCCCGCAGCCGGGCTCAGCAGGACTGAGACGATAAGGGCCATAAAAGAGGCTGCCCCTCATCTGGTCATCTGCGAGACATCTACGCCCAGCATAGAGAACGACCTGGAGGTAATCGGGGAGCTCAAGTGCGCGGGCGTGCCGTTTGTCGCTGCCGTCGGCACGCATGTCTCGGCGCTTTCCCATGATGTGATGCAGGCGAACCCATTTCTCGACGCTGTCGCGCGCGGGGAATACGAGTGCACGGTAAGGGACCTCGCCCGCGCGCTGGATGCGGCGGAGCCTTCTCTGGACGGCGTTCAAGGGCTTACTTACCGGAGCGGCTGGGAGATAAAGAAAAATCCGGACAGGGATTACATTGAAGACCTCGACAGGCTGCCGTTCGTATCGAGGGTCTACCGCGACCACCTGAGGCAGCACCTGGGCGCGTACTTCTACGGGGCGAACCTCCACCCGGTCGTAACGATACTTTCAGGGCGGGGCTGCCCGCACAGGTGCGCCTACTGCGTATACCCCCAGACCATGACCGGGAACGCCTACAGGTTCAGGAGCGTCGGAAACCTGGTCGATGAGCTTGAGTTCATAAAAAAAGAGCTTCCGGAGGCAAAGGAGGTCTTCATAGAGGACGACACATTGACAGCCGACAGGGAGAGGGCGCGCTCAATTGCGAAGGAGATAATCTCGCGCGGGTTGAAGATAAGGTGGTCGGCCAATTCGAGGGCGGACGCGGACTACGAGACCATGAGGTTAATGAGGCGCGCGGGACTGAGGCTCCTTTGCGTGGGGTTCGAGAGCGGCTCGCAGGAGATACTGAACAGGCTCGGCAAGAACATCCGGTACGAAAAATACATGAAGTTCAGGGGCGACGCCAAAAAGGCGGGTGTGCTCATACACGGCTGCTTCATGTACGGCAACGAGGGCGAGACAAGGGAGACGATGCAGGGCACGCTTGAGC
>MGPL01000140.1:6775-7296 GCA_001797415.1 Deltaproteobacteria bacterium GWA2_55_10
GCTCGGGTGCGACTCAGCCCAGTTCTACCCGATAATGGTCTACCCGGGCACGCGCTCATACGAAAGCTTCCGGGAGAAGGGGTATATAAAGGCTTCCTCGTTCAAGGACTGGCTCACGCCGGAGGGGCTTCACAACTGCATAATATCCCTGCCCGGAATAAGCGGAAAAGAGCTCGTGGAGTTCTCCGACCGGAGCAGAAGGGAGTTTTACCTCAGGACAGGGTACATATTCTCAAAGGTCGTTCAGATGATAACGAGGCCCTCTGAGGCAAAGAGGCTCATTCGGGCCGGCAAGGCCCTGAGCAGATTTATTATCGGGCCTGAAAGGACGCGCCCATGAGGTGCTCGCTCATTATACCGGCGTACAACGCTGCGGGGACGATAGTCGCATGTCTGGCGGCCTCTATGCGGCAGAGCATCCCGCGGGATGAGTACGAGATAATCGTCGTCGACGACGGATCAACGGACAATACGGGAGAAGCTGCAGAGAGTTTTCCTGTGCGGGTCATTCGTCAGACAAA
>MGPL01000140.1:7321-17430 GCA_001797415.1 Deltaproteobacteria bacterium GWA2_55_10
CACGGCGCTCTTCTGGCAAAGGGGGAGGTGCTCGTATTTACCGATTCAGACTGCGAACCTGACAGGGATTTTCTCAAGAATCTGCTCGCGCCGTTTGAAGACCCCGGCATAATGGGCGCGCAAGGCAGCTACAGGACCGCCCAGAGGGGCTTTGTGGCGCGGTTCTGCCAGGCTGAGATAGAGATCCGCTACGCAAGGATGTCGAAAAGAGAGGGCATAGACTTCATAGGGAGCTATGCGGCAGCTTACAGAAGAGAAGCGTTCCTTGAGTGCGGCGGCTTTGATACATCGTATACGGCCGCATCCGGAGAGGACACGGACCTCTCCTACGAGATGCACGAGAGGGGCTTTAAGCTCGTCTTCAGGCCGGATGCCGTTGTCTTTCACCGGCATCCCGCATCCCTGAAAAAATATCTCAGGACAAAGTTCTACAGGGGCTACTGGAGGGTCAGGCTCTATAAGAAGCACCCGCAGAAGGTGTTTAAGGACTCGTACACGCCGCAGGGGCTGAAATTAGAGGTGCTCTCAATTCCGCTCATAACGGCTACGGGGGCCGCGGCGTTCGGTAACCCGCTCCTGGCTTTGCTCCCGGCCGCAATGGCCCTGTTTTTTCTGGTCTCCGCGCTCTCCTTCTTTAAGCCGCTCAGGGCCAATAGCATTCCAGAGTATGTTTTTATAGCCCCCATGCTCCTTCTGAGAGGGGCTTCGCTCTTCCTGGGGCTCCTGTCAGGGTGCTGCGCATCTCTCATTAGAAGAGAAGAGCAGAGGCCTCGGGAGAGGCCGTATTCAGTACGAGAGGGCACATAGCAGAAAAATAACCGCGTCAGATTATCTACGCACTAACCAGAACACCTTGGACATTCATCCCGCATAACCTATTCCAGCTTTGAGCCGCAGCCCTGTCCATAAGGGTCCCCATGCGCATTACGCTCCTTTTTCTGCTGTCGTTCGTCCTGCAGTTCATCATAATACAGGCCTCCCGCAAATGGGCCTTTTGCGTGGATGCGGGCGAATCTGAAAAGCCGCAGAGGCTGCATACATTCTCAACTGCGCGGGCAGGAGGTCTCGGGATATTCTTTTCAACGCTGATCCCCTTTTCTCTTTTGGGCGATAATGCAGAGGCCCTGATGCTCGCATCCCTGCCGGTCTTTGCGGCTGGATTCTACGAAGACTTCAGGACCGGCCTGAGCCCGGCCAAAAGGCTCTTGTTGATGTCCTGCGGCCCGGCCGCCTTCATCCTGCTTTCCGGCGACGCAATCGTCAGCATAGGCTTTCTCGCTCTCCCGTTCGCCCTGGCAGCGCCCTTTACGGTATTTGCGGTCGTTGGCGTGGCAAATGCGATGAACGTGATCGACGGCGTCAACGGCCTCGCCTCAGGCGTATCCATCATCGCGCTCATCTTTCTCGCGGCGATATCCTACATCTACGGCGACCAGCTCGTACTCAACATCTCCGTTGTCCTCATAGTGTCCATAGCCGGTTTTTTCGTATGGAACTACCCCAAAGGGAAGATCTTCCTCGGCGACGGAGGAGCGTACTTCATCGGCTTTCTCCTGGCTGAGACATCAGTCCTGCTCGTGGACAGGAATCCTGCCATATCCCCCTGGTTCCCGATGGTCCTTCTGGTCTATCCGGTCTTCGAGGTATTCTTCTCGATCTACAGGAGGAGGATAAAGCGAAGGGGGTCGGCCATGGCAGCCGACAGCTTCCACCTGCATACGCTCATATGCAAGCGCGTGACAAAGAGCAATTCCAGGACCTCGGTCTACCTCTGGGCGCTCGTCTGGGTCTTCGGGAGCGCGGCTTTCATATTCCACGCTAACACCCCGGCGCTCGTCGCCATAGTCATCGTATTTGCCGCTGTCTACGTCTTCATCTACCGCCGGATAATCAGGTTCAACAATCCTTTCTGAGCAACTTTTCCCTTATCCGCGCAAAAAACCCCTCCGTTGACAAACATCTATTCTGTGTTCTTCTTAAAAGATGTATTCGATCGGACGCTCAAGCGCACGCGGGCGGAAGGAGGCCGTGATGACCAAGTTGACGCCGGTCCTGGCCCTCTTCATAGGGCTATTATTTCCGGCCTGTTCACACGCACACTCTTATATAAAGGCGTATGCTGGCGCAGTTTTTCCTCCGGAATGCGAAGCATTCAGCGAATCAAAATCCGGCAGCGGGGTGGGAGACCTTGAATTCGGCAACGGGTTGACAGCTGGGGTAAAACTGGGCAAATGGCTGGAGAGCGCCCCATTTTTCGGCTACGAACTTGACTTGAACGGCCATGTTGCGGACATGGAGGGGTTGACTGTAAAGGGCAGTTCGACAAAGATCGACGCGCGCGGAGAACATACGGTCTACTCGGCGACTGTAAACCTTATCCTTCGCGTGCCTCAAGGCAGATTCCGGCCATACCTGGGCGCCGGCGCCGGTTTATTTTATGCCGAGCTTGAAAACGCTTCCTTCTCCCCGCCATTTCTCGGCGTCGCGCCGACCCTGCCTGACACAAACGACGAGGTTTTCGGCTGGCAGTTCCTGGGCGGTGTCGAGTTCGAAGTGAGCCAAAAGATCGCGTTCTTTGCGGAATATAAATATTCGCGCGCTGATCTGGAATACGCCCATACCGACTTCGAGGTCGATTATCAGGCACGCCAGGTGTTCGGAGGTATCACATACAATTTCTGAAGCGACGAATCGTATTGGGGCCCGGCCTGAGAAGGCCGGGCCCCTTTATTTATGGCGGGGGGCTCCAAAGCATGCTAACGTGAGCCGCCCGATATTTTTCAGGGACAGAAAGCTCAACCGGGCCGGCTTGACAGTACTTTGACTCGTAGTTAGAGTCATAATATGAAAAAATCAGGGGCAGGGGACTGGAAGGTACGCGGGCCGAAGCTCTCCAGCATGGTTATCGCGCGTTCCTTTGTAAATAAGGCTTGGGGAGGAATGAAATGGAAAACGCAAAACATGGCGATATCGTAAAGATCCATTATACAGGCACCCTGGACGACGGGAGCAGGTTCGATTCGTCGCAGGGCAGGGAACCCCTTCAGTTCGTCATAGGCGAGGGCATGCTCATACCGGCTTTTGAACAGGCCGTCGTCGGCATGAACCCCGGCGATTCGAAGAACCTGCACATACCGGCAGATGATGCCTACGGGCCGTATTTCGACGAGCTCATACTCGAGGTGGACAGGAGCCAGATACCTCCTTATATCGACCCCGACGAGGGCATGCAGCTGCAGATAACGCAGGACGACGGCAGCTCGACTGTCGTGAAGGTGGTGAAGCTCACTGAAGAGAAGATATATCTCGACGCCAACCATCCGCTGGCTGGCAGGGACTTGAACTTTGATATAGAGCTGGTCGATATAGTCCAGCAATAAGCGGCAGCTTGAAAAGTCCATCTGCTTTGTTGGCTTCAGTTGCTCGTCAGAAGCGGCGTACATGAAGAGTACGCCTCATTCCTCGCTCCCCGCGTATGGAGCTTTCTAAACAGCCTGATGTTTCCAGCTTTCAAGCGGGCCGG
The DNA here is from genome assembly GCA_001797415.1 of Deltaproteobacteria bacterium GWA2_55_10. Classification (GTDB taxonomy): domain Bacteria; phylum Desulfobacterota; class GWC2-55-46; order GWC2-55-46; family GWC2-55-46; genus UBA5799. Next base: position 10,845 of record MGPL01000140.1, read on the forward strand.
GATTAACCGGCCCGCTTTTCTTATATGATCCCCAGTCTCTCCTTCATCCTGTCGGTTATGGGCTGCCTGAGGTCCATGTATCCTTCCCAGGGATTCCCGGCCTCTTTTATCCTGTCTTTTATATTCCTGAGCGTGAATGAATCCGACCGCACCTGCATAAGCTCTTCCCATCTTAACGGTACGGCTATCGGCGCGCCTTTCCTGGCCCTGGTTGAGTAGACCTCTATGGCGGTAGCGCCCCTCAAATTCCTCATGTAATCCACGAATGTCTTCCCGACCCTCCGCGATTTGGTCATCATGGATGTGAACCTCCCCGGAAGGCCTCTTGCTATGAACTCGGCCAGGGCCTTTGAAAACGACTTTACCTCTTCCCAGTCCCGGACAGGTTGAAGAGGGACGACGACATGAAGCCCTTTGCCTCCCGTGGCCTTAGCAAAGCTCTGAAGGCCGAGCTCATTCAAGAGCTCTCTTATGAGGTAAACGGACTCAACGAGCCTCTCCCATTCGACCGCGGTATCAGGGTCTATGTCAAATGTCATCCTGTCAGGGTATTCGAGTTTTATATTCCTGCTCCCCCACGTATGGATCTCAAGCACGCCGAGCTGCACGAGGCCGATTACAGCCTCAGGGGTATCTGCCGTCAAATAAATAGCTTTCGTGCCGTCGTTCTCCGTCAGCTCTATCCTCTTTATCTCCTCAGGCATGCCCTGCATCTCGTGCTTCTGGAAGAAGCATTCCCTGTCATAACCTTCAGGGCAGCGCACAAGGGTAAGAGGCCGGCCGACCAGGTGCGGGAGCATGAGCGGGGCCGCTGTCTCGTAATAGTCCATGAGGTCGGCTTTTGTGTAGCCCTCATCAGGATAAAAAACGCGCTCAGGGTTGGTGACCCGTACTTTCCTGATCATGCGCACCGGCCCTGTCTCGGCAATAGGCTCGCCTGGCGCGATGGCCTCATCTGCCGGGCCTATTGCCTCGATGAGCTTCAGAGGGTTCTCATGGACTACCTCTCTTGCCGGCTTATCCTCCCTCAAGCCCTGGAAGGATGGATGGCGGAGCACGCCATCCTTTGTCCACTGCGTGAAGGCGACCTCGGCGACAAGCTCCGGCCTTACCCAGCGCACTCCCTTTGCCTCGGCGCCGACAGGCGGATTGTGGAAATCGGGCTGTGGTTTTTCCATTGCCTTGAGCCTCTCCCATATATCCATTGTCGTGCGCTCATTGAAGCCCGTGCCCACCCGGCCGCTGTATATGAACCGCCCATCGCCGTCGAATACGCCTATGAGAAGCGCGCCGAATCCTGCCCTGGCTCCAGTCGGCTCGGTGTATCCTCCTATTACGAACTCCTGGCGATCAAGGCACTTTACCTTTACCCATGACCTTGTCCTCCCCTGGAAGTATGGCGAGTCTTTCTTTTTTGAGATTATCCCCTCCACATCCCATTCGCAGGCATTGTCAAAGAATTCCGCGCCCCGGCCCTCGACATGCTGGCTGAAGCGGAGCATGCCCCGGTCTACCTTCTCAGAGCTGAGGATGGCTGCGGCAAGGAGCTTTCGGTCAGAGAGCGGCGCGGCTTCGAGAGAGTAGCCGTTGTAATAAATTATGTCGAAGATCATATAGACGAGCCCCTCGTCAGTACCGGCGGAGAGCGCGCCCTGCAGCCCTTCGAAACTCGTCGTGCCGTCCTCTTTTATTGATACGATCTCGCCGTCGAGCCAGGCCTCTTTTATGGGGAGCTTTGACAGCGCTGAAGCGATGGAGGGGAACTTAGATGTCCAGTCGTTGCCGTTGCGCGTAAGGAGCCTTACATTTGCGTCCCGTATCGCGGCGGCTATCCTGTAGCCGTCATACTTGATCTCATGCAGCCAGCCGTCTCCCTGCGGAGGAGCGTCTACCGGTGCGGCGAGCTGCGGCCTTATTTCCCCGGGCATCTTTTTTTTCTCCGCAATGGCGCCGGATGGAAGCACTGGCGCGGCCTCGCCTGTTGCGCTCCAGATGCCCTCGGGGAGCTCCGCGATCTCATCTATAGTCCTGTTGCTCGCGATAGACCTCGGCATCTCGGATATTATATCCCGCTCTTCCGAAGCCGCGCCGTCGCGCTCCTTTATAAGAAGCCATTCCTCCTTGCCCTCGCCCTCGTCGTAACGGTCGCCCCGGTCTTTAAGCCTCACGAGCGCCCACCTGCCGCCGAGCTTCCTGCCGCTCAGGATGAACTTTAGGCTGCCCTTTCTCATGCCATCGTCAGGGTCCTCCTCCGGTATCCAGAAGCCCCGGTCCCACAGGAGCACGGAGCCTCCGCCGTACTCGCCTCTCGGGATAACGCCCTCGAAGCCAGCGTACTCTATCGGGTGGTCTTCGACGTGTACGGCAAGGCGCTTGTCCGCAGGGTTTACTGAAGGGCCTTTTGGCACGGCCCAGCTCTTGAGGGTGCCGTGGAGTTCAAGGCGGAAATCGTAATGAAGGGTGCGGCTTGCGTGCTTGTGTATTACGAATATGCCGGCGCCGGCCTCCTCGCCGTCCCCCCTGGGCTCAGGCGTGCGGGAGAAGTCTCTCTTTCGCTGGTAATCGCTCAAGTCCCCGGGGTCTTTTTGCATTGGCTTACAGGTCAGCCGCCCGCGGCCTTTTTCCTGGCCGCGACCCTGGCAGCCTCTGTCTCCTCCAGGCTCTTCTTCAGTAATGACATGATGTCAATGACCTCTGCCGTTGGCTGCGGCCTGGCTGGCGGGGCCTCTTCTATCCGCGCTGTCTCGCCTGCCGCTATCTTCTGCCTGATATATGAGAGAAGCTCTTTTCTGTAGGTGTCATGGTATTTTTGGGGCTGCCACTCGTTTACCATCGATTCAACGAGCCTCTCTGCCATCTCAATCTCTTTTGCGCTCACGCCTGTTTTCTTCAAGTCCTCGTCAGGCACTTCAACTTCAGAGGCGTCCTTGAGCTCATCAGCGTAACGGATAAGCTCAAGCACAAGGACCTTTCCGTAGGGGACGACCACGCCAAGATACTCCTTTGAATGGATGACGACCTTTGCGACCCCTGCCTTGCCGGTCTTCTTAAGGGCCTCTCTCAGGAGGGCGTAGCCCTTCTCGCCCCTTCCCGCGGGCGCGAGGAAATAGGGCTTCTGAAAAAAGATGGGATGGATGTCTTTCGCTTCGACGAAGTCCGTTATCTCTACTGTCTGGGTGGCCTTGGGATTGGCCCTCAACAGGTCTTCTTCAGTGAGGACCACGTACTGTCCGTCCTCGAACTCATAGCCCCTGACCATTTCGCCCGAGACCTCTTTGCCGGTCACCTTGTTGTATTTCTTGTAGCCGACAGGGGCGAGGTCCTCTTTGTCGAGCAGGTGGAGGTCGAGCTTCTTCTCCTTGCCTTCTGCCGTGAAAAGGCCTATGGGGATATTGACCAGACCGAAACTTATGCTTCCTTTCCAGATCGGACGGGGCATAGTTCTACCTCGTTATTTGGCTGAGAGTGGGAGAGGGAGGGTCTACTTAGATTGTATTGGAAAGAGATGGGTAGTCAAGTCGGCAGGCTGCTGAAAAAGGCCCATCTGCTTTGTTGGCTTCAGAAGCTTGTCAGTGCGGCGTACGGCAAAGAGTACGCCTCCTTCCTCGCTCCCCGATTTAACCGGGGCCTCGCATCTGGACCTTTTTGAGCAGCCTGAAAAGGTTTATATTTCCACTATCTCGCCGTTCCTGGGGCGGCGCGTCGTGAAGCTCGGGTGTTTTTCTTTTATCAGCTCCGAGAAGGACTCTGCCGCGTCGTCCTCGCCGTGCACGATAAATATGGTAGGAGAGTTGTCGAACTCGGACAGCCACTCGATGAGCCCTTCCCTGCCCGCGTGCGCGGAGAAGCCGTTTATCGTGTATATCGACGCCCTTACCACGACCTCTTCACCGAGGACGGTTACCGCCTTCGCGCCGTCGACTATCTTTCTGCCGAGCGTGCCTTTCGCCTGGTAGCCGACGAATATAACGCTGCACTCGGAGCGCCAGAGGTTGTGCTTGAGATGGTGTTTTATGCGCCCGCCCTCGCACATGCCGCTCCCGGCTATGATTATATTGCCGGATTTGAGCCTGTTGAGCTTCATCGACTCTTCCGCGGTCCTCACGAAGTGGAGCCTTATGGAAGTGTCCGACTGCCTGGTGGTGAAGAGCCTCCTGGCCTCGTCGTCAAAGCATTCCGGGTGAGCTACATACACCCTGGTGACCTCTTCGGCGAGAGGGCTGTCCAGGTAGACGTCAATCCTGTAGAGCCTCTCCTGCCTCACGAGGTTGTTGAGTATATAGAGGAGGTCCTGCGCCCTTCCGACGGCGAATGAAGGTATGTATACGTTGCCGCCGCGCCTGAAGGTCGTCTTTATGGCGCTCACCAGCTCGTTGATCGATTCGTTCAGGGGCTTATGCGACCTGTTCCCGTATGTCGACTCCATTACGATGTAGTCCGCTACATCGGGCGCGGATGGGTCCTTGATGATCGGGTTTCCCTTTTTCCCGATGTCCCCTGAGAAGACGATCTTTTTCTCGGAGCTGCTGTCCTGGTACCATATCTCCAGGCTCGCGGAGCCGAGTATGTGCCCGGCGTCAAGGAACCTGTACTTGACCCCTGGGCCCAGGTGGTATATCCGGTCATAGTCTTTCACGTCGAAAAGGGGCAATACCTTCTCGACGTCCTCAGTGGTGTAAAGCGGTTGTACCGGCTCTCTGCCTGTGCGCATGGCCTTCTTTGTCACCCATACGCTGTCGCTCTCCTGTATGCTCGCTGAATCATAGAGCATGGGATCGAGGAGGTCCCTCGTTGCCGCGGTGGAGATGACCTTGCCGGAAAATCCTTCGCGGACTGCCTTTGGGAGAAGGCCCGAGTGGTCGATATGCGAGTGGGTAATGAAGATGAAATCAAGCTCAGCCGGGTTGAACGGGAAGGGGGTCCTGTTGAGCTCGTCAGAGCCGTTGCCCTGGTGCATTCCGCACTCGACAAGGAATTTGAATTTTCCGACCTCGATATAGTAGCAGGAGCCGGTTACAGTGCTGGCGCCGCCGACGAAAGTGAGCTTCATCCGAAACCTCCGCGGAACAGGGATGCAGTATATCATTTCAGGGCGCCTTGTGGAGAGGGAAATATGCCGGGAAAAAAGGCCAGGGGAGTTGACTCGGCGGCAAAAAGCTGTCCTAATTTAGTCAGGTGAGTCTATTGTTAAAGGAAAGTCTGGTGTTTGAACGGAAGATTATCCAGGGAGGAAGAGGGCAGATGCAGATGGAGAAGGTGAGGGAAAGGGCTAAAAAGCTTGGGGTAAAATCCGCGAGGATGAAAAAGGAAGACCTTATAAGGGCCATACAGAAGGCCGAAGGCAACTACCCGTGCTTTGGCACGGCAGTTGATTGTTGCGACCAGTCCGTATGCTGCTGGCGGGACGATTGCCTTAAGGAATGATGATGTAAAGACCCGGCCCGGCATGAGGCCGGTAGCCCGGGATTAAAGCTGCAAAGGAGGTGCGCCATGCCTACCGACCCGGTCTGCAAGATGGAGATAAATGCCGGGGACGCAGAGGCCACGGCTGAGTTCAGGGATAAGACCTTTTATTTCTGCAGCGAGGCCTGCAAGGAGGCCTTTGAGAACAACCCTGAACGATTTATCAAGAAGACGGCCTGAGCCTTAGGGTCAAAAAATAAAGCGCGGCAATTTTTGCCGCGCTTTCTCAATTTCAACAGGCTGCTGAAAAAGTCCATCTGCTTGTCGAGTCGCGGAGGTCACTGCGACGTACAAAAAGAGTACGACTCGTTCCTCGCTCCTCGACGCCTCGCATATGGAGCTTTTTGAGCAGCCTGAATTAACTTCTTATTTCAGACCGGCTCTACGGATTTTATCTCCGGAGCAGCCTTCCTGACCTGGACCTCTACGCCGGACTTCAGGGTCATGGCAGCCGAAGGGCATCCTCCGCACGCGCCCTTGAGCTTTACCCGTACAACTTTCGCGGCCTCGTCTATCTCGACGAGTTCGACATCGCCGCCGTCAGCCTGTAGATGAGGCCTCACCACGTCAAGGCCGGCAAGGACCTTTCTCCGCAGCTCCTCTCCCGTTGCCTCGGGCATCTTTTTCTTTGTTATCTTCACGACCCATTCGGAAGGCCCGCTGGAAAGATAGTCCCATTCGAATTTATCCATGTACTCTGATTCGAACTGGTAACGGAGCGCCTTGGGGTCGTGGTCGTTGGTAATCTCCATGGCCTCTCCAGCCTCTATCGCCTCCCAGCCGTCGAAAACGCACGGGTGACGCTGGAACATGGGTATGGCCCTGAGATCGAGTTTTTTCGGGCTTGCTGACATGATCCCCTCCTGCTTGCGGTTCCACTACAATATACAATATTTCAGCGGGAGGGTCACATGATAATTATCAAGGGATGTTGCGGGCTCAGGCGGTGAGGTACTGCTGCGCCTGCCCGAGCTCAGAGGACTTTTTCGAACCGATTATCCACCTGTTCGTGTTTTCCTTGAGGTCGGTCTCGACTGGCTTAGGGAACGGCACGCCCTCCCTGTCGTAGATGAGTATCACCCGCGGCTGGAGCGGGGAGGCATGGTTGATCATCCTTACGATT